>CANBXZ010000006.1 GCA_947373495.1 Acetobacteraceae bacterium
AGCGCCCGGCGGCGCAGCCGGCCCGGCGCCCGGCCCAGCCGGCGCAACGCCCGGCCCGCCCGGCCGCGCAACCGCCCGCCCCGGCGCCCGTGGCCCCGGTGGTGCCGCCGCCGCTGGTGGTGGAACCCGGCAAGGGCAATGTCACCGGCCTGGCCATTCCGCGCTTCGCCGCGCTGCGGTCCAATGAAGTGAACCTGCGCGTCGGGCCCAGCACCTCCCACCCGGCGGAATGGACCTATCGGCGGCGCGAATTGCCGGTGGAGATCGTCGGCGAGTTCCAGCAATGGCGGCAGATCCGCGACATGGAGGGCACCCTGGGCTGGGTGCATTCCGCCACGCTGACCGGCCGCCGCACCTTCGTGGTGCGCGCCAACGAAACCATGCTGCGCCGCCGCCCGGAAGCCGATGCCACCCCGGTGGCCCGCCTGATGCCGGGCGTCGTCGGCCGCATCCGCACCTGCACCGCCGGGGCTTCCTGGTGCGAGGTGCAGGCCGGCGAGTATCGCGGCTTCGTGCCCCGCAGCGCCATCTGGGGCGTGGCGGCGGATGAGACGGTGGGCGGCTGACCGCCTGCCGCTGGACGCCTGCCGCCTGGCGGCGCTAGCTTTGCCGCATGAGCGAGACCGAACACACCCCGGCCATCCACGACATCGGCGGCATCCAGCGCTTCCACTGCACCCCGGTGGAACGTGACGAGGAGCCGCCGGATGCCTTCGGCAAGCGCGTGGACGCGCTGCGCCAGTTGCTGGCGAAGAAGGGCTTCATGACCGTGGACGAGCTGCGCCGCGGCATCGAGAGCATTCCCGAGGCCGAGTATTTCGAGCTGACCTACTACGAGCGCTGGCTGCGCAGCATCACCACGCTGATGCTGGAAAAGGGCGTGGTGCTGCCGGAGGACCTGGCATGACCCCGCGCTTCGCCGCCGGCACCCAGGTGCTGGTGAAGAACGATTGGCCCGAGGAACGTGGCCCCTGCCACATCCGCACCCCGCATTATCTGCGCGGCCGCCCGGGCCGGGTGGAACGCGTGCTGGGCGCCTTCCGCAACCCGGAAGACCTGGCCTTCGCCCGCCCGGCGGAAACCCGCGTGCTGTACCATGTGGAGTTCGACCAGCCCGGCATCTTCCCGGACGGCCAGACCCCGGACAAGCTGCTGGTGGAAATCTTCGAACATTGGCTGGAGGCCGCCTGAGCATGTCCACGCCCGCCCGCGCCGAAAGCGTCGCCCATCTTGAACGCCTGATCACCGCGCTGACCGCCAAGGGGCATGTCAGCGAGGATGAACTGGCCTTGCAGCAGGCCAGCACCGACAAGGCCAGCCCCGAGGTGGGCGCCCGCATGGTGGCCCGCGCCTGGCTGAACCCGGAATGGCGCGCCATGATGCTGCGCAGCGGCACCGAGGCGGTGGAGGCGCTCGGCATCTCCATGGCCGGCGCCCCGCCGCTGGGGGTGCTGGAGGATACCGCGAAGCGCCACCACCTGATCGTCTGCACCCTGTGCAGCTGCTACCCGCGCGCCGTGCTGGGCTACCCGCCCTACTGGTACAAAAGCTTTTCCTACCGCAGCCGCGTGGTGCGCGAACCGCGCGCGGTGATGGCGGAATGGGGCAGCGAACTGCCCGACGACATTGAACTGCGCGTGGTGGACAGCACCGCGGACTACCGCTGGATGGTGCTGCCGCGGCGCCCGGCCGGCACCGAGGGCTGGAGCGAGGATCAATTGGCCGCCCTGGTCACCCGGGACGTGCTGGTGGGCGTAGCCCTGCCGAAGCTGCCCGCCTGAGCCACACCGCCGAAGCCGCCGACGGGCTGCCACAGCCCCGCCGGCGCTGGGCCATCGTCGCCATCATCGGGTCCATCGCCATCACGGTGATGGACACCGCGATGCTGAACCTGGCGCTGCCAACCATCACCCGAGACCTGGGCATCGACCCGGCCATGGCCACGTGGCTGCCCAACGCCTACCTGCTGGCGGTGGTCACCACGCTGCTGCCCGCGGCCTCGCTGGGGGAGATCCTGGGGTTCCGCCGGGTGTTCCTCGGCGGCATGCTGGTGTTCTCGCTGGGCGGTATCGCGGCGGCCATGGCGCCGGACTTCTGGGTGCTGCTGGCCTGCCGCGTGGTGCAGGGGGTGGCGTCCTCGGCCGTGCAATCGCTGACCGCGGGGCTGGTGCGCTACACCTACCCGGCGGCGCATCTGGGCCGCGCCATCGGGGTGAACGCCACCGCGGTGGCGGTCTCCGCCGCCATGGCGCCAACCCTGGCCGCCGCCATCCTGGCCTTCGCCGCCTGGCCGATGCTGTTCGCCGTCATCGCCCCGATCGGCCTGGTCTGCTGCGCCATCGGCTGGAAGGCGCTGCCGCACACGCCGCGCAGCACCCGCGCCTTCGACGCGCCCAGCGCCTGGCTGAACGTGCTGGCCTTCGGGCTGCTGTTCCTCGGCGTGGACCTGCTGCTGCCGCGCACCGGGCTGGCGCTGGTGCTGCTGGCGCTGGCCGGGCTGGCCTGCTGGCTGCTGGTGGCGCGGCAGTTGACCCAGCCGGCGCCGATGCTGCCGCTGGACCTGCTGCGCAACCGCACCATCGGCCTGGCGGTCTGCGCTTCGGTCTGCGGCTTTTCCGCCTGGGCGGTCAGCTATGTGGCGCTGCCCTTCCTGCTGCAATCCGCCGGCTGGAGCCAGGTGCAGACCGGCCTCATCATGACGCCCTGGCCGCTGGCGCTGGGCGTGGCCGCGCCGCTGGCCGGCCGGCTGTCGGACCGGGTGCCCACCGCCTTCCTGTGTGCCGGCGGCATGGTGGTGTTCGCGGTCGGGCTGCTGCTGGTGGAGGGGCTGGGCGGGGCGGCGCCGATGGTGCTGCTGGGCGCCAGCCTGGCGCTGTGCGGCGCCGGCTTCGGCTTCTTCCAAACCCCCAACAACCGCACCATGCTGAGCGCGGCGCCCAAGGCACGCAGCGGCGGGGCCGGCGGCATCCAGGCCACCGCCCGGCTGCTGGGCCACACCAACGGCACCACCATCATGGCGCTGAGCTTCCAGGTGGCCGGCACCGGCGGCCCGCGGCTGGCGCTGGGCTTCGGTATTCTGTTCGCGCTGCTGGCCGCCGGGTTCAGCCTGTTCCGCGGCCGGCCCCGATAGCGCCAGCCGGCAGCGCCAGCGGGTTCTAGCGCCGCAGCGGGCCGGCTTCGTTCAGCGCCAGGTTCTGCTGCGCCAAATCGGCCGTGGCGCTGTCCGGCGCCAGGGTGATGGCGCGTTCCCAGTCTTCCCGGGCGCCGGTGGTGTCGCCCTTCAACTGGCGGACGATGCCGCGTTCCAGCAGCGCCTCGGCATTGTCGGGGTCGGCTTCCAGGGCGCGGATGATGTCGCGCTCGGCCTGGTCCACCTGGTCCAGGTGGCGCCAGCTGGCGGCGCGGAACACCCAGGCATCGGCCCGGTCCGGGTCCAGCCCCAGGGCGCGGTTCAGATCCTCGACCGCCTCGTTGTAGCGGCCGAGCGAGCCCAGCGCCACGGCGCGGTCCACCAGCAGATCCACATCGGTCGGGGTCAGGGTCAGCGCCATGGTGGTGGCGGCGAAGGCGCGGCCGGCCTGCCCGGCCATCAGCCAGGCCTGCCCGGCCTGGGCGAAGACCGCGGCGCGGGCCGGGCCGCTGCCACGGCTGCGGCTGGCCAGTTGCTCCAGCCGTTCGGCCGCCTTGTCCGGCTCCCCCAGGCCCAGCACGGCCAGGGCGCCGCAATGCTGCGCGCCCTCGCCACCGCCGGTGGCCTCCCAGGCCTCGGCCAGGGAAAGTGCGCCGGTCGGGTCGGTGCGAAGCGCCAGCAGGCAGCGCTCATACTCCTCACCTTCGGCCAGGCGCACGGGTTCCGGCGGCACCGGAAGCACCTCGGCACTCGGCGACATGTCGGTGCGCAGCAGGAACCAGGCGCCACCGGCAGCCGCCAGCATGACGGCGGCGAAGACACCAAGCAGCATGGGACGGGGGGTTTTCACCAGGACAGTCTAAAGCAATCCTGGCCTGGGCGGAATCGCCCGAGTGCCGAATTTCCATGCTGAATGCAGCCATCTGCACCGCCACCCTGGCGGGCGGGCGGCGGCGGTGCCAGATCAGCCCGGCACAGCACCGCGAACCCAGGGTAAGGCGAGCCACGTGACGAAACATCTGCTGATCGCCGGGCTGGGCTATAGCGGCATGGCGGTGGCGCGGGCGGCGCTGGCGGCCGGCTGGCGCGTCACCGGCACGGCGCGGGACCCTGCCCGGGCCCGGCCGCCGGCCGGCGCCGACGTGGTGGGGTTCGACGCCGCCGGCCCGGCCCTGCGCCAGGCCAGCCATGTGCTGGTCACCGCCGCCCCCGGCCCGGCTGGCGACCCGGTGCTGGCCAGCCATGCCGCGGCGCTGCGGGACAATGCCGGGCTGGCCTGGCTGGGCTACATCTCCACCACCGGCATCTATGGCAACCGCCATGGCGGCTGGGTGGAAGAGAGCACCGCCCCGGCGCCGACGCAGGACCGCACCCGCCGGCGGCTGGCGGCGGAACAGGCCTGGGCGGCGCTGGCCGGCCGCCACGCGGTGGATGTGCTGCGCGCCGGCGGCATCTATGGCCCCGGGCGCAGCGTGTTCGACGAGCTGCGCGACGGCACCGCCCGCCGCACGGTGAAGCCGGGCCACGCCTTCAGCCGCATCCACCGCGACGACATCGCCGTGGCGGTGCTGGCGGCCATGGCCACGGCGGCGCCCACCGGGCTGCGGCTGCTGAACCTGGTGGACGACGAGCCGGTGGAGAGCGCCGTGGTGGTGGAACACGCCGCCGCGCTGCTGGGCGTGCCGCCACCCCCGGCGGTGCCCTTCGCCACGGCGGAGGCCGGCATGTCGCCGATGGCGCGCAGCTTCTGGAGCGAGAATCGCCGGGTGGCCAATGCCGCCACCAAGGCGGCGCTGGGCCTGGCCTGGCGCTACCCCAGCTACCGCGAGGGGCTGGCGGCGATCCTGGCCGAGGAACAGGCCATGGCGGCGGGCCACCCCACCCCAGGCGGCCCTGCCTGAAGGCGCCATCGGCCCGCTGGGGCCTTCACCCCAGCAGCCCGGCCACCTCCTGCCGCAGCAGCGCCAGGTCGCGCGGGGTGGAAAGCCGGTGGTCGCCATCCTTCACCAGCCGCACCTGCACGTCGGGGCTTTCCAGCCGGGCGGCGATGGTCAGCGCCAATTGCCAGGGCACGTCCGGGTCCTGCTGGCCATGCAGCAGCCGCACCGGCATCGCCAGGGGAATGGGCTTGTCCAGCAGCAGGTGGTCATGGCCCTCGCGCACCAATTCGCGGGCGATGGGATAGGGCGCGCCATATTGGCTCGGGCGCAGCCATACCCCGGTGCGGTCCATCTCGGCGCGGGCTTCGGCGGTCAGGCCGGCCTCGATCCGGGTGACGAAGTCCGGCGCCGCGGCCACGCCCACCAGCCCGCGCACCCGGCCGGGCCGGCGCAGCGCCAGCAGCAGCGCCAGCCAGCCGCCCATGGAGGAGCCGACCAGCACCTGCGGCCCCGCGGTCAGCCGGTCCAGCATCAGCGTGGCGTCGTCCAGCCAGCGGCCGATGGTGCCTTCGGCGAAGACCCCGCCGCTGGCGCCATGGCCGGAATAGTCGAAGCGCAGGAAGGCGCGGCCCTGTTCGGCGCAGAAGGCCGAGAGGTCCTCGGCCTTGCTGCCGGTCATGTCGCTGTTGAAGCCGCCGAGGAAGACCACCCCCGGCGTGGCCCCGGCCCGGTGGCGGTAGGCCAGCAGCACGCCATCGCCGCGGTCCAGCGTGCCGGCCTGCTCAACCACGGGTTCAACCACGGGGCAGCCCCCGCGCCGCCAGGCTGGCGAACAGCGCCCCGGTGCCGAAGCGCCAGGGCGGGCATTGGTCGGTCGGCAGCACCGTGTTCTGCAGGGCACCCAGCTTCGGCGTGGAAATCCGCACCACGTCGCCCGGCTTGTGGGTGAAGCCCAGGCCCGGCGCGCCACGGTCCTTGGCCGGGCTGAACGGGGTGCCAAGGAACAGCACCACGCCATCCGGGTACTGGTGATGCGGCGAGACGAGTTGCGCCACCAGCTCCTCCGGGTCCCGGCTGATGGCGCCGACCGCGCCGGTTTCCTCCAGCACGAAGCCATCCGTGCCGGTAATGGCCATGGTGGTGATGCTGCGGCGCACGTCGTCCAGGCCATAGGTGGCGTCGAACAGCCGCACCAGCGGGCCGAGCGCGCAACTGGCGTTGTTGTCCTTGGCGCGGCCCAGCAGCAGGGCGGACCGGCCCTCGATGTCGCGCAGGTTCACGTCGTTGCCCAGCGTGGCGCCGATGATGCGCCCGGCGGCGTTCACCACCATCACCGCTTCCGGCTCCGGGTTCGACCACTGGCTGGCCGGATGCACCCCCACCGCCGCGCCGGGGCCCACGGCGGCCATGGGCTGGCACTTGGTGAAGATCTCGGCATCGGCGCCGATGCCCACTTCCAGGTACTGGCTCCACCAGCCCTTCTCGACCAGCGCGGCCTTGATCCGCATCGCCTGCGGGCTGCCCGGCTTCACCGCCGAAAGGTCGTCGCCCCCGGCGGCAGCGCCGCCATTGGCCCCGGCGGCAGCGCCGCCATTGGTCAGCACGGCCCGCACCTCGGCCCGCACCGCCTCGGCCTGGCTGGCATCGCCACGGCAGCGTTCCTCGATCACCCGTTCCAGCATGGAGCGCACATAGGTGACGCCGGCGGCCTTGATGGCCTGCAGGTCCACCGGCGCCAGCAGTACCGCATCCGCCGGCAGCACCAGCGGCACGCCGCGGGCGGTGATGGCGGCGATCGGGTCGGCCTGGTTCAGCCAGGCGGAGACGGTGCCGAAGGCCGGCGTCATGTCGAAGCAGGCGCCGCCCAGCCAGGCCACGGCGATGGGGCCGGCCGGGGTCTGCACCCGCCCGGCATAACTGCCCGCGGGCCAATCGGTCGGCAGCAGGCTGGGGTCCAGGGCCATGGGGGATTTCCTCCGGTTCTGGGGGCAGGATAGGCGGGCCGGTTGCCGGCGCGAAGCCCGCCGGGCACCATCCGGCAAACGCCCCGACGGAAACCGCCATGACCGACCGCTATCGCGACACCGAATTGCGCGCCTTCGCCGCCACCCTGTTCACCCGGGCCGGGATGGAGGCGGACAAGGCCGCGGTGGTGGCCGATGTGCTGGTGGAAGGCGACCTGCTGGGCCACGACACCCACGGCCTGGCCCACCTGCCGCCCTACCTGGATGCCCTGGCCAGCGGTGCCATGCAGGGCGTGGGCGAGCCGGAATTGCTGGCCGAGACCCCGGTGGTGCAGACCTGGAACGGCCGCAAGCTGCCCGGCCCCTGGCTGGTGCGCCGCGCCAGCGACTGGGCCAGCGAGGCCGCGAAGACCTTCGGCATGGGCGCGGTTTCCATCCAACGCTCGGGGCATATCGGCTGCCTGGCGGCCTACCTGCAACGCATCGCCGAACGCGGCCAGGTGCTGCTGCTGCTGTCCAGCGACCCTTCCACCGCCTCGGTGGCGCCCTGGGGCGGCACGCGGCGGCTGTTCACCCCCAACCCCATCGCCGCCGGCTGGGGCCAGGGCGGTTCCAGCGTGATGATGGACATCTCCATGTCCATCACCACCAACGCCATGACCGCGCGCAAGCGCGGCGAGGGCAGCCGCTTCCCGGCGCCGACGCTGCTGACCGCCGAGGGCGCGCCGACCGACGACCCGAACGCCTTCTTCAGCGAACCGGGCGGCACGCTGCTGCCGCTGGGCGGCACCCAGGCCGGCCACAAGGGCGCCGCGCTCGGCATGCTGGTGGAGGCATTGACCGCCGGGCTTTCCGGCCATGGCCGCAAGGACCCGAACCCGGGCTGGGGCGCCGCCCTGCTGGTGCTGGTGCTGGACCCGGCGCGCTTCGGCGGCGCCGCGGCCTTCACCGCCGAGACCCAGTGGATGGCGGATGCGGTGCACGGCAACCCGCCGCCCCCTGGCGCCCCGCCGCCCCGCCTGCCGGGCGAACGCGGCCTGGCCCGCAAGGCGGAACAGCGCTTCAACGGCGTGGCGCTGCACCCCAGCATCGCGCCGCTGCTGCGGGCGCGCGGCGACCAGGCCGGGGTGGCTTTTCCGGCGCCGTTGTAGGGCATTCCCTGCCCTGGAGCGTGCTCGGCACTGACTGAAGCGCCGAGCACGCTCCAGGTTATTGCTTCATCGCGTGATTCACGCCGTTCGGTGACTCCACCTCCGGCGATCACGCTCTAGTACCGGCGGCCCGGGGGGCGATGGCGCGCTTCCCATTCGCGGCGCAATTCCTCGCGGCGGCGGCGTTCCCACAGGGCGCGTTCGCGGCGTTCCTGCCAGCGTTCCTGGCGCTGCGCCTCGGCGCGGCGGCGCCATTCCAGTTCCCGGTGCTGCTCGTACTCCCGCTGCCGGTCGCGCGGGTTGCCCCAATAGGGCTGGGCCGTGGCGGGCAGCGCCGGCAGGGTGGCAAGGGCAAGCACGAGGAAGCGGCGGGGCAGCATGGCAAGCTCCTGTTCGGGCTGACGCAACGCCGGCGGCGGGGCGCGGTTGTGCCCGGCGCCATCGCTTCGGCGCAACCCGGCGTGGCCCGGCGCGCTGTGGCCCCAGGACCGCGGGGACACGAACGGAGACGTGCCGCTGATGAAACCGCTGCTGATGCCGCTTTGCCTGGCCGCCGCCCTGCTGGCCGGCTGCGACAAGCCACCGCCGCAACCGGCCGAGGCCACCCCGCCCGCACCGCCAACCCAGGTGGGCGAGGCGAGCTACTACGGCCCGCAGTTCAACGGCCGCCGCACCGCCAGCGGCGAACGGTTCAACCCGGAATCCAACATCGCCGCGCATCGCCACCTGCCGCTCGGCACCACCGCGCGGGTGACCAACCTGGAAAATGGCCGCAGCGCCGAGGTTCGGGTGGGGGATCGCGGCCCCTATGCGCACGGCCGCATCATCGACCTGTCGCCGACCACGGCGGAGCAGCTGGGCATGCGGCAACAAGGCACGGCGCAGGTGGCGGTGCAGCCGCTGCGGAACGCGGAACGGTAGCCCCGGCCGGAGCATCCCGTGCTCACCGTGCGGCGCGGAAGCTGCCCTGGCCCACGGTTTCGGCGCGCCCCTGCTGCCGAGCGGGCACACCGCCCTGCCGGCGCTTGCGCTACAGCCGCCGCCCCAGCCAGAAGCACAGCGCGAAGGCGGCCAGCCCCAGCGCCAGGCTGGCCAGCACATAGACCACCGCCAGCCACCAGGCGCGTTCGAACAACAGCCCGGTTTCCAGGCTGAAGGCGGAAAAGGTGGTGAAGCCACCCAGCAGGCCGGTGACCAGCAACAGCCGCCATTCACCGCCCAGCCCGGCGCCCCCGGCCAGCCCGATGGCGGCACTGCCGAGGATGTTCACCGCCAGCGTCCCCCAGGGGAAACCGCCGCCGAGCCATTCAACCGCCAGCGTGCTGACCGCGTAGCGCAGTACCGAACCGGTGGCGCCACCCAGCGCCACCAGCAGGGCCCCGAGCCAGGTCACCGCCGGGCCTTCTTGTCGCGGATCGCCGCCCAGCGTTCCATCCGCTCACGCACCGCGGCCTCGGCGCCGCGGTCGCTGGGTTGGTAGAACGCCTGGCGCTGCATCTCGTCCGGGAAGTAGTTGGCGCCGGAGAACGCCTCGTCCTGGTCATGGTCGTAGGCATAGCCGGCGCCGTAGCCGATTTCCTTCATCAGCTTGGTCGGGGCGTTCAGGATGTGCTTCGGCGGCATCAGGCTGCCGGTGGCCCTGGCCGCGCGCATCGCCGCATTGAAGCCGGCATAGACGGCATTGGACTTCGGCGCCGTGGCCAGGTGCACCACCAGCTGCGCCAGCGCCAATTCGCCCTCGGGCGAGCCCAGCCTTTCGTAGGTGGCCCAGGCGGCCACCGCCAGCGGCAGGGCGCGCGGGTCCGCCATGCCGACATCCTCGGCGGCGAAACGGGTCAGGCGGCGGGCGATGTAGCGCGGGTCCTCGCCGCCGGTCAGCATGCGGGCGAACCAGTACAGCGCCGCATCGGGGTCGCTGCCGCGCATGGATTTATGCAGCGCACTGATGAGGTTGTAGTGTTCCTCGCGGTCCTTGTCGTACAGCGTGGCGCGCTTGGCCAACAGCTTGCCCAGCGCCGCCGGGTCCAGCGGGGTGCTGCCGTCCGGCAGGGCGAGCAATTGCTCGGTCAGGTTCAGCAGGTAGCGGCCATCGCCATCGGCCATCGCGCGCAGCGTGGCGCGGGCGGGCTCGTCCAGCGGCAGCGGGTGGCCGGCCTCGGCCTCGGCGCGGGAGAGCAGCAACTCCAGCGCCGCATCGTCCAGCCGGCGCAGCACCATCACCTGGCTGCGCGACAGCAGGGCGCCGTTCAACTCGAAGGACGGGTTCTCGGTGGTGGCGCCCACCAGCACCACGGTGCCGTCCTCCACCACCGGCAGGAAGCCATCCTGCTGCGCGCGGTTGAAGCGATGGATCTCATCCACGAACAACAGCGTGCCCTGGCCATTGCGGCGGCGCAGCCGCGCCTCGTCGAAGGCGCGCTTCAGGTCCGCCACGCCGGAGAACACCGCCGAAATCGCCACGAAGGTCAGCCCGGCGCGTTCGGCCAGCAACCGGGCGATGGTGGTCTTGCCCACGCCGGGCGGGCCCCACAGCACCATGCTGGCCAGCGAACCGCGTTCCAGCATGCGGATGATGCTGCCTTCAGCGCCCAGCAGATGGTCCTGGCCCACCACCTGGTCCAGCGTGGCCGGGCGCAGCCGGTCCGCCAGCGGCTGGTTGGCCGCCGGCGGCAGGTCCGGTTCAGGCGCGGGGCCGCCGAACAGGTCGGCGGCGGGGGAGGCTGGGGTGCGGCGAGCGGCCATGCCCCATCCTACCCCGGCTTGTTCAGGTGCGCACCAGGGCGCAGCCGCCCTCGCTCAGCGGGCGCCAGGCCTCGTTCGGGGCGATGTGGGTGATGAGGTTGCAGAAGTCGTAGCGGCTGGTCGCCTCACGCTCCGGCTTCACCTGCCACAGGTTCATCACGTGCATGCAGCGGCCATCCTGCCGCAGTTCCACGTTGCTGTTGTAGAAGTCGTTCACCGGGGTGGACTTCATCTTCGCCGCCACCAGGTCGGCGTCGAAGCTGCCCACTTCCTTCACCGCCTTCAGCCAGTGGGTCACGCCGGTGTACATGGCGGCGTGCTGCAGGCCGGGCGGGGCGTTCATGCGCTGGATGTAGCGGGCCGCCCAGGCGCGGGTGGCGTCGCTGCTATTCCAGTAGAAGCTGTCGGTGAAGACCATGCCCTCGCAGGTCTTGTGGCCCAGCGCCACGATGTCCGTCACCTGGATCAGCAGCGTGGCGATGCGCGCGCCGCCGCGCGTGAGGCCGAACTCGCTGGCCTGCTTGATGCAGTTCTGCAGGTCGGTGCCGGCCAGGGCGAAGCCGATGACCTTGGCGCCGGAAGCGCGCGCCTGCAGCAGGAAGCCGGAGAAATCGCTGTTGTTCAGCGGCGCCCGCACCGCGCCCTTCACCTCGCCGCCATTGGCGCGCACCGCGGCCATGGTGTCACGCTCCAGCGCATGGCCGAAGGCGTAGTCGGAGGTGATGAAGAACCAGCTGTTGCCGCCGGACTTGGTCAGCGCCGTGCCGGTGCCATGCGCCAGGGCGTAGGTGTCGAAGCCGAAATGCATGCCATAGGGCGAGCACTTGGCGCCGGTGATGTCGGACGTCGCCGGGCCGGTGACGATGTACATCCGCTTCTTCTCGCGGCAGACCTCCTGCATCGCCAGGCCGGAGGACGAGGCCGCGCCATCGGCCAGGGCTTCCACGCCGCTGTCCAGCCATTCGCGCGCCAGGGCGCCGGCGACATCGGCCTTGTTCTGGTTGTCGGCCTGGCGGGTGACGATGGGCCGGCCCAACACGCTGCCGCCGAAATCGGCGATGGCCATTTCGGCCGAAACCTTGTTGCCGGGGCCGCCGACATCCTTGAACGGCCCGCTCATGTCGCTCAACAGGCCGATCTGCACCGGGCGGGAGACGGTTTGCGCGCGCAGCAGGCCGGGGGCGGCCAGCGGCAGGGTGGTGAGGCCGGCCAACAGGGCGCGGCGGTCGAGGTGGTTCATGGCGTCGATCTCCCAATTCGGCGGACGATGCCAGAGCGCGGCGCCGACGACAAATGCCGCCATGGCGGCTAGGGTGCCGGCAGACGGAGATCCTGCCTTGTCCCTTACCCGCCGTGCGGCCCTGGCCGCGCTTGCCCTTCCCAGCCTGGCCCGGGCGCAGGCCGAATATCCCAGCCGGCCGGTGCGCATCATCATCGCCTGGACCCCGGGCGGTGGCGTGGACGTGCCGGTGCGGCTGCTGCTGCCGCGCCTGCAGGAAGCCCTGGGCCAGCCGATCGTGGCGGAGAATCGCGGCGGTGCCAGCGGTTCCATCGGCGCCACCGCGGTTTCCCAGTTGCCGGCCGATGGCTACACCATTTTGGCCGACGCGGCGGCGCATGCCTCCAACAACCTGTTGATGAACCTGCCCTTCCAGTACGCCCAGGCGTTCACCCCGGTGTCCCAGGTCTCGGTGTTGCCGCACATGCTGGTGGTGGCGCCCAGCTTTCCGGCGCAGACGCTGGCGGAGCTGATCGCCATGGCCAAGGCGAAGCCGGGGGAGCTGACCTATGCCTCCTCCGGCATCGCCGCCGGGCCGCATCTGGCCGCGGCGGCGCTGCTGCGCCAGGCCGGCGCCACCGCCACGCATGTGCCGTATCGCGGCAGTGCCGGCGCCATGGCGGATGTGCTGGCGGGCAATGTCAGCTTCACGTTTTCCACCATCCCGGCGGTCTCCCCGCTGGTGAAGGAAGGCCGGCTGCGGGCGCTGGCGGTTTCCACCAGCCATCGGCTGGAAAGCTTCCCCAACGTGGGCACCGTGGCCGAGCAGGGCTATCCGGGCTTCGAGCTGAACGAATGGGTGGCGCTGTGGGCCCCGGCCGGCACGCCGCCCGCCGTGGTGGCGAAGCTGCACCAGGCGGTGGCGCATGCGCTGGCAGACCCGGCGGTGCGGCAGCGCTATGCCGATATCGGCATTCTGCCGGTGGGCAGCAGCCCGGCCGAACTGGCCAGCTTCGTCGCCCGCGAACGCCAGCGCCTGGGCGAGCTGATCCGCGCCGAGAATATCCGGCTGGACTGAATGCCGTTATCCTTCGCCCAAACGGAGGATAACGCATGAACATCACCCGCCGCGCCACGCTGGCCCTGCCCGCGCTCGCCCTGCCCTCGCTGGCCTTGCCCAAGCTGGCGCGGGCGCAAGCGCCATGGCCAGACCGCCCGGTGCGGGTGCTGGTGGCCTGGCCGCCTGGCGGCAGCACGGATGTGACCACACGCCTGGTGATGGGCGCGGTGCAGTCGGCGCTGGGCCAGCCCGCCGTCATCGAGAATCGCGGCGGCGCCACCGGCGCGGTGGGCTCGGCCGCCTTCGCCAGCGCCCCGGCCGATGGCTACAACTGGCTGGTGGATGCCTCCGGCCAGGCGGTGAACCAGTTCATGCTGCCCAACCTCAGCTTCGACTACGCCACCGCCTTCACCCCGGTGACGCAGTTCGTGGTGCTGCCGACGCTGCTGCTGGTGCGCGCCGGCTCGCCGATCCGCAGCCTGGAGGCGCTGGTGGCGCATTTGAAGGCCAACCCGGGCCGCGAGAGCTACGGCAGTTCCGGCGTCGGCACCGCCTCCCACCTCTCGGCCGCCATCCTGATGCAGCGCGCCGGGCTGGACGCGCAGCACGTGCCCTATCGCGGCGGCGCGCAGCAGATCCAAAGCGTGCTGACCGGCGAGACGCTGTTCACCTTCTCCACCATCCCGACCCCGGCGCCGCTGATCCGCGACGGCCAATTGCGGGTGCTGGCGATTTCCACCGCCCAGCGCAGCACCGCCTTCCCGGACGCCGTGCCGGTGGCCGAACAGGGTTTCCCCGGGTTTGCCCTGGCCGACTGGAACGGCCTGCACGCCCCCGCCGGCACCCCCCCGGCGCTGATCCTGCGCATGGCCGACCTCTGCGAGGCGGCGCTGAAGAAGCCGGAGTTGCGCGAACGCTTCACCCTGCTGGGCGCCGAGCCGGTGGGCGGCGGGCCGGAACGCTTCGCCAGCTTCATCGCGCAGGAACGCACCCGGCTGGGCGCCTTCATCCGCGCCCAGAACATCAGGGCCGAGTAGTCCCGGCGGCACGAGACGTCGACTCGTGCCGAGGCCGCGATGGCGGCCCGCGGCTCAGGCCGCGAAGCCAAGGGCCACGGCGGCGGCCCGCCCGGCGCTTGAAGGCCTGGAACAGCTGAGATCAGCAGCCAAGGGATTTGGCTCTTGATCTCAGCACGAACAGCACGCCCGGCACCGGGGCGCCCTTTTCGGTGCGCAGCGTCACCTCCCGCCGCGTCACCTCGGTGAAGCCGGCGGCGGCGGCCAGGGTGGCGACATGGTCGGGGTGGTGGCGGAAACGCATCGCCTCGCCCAACTGGTAGGGCGCCACCGCCCCGGCCTCGATCGAAAAGCCCAGCCAGCCGCCCGGCGCCAGCGCCCCATGCATGGCGGCAAAGGCCGGGGCCAGGTCGCCCAGGTAGTTCAGCACATCGGCCGCCGCCACCAGGTCGAACCCGGCGGGGCGCGCGGGCAGCCAAGCTACCAGTTCCGCTTCGTGCAGCGCGGCGTAGAGGCCACGGTCGCGCGCCGCCGCCAGCATGCGCGGGGACAGGTCCAGCCCTTCCAGCCGGGCGGCAAAGGGCGCCAGCGCCGCGCCGGAAAGCCCGGTGCCGCAGCCCAGGTCCAGCACCCGCAGCCCGCCCGGCACGCCGGCTTCGCGCAGCACCTCGGCCAGGGCTTCCGGCGTCCGGTAGGCCAGCCGGCCGGTCAACTCGGCTTCGAAGCGCGGGGCGAATTGGTCGAACAGGTCGCGCACATAGGCCGCCGGCGCCCGGTCCGGCGTGGCGCCCTGGCCCAGCGCCGCCAGCAGGAAGCGCGCCTGCTCGGCCAGCCCGGCATCGCCATGCGCCAGGGCGGCCGCGGCGGCCTGGATGGCGCCCGGGTGGTCGCCGGCTTCGCGCAGCGCATGCGCCAGCGCCAACCACGGTTCGGCCGCGGCGGGTTGCACCGCCACCGCCTGGCGCAGCGGGGCCAGCGCGCCGGCCGCGTCGCCCAGCGCGCACAGCGCCTGGCCCAGGTTGCGCAGGCTCACCGCATCCTCCGGCCGGGCCGCCACCGCCTGGCGCAGCACGCGCACCGCTTCGGGCAGGCGCCCGGCCTCGGCCAGGGCGCCGCCATGGCTGGCCAGGAACACCGGCTGGCCGGGGCGCAACGCCAGCGCCGCCGCGGTGTGGCGCAGCGCCGCGGCGCTGTCACCGCGCTGGCGCGCCAGCAGGCCCAGCAGGTTATGGGCATCGGCCAGGGTCGGGTCGCGCTTCAGCGCCTGGCGGTACAGCCGCTCGGCCGCCACGGCATCGCCCTGCCGATGGCAGGCCACGGCCTGGCGCAGCAGCGCCATCGGGTTATCTCGGGCGGGGTTTCGCATGCCGGGCAATGTGGCCAGCCGGGCGACAGCTGGCAACCGCAGCGGTGCAACCCCTGGCCCCTCCACGGCATTCTGGTGGCCATGTATGCCAAGATGTTCCCCTCCGCCCATCCCGGCAACGCCCCTACCGGCACGGCCCGCCCAGGCGCGGCCCATCCAGGCGCTGGCCATCCCGGCCCGGCCCACGCCACCGGCCCGCAGCAGGCCCCAGTGGCGGCTCCGATGGCGGCCCCAGTGGTCGCCCCAGTGGTCGCCCCAGTGGTCGCCCCGGTGGCGGCCACCCTTTCCACCCCCCAGGCCGCGGCCTTCGACCACTGGCTGCATGACCGATTGAGCAGGCTCTACGCCGGGGTGTTGCAGGAACCGTTGCCGGAGAGCCTGCGCGCCGTGCTGGAGACACCGCGCGGCCAGGCCTGAGCCGCCCCGCGCCCCGGCCACCGGCCACCGGCCACCTATTCCTCCCGCGGCATGCCGATGGCGCGGCGCAGGCTTTCCCGGGCGCGGGACAGGCGAGAGCGCAGCGTGCCCGGCGGTACCCGCATCAGCGCGGCGGCCTCGGCGTAGTCCATGCCCTCCACCACCACCAGCCACAGCGCCTCCCGCTGGACCGGCGGCAGGGCGTTGAAGCGGTTGGCCAGTTCCCGCATCGCCTCGCGCTCCTCCTGGCCGCCGGAGATCACCGCCTCGGGCAGTTCGGTGCGCGCCACCACCGGGCTGCGCGCGTCCCGCCGGGCCCCGGCGGCGCGGGCGTGACGCAATATGGTGAACAACCAGGCGCGCAGATTGGTGCCAGGGGCGAATTGGCTTCGCGCGACAATGGCGCGCAGCAGGGTTTCCTGCACCAGGTCGTCGGCCGCATCCGCCCCGCCGATCGGGCGCAGCAGCACGCGGGCAAACCGGCGCAGGCGCGGAATTTCAGCCGCCACGGCCAGCGTGAAGGCATCCGCCCCCGGGGAGTTCTGTTCAGCCATACCGCGCCGGCCATCCTTTCGGCAGCACTCGCGGTCCCGCCGGCAGGCTAGCCCATTCGCGGCGGTGACGCCGTCGGGGCGGCTACAACCTCGCGTGTGGCAGCGGGTTCAGGTGGCCAGGGTTCAGAACAACCCCTGGATCGCGCCCTCCGCATCCAGGCCGATGGTCTCGGCCGCCGGGCGGCGCGGCAGGCCGGGCATGGTCATGATCTCCCCGCAAACCGCCACCACGAAGCCGGCGCCGGCGGAAAGCCGCACTTCACGCACCGGCAGCACATGGCCTTCCGGGGCGCCCAGCTTGGTCGGGTCCGAACTGAAGCTGTACTGGGTCTTGGCCACGCAGACCGGCACATGGCCGAAGCCCTGCTCCTCGAACTTCGCCAGCCGGGCGGCGATGGCGGGCGGGATCTGCACCTCGGTGGCGTGATAGATCTCCCGCGCGATGGTGCGCAGCTTGTCGGCCAGCGGCAGCGCCGGTTCATACAGCGGCTTGAACCTGGCATGGCCCTCGTCCAGCAGCTTCTGCACCGCGCGGGCCAGGTCGGCGGCACCGGCGGCGCCCTCGCCCCAATGGGTGCAGAGGAAGGCCTCGGCGCCGATCCGCGCCATGGCGTGCTGCACCGCCTCGATCTCGGCATTGGTGTCGCTGGTGAAGCGGTTCAGCGCCACCACCACCGGCAGGCCGAACTTGCGCAGGTTCTCCACATGGCGGGCCAGGTTGACCACACCGCGCTCCACCGCGGCCACATCCTCGGGGCCGAGCGCATTCTTGGCCACGCCGCCATGCATCTTCAGCGCCCGCACCGTGGCGACAACCACGGCGGCATCCGGCGCCAGCCCGGCAGCGGGGCACTTGATGTCGAGGAACTTCTCGGCCCCCAGGTCGGCGCCGAAGCCGGCTTCCGTCACCACCACATCGGCCAGCGCCAGCCCCAGGCGGGTGGCGATGACGCTGTTGCAGCCATGCGCGATATTGGCGAACGGCCCGCCATGCACCAGCGCCGGGCTGCCTTCCAGCGTCTGCACCAGGTTGGGCTGCAACGCGTCCCGCAGCAGCGCCGCCATGGCGCCATCCGCCTTGATGTCCTTCGCGGTGATGCTGACCCCTTCCCGCGTGGCGCCGACGATGATGCGGCCGAGTCGGGCCTGCAGGTCGTCCAGGTCGCGCGCCAGGCAGAAAATGGCCATCACCTCGCTGGCCACGGTGATGTCGAAGCCATCCTCCCGCGGTACGCCCTGCACCGCGCCACCCAGGCCGACGACCATGTTGCGCAGATTGCGGTCGTTCATGTCCATGGCGCGGCGCCAGGTTACCCGGCGCGGGTCCAGCCCCAGGGCGTTGCCCCAGTACAGGTGGTTGTCCACCATGGCCGCCAGCAGGTTGTTGGCGCTGGTGATGGCGTGGAAGTCGCCGGTGAAATGAAGGTTGATGTCCTCCATCGGCGCCACCTGGGCGCGGCCGCCGCCGGTCGCGCCGCCCTTCACCCCGAAGCATGGCCCCAGGGAAGGCTCGCGCAGGCAGATCATGGTGCGGGTGCCCAGCGCGTTCAGCGCATCCCCCAGGCCGATGGTGGTGGTGGTCTTGCCCTCCCCGGCGGCGGTGGGGGAGATGCCGGTGACCAGCACCAGCTTGCCCTGCTTTTGGCCGGCAGCCGCCAGCACGCCGAAATCCACCTTGGCCTTGTGGCGGCCGAACGGGATCAACCCATCCTCGGGAATGCCGGCACGGGCGGCGATTTCCTGAATCGGGCGAAGTGGGGTGGCGCGGGCAATCTCAAGGTCGGTGGCCATGGCGCTGCGCTCCCCCTGGGTTGGCTGTGTCGCGATTATCGCCCCATCGTTCCAGGCGCAAGCCGGGGAACTTCCGCGGGCGTAGCGGCTTCGGTGCCGCATGGCCTCCCCTTGCATCAAAGTTTGCCAGTACGACGCAAAAACCGGCTGGTGCCTGGGCTGCGGCATGACCAAGGCCGACCGCAGGGCCTGGAAGCACCAGGCCGCGCGGCGGGAAGGCATCCGGGCCGAACTGCCGGCGCGACTCGCCACCCTGGCTGGCATTGGCCATGTCATCGGCAAGGCGGCCAAGCGGCGGCACGGCTAGCCGCCCCATCCCGTCGCACCGGCGCTCCTGTTGCTTTCGGGCAACAGTGCGACTTGCGCCATCTCAAGGACGAGGCAGCGCCAGCGGCCTACCCCGGACCTCGCGGTGGCAAGGGCCACCAGAGCATGGAAGCTGAAGCAATGAGCAAGATCGGGAAGGTTACCGGCGCCCTGGCCCTCGCGGCCCTGATGGGTGCGACCCCGGCCCTGGCGCAGGACAGTGGTATTCGCGGCAAGCAGGCCGGCGACCTGGTGGTTGGCCTGGGTGCCATCGGCGTGCTGCCGGAAAACGGCCGCAACAGCCGGGTGGAACTGGTGGGCGGCCGCGTGCGCGCCAGCAATGCCTATACCGGCCAGGTTGATTTCACCTACTTCCTGAACCGCAACATCTCGCTGAACCTGATCGTGGCCAGCACGCAGCATGACCTCACCGCCAAGGGCACCGCCCTGGGCAATGTGGCGCTGGGCAGCGTCTGGGCGCTGCCGCCGACGCTGACCCTGCAGTACCACCCGCTGCCGAACAGCCGCTTCAGCCCCTATGTCGGCGCCGGCCTGAACTACACCTTCTTCTACGGCTACGGCCATTCGGGGGCGAACCCGGCCATCCGCAACGTGGCGGTCAACGGCGCCCCGGGCTTTGCCCTGAACGCCGGCCTGGATGTCGAGATCTCCGGCCCCTGGGGCCTGAACCTGGACGTGAAGAAGATCTGGCTGTCGCCGAACGCGGCGGTTGGCACCAACCTGGGCGTGAAGCTGCATGCCCGCACCGAACTGAACCCGCTGGTTATCGGTGCCAGCGTGCGCTACCGCTTCTCGCTGTAATCAGCGTCAAGCCCGCGTTGAAAAAGCAGGCGCCGCCCGGGCAACCGGGCGGCGCTTTTTTCATGCCGAACGGCGGCGCACCTGCAACGCGGCCAGCGTCTCATCCACCGCCACCACCGCGCGGGCCATGTCCTCGGGCGTGACGGTGCCGATGCAGCCGACGCGGAAGGTGGGCACCGGGGTGTTGTAGAAGTTGCTGATCAGCACGCCGCGCCGCTTCAGCTCATCGATGAAGTTCTGCAACTGGAAGCCTGCATCCGGCGGCTGGTGGACGATGTTGATGATCGGCCCCTGCACCGACTCGTCCAGGTAGGGCCGCAGCCCGATCCGCCGCATGCCCTGGTGGAACACCCGCGAATTTTCCTGGTAGCGCGCCAGCCGCGCCGCCTGGCCCTCGGCCGCGTGGAAGTCCAGCGCCACCTTGAAGGCGGCCAGCACCTGCACCGGCGGGGTGAAGCGGAAATTGCCCCAGCCGACGCGCTGCGCATGGCCGTACACATCGGTCAGGTCGAAGCTCCAGCTGCCGGCATTGCCCGCCGCCGCCACCACCCGCGCCACGTTCACCACGGCGAAGCCGATGCCCGGCAAGCCTTCCAGGCACTTGCCGGAGGTGAACATCACCGCATCGCATTCCGGGTGCTCGGCCAGGTTGAACGGCAGCGCGCCGAAGCCGGAAACCGCATCCAGAATCAACCGCCGCCCGGCCGCTCGCACCACCGCGCCAATGGCCTCGGCGTCGTTGACGATGCCGGCGCCGGTTTCGCTGTACACCATGGCGACATGGGTGATGTCCGGGTCCGCCGCCAATGCCGCGGCCACTTCCTCGGGCGCCGCGGGGCGGGTTTCGGGCAGCGCCAGCGTCACCACCTGGCGGCCGGCTTCCCGCGCCAGGCGTTCCACCCGGCCGGCATAGGTGCCGTTCAGCGGAATGAGGATCTTGCCCGGCGCCGCCGCGGTGGCGGCCGGCACGAAGGTGCGCAGTGCCGCTTCCATGATGAAGTGGCCGCAGCCCTGCAACGCCAGCGTGGCGTGCTCGCCCGGAATGCCACCGGCAATGCCCAGCACCCGCTCGCGGATCTCGGCGAAGACGCTTTTGAACTCGTTGTCCCAGGGCGCGATATCCTGCGCCAGGGCGGCGCGCACCTCCGGGCGGGTCTGCACCGGGCCGGGGATCAGCAGCAGCATCGTCTTTCCTTCCTTCAAACCGTCAGCCCGCCGCGCAATTCGCGCCGCAGCTTGTCCCGTATCGCCGCCGCGAAGGCGGCATAGTCCGGGCAGTCCATGGCAAAGCTGCCGGGGCCGCCGACAACCTCCGCCAGGTAGTGCGCCAGCAGGTCGGGCTCCTCGTTCAGCACCGCCAGCGCGTTGATGGTGACGCCGGCGGCCACGCCCACATCCCGCACCGCGCCGGGCGCGCGGCCCTGGTTGTGCCGCCCGTCGCCCGAGACGTCCAGCACCAGACGCGTGGCCGGCGCCGGGCATTGCGCCAGCAGCGCCAGCCCGGCCACCATGCCCTGCCCCAGCGCGGTGGCGCCCGGTGGCGGCAGGCGGGGTGCGTCCTCCATCGCCTGGGCCAGGGCCTCGGCGGTGGCGGCGCTGTCCAGCCGGGTCCAGGGCACCGCCACCTCCGCCGGGGTGGCGGCGGCGGACCAGAACAACACCGCCACCGCCACCGCGCCCTGCGGCCCCGCGGTACAGGCCGCCACCACCGCCGCATCCCGGAAGGCGGCGGCATAGCCGCCCACCATCAGCCCGAATTCGGCGAAATCCACGCTGGCGGAAACATCCACCGCCAGGCACAGCGCGATATCAACAGGTTGCATGCGCACCTTCCAACCGCGGTAAGCTGCACCGCGACAATGGCGGGAGCATGACATGCGGCGGCGAGACATTCTGGCTGGCGCGACGGGGCTGGCTGGCGCAACCGGGCTGGCTGGCGCGACCGGGCTGGCCTCCTTGCGCCAGGCCCGGGCGCAGGCGGCCCCGGCCGCCTGGCCGCAGCACCCCATCCGCATGGTCATCCCCTATACCCCCGGCGGTGCCACGGATGCCATGGCCCGGCTGGCGGCGCAGAAGCTGGCGGAACGGCTGGGGGTGAATGTCACGCCGGAAAACCGCGCCGGCGGCAATGGCACGGTGGGCGGCATGGCGGTGGTGCAGGCCCCGGCGGATGGCACCACGCTGCTGTTCACCGCCTCCATCCACGTGATGGCGCGGCAGGTGATGAGAGCGCCGCCCTATGACCCGCTGACGGATTTCACCCCGGTGGCCCGGGTGGGGCGTGGCCCGCTGCTGCTGGTGGCGCCGCCGCGGCTGGCGCAGAACACCATCGCCGAGGTGGTGGCCGCGGCGCGGCGCGAGCCGGCGAAATGGACCTTCGCCACCTCCTCCCTCGGCAGCGCCGGGCACCTGGCCACGCTGGAGTTCAACCGCCTGGCCGGCCTGGACATTCCCATCGCGCCGTATCGCGGCAGCGCGCCCGGCCTGGCGGATGTGGCGGCGGGCAACATCCAGTTGATGCTGGACCCCATCCTGGCCACGCTGCCGCTGGCCCGCGGTGGCCAGGTGAAGGCGCTGGCCATCACCACCGCGCAGCGCAGCGCCATCGCGCCCGACATTCCGACCGCGGCGGAGGTGGGCATGCCGGGGCTGGAATTCGCCAGTTGGTACGGCATTTGGGGCCCGCGCGGCCTGCCGGCGCCGATCGTGGCGCGGATCAATGCCGAAATGCGCCTGGCCATGGCGGAACCCGCCGTGGTGCGCCGCCTGACGGAATTGGGGTTCGAGCCGGTGGCGGAAAGCCCGGAGGACTTCACCCGCTTCATCGCCGCCGATGTGGCGCAAAATGCCGCCTTGTTGCGCGCCGCCAATTTCCAGCCGGAATAGGCTTGCGTCAGGTCAAGGTGCCCGGGCCTGCCACGGGCGCAAGCTTCAGGATGCAACAGCACCACACCCAGCGGGGAGGATGCCGCCATGACCAACCGGCCCATGCATGAAGTGATGCATCGCCGCAGCCCGGTAACCCTGCGGCCGGAAGCCTCGGTGCATGAGGCATGCCTGGTGATGCGCGACCATCGGGTTGGGGCGGTGCTGGTCACCAGCCCGGCCGGCGGGTTGCTGGGCATCTTCACCGGGCGGGACGCGGTGGCGCGGGTGCTGGCCGAAGCCCGCGACCCCCACACCACCAGGCTGGAGCAGGTGATGACAGCCCGGCCGGAATGCCTGGGGCCGCACTGTACCGCCATCGAGGCCTTGCGCCTGATGCGCGACAGCGGCTTCCGCCACGTGCCGGTGGTGCATGGCGAGAGGCTGCTGGGCATCGTCTCCCGCGGGGATTTCCACGGCCTGGAAACCGCGCGGCTGGAAGCCGAATCCAGCCTGTGGGAACGGCTGTAGCCAGGCCGGCGGTTGCGCCCTGCCGCGGGCGGTTTTCCCTGTGGCGTTCGGCCCCGGCTTTGTTCCAGGCTGCGGCGTCCCGCACAGGAAAGCCGCCATGCCCAAACAGGCCGTCACCTCCCCCAGGCTGCCCGCGCCCAGCGGCCATTTCGCCCAGGCCACCATCGTGGAGGCCAAGGGCCGCCTGCTGTTCATCTCCGGCATGCTGGCCAAGGGGGCGGATGGCCAGATGGTCGGCATCGGCGACATCGAGGCCCAGACCCGCCAGGTATGCGAGAACCTGAAGGCCGCGGTGGAAGCCGCCGGCGGCACGCTGGAGGATATCTGCCGGGTGGATGTCTATATCCGCAACATGGAGCAATTCCCGCAGATCCATAAGGTGCGGCGGGAATACTTCACCGGCGTCGCCCCTGCCTCCACCATGGTGGAGGTCAGCAAGTTCACCACGCCGGACGCGCTGATCGAGATCAACGCCATCGCCGCGCTGGCCTGAAGCCGGGCTCTCCCGGGCGCACCATGCCGCCCGGGTGTCAGGCAGGCACCGGCCGGCGCAGCAGCAACCGCGCCCGGCAGGCGCCCTGGCCCGGGGTGGCCACCTCGCCGCCATCGCTGAAGCCGGCGGCCAACAGCCGCGCCACCTGGGCCGGGGTGGCCAGCGCCAGCCGTGCCTCGCCGCTTTCCGGCACCTGGCGGAAGTAGCGCCGGTAATGCGCCACGTCGCGCTCATCCGCCGCCTGCAGCGCCAGCACCGCATCCATGCCGGCCGCCTGGGTCAGCGGGTCGGCGCCGTGGGTGGCTTCGGTCACCTCCACCGCGCGGCCGCTGCGATGGAAGGCGTAGCGCAACTGCACCTGGTTGAAGCCATCCGCATTGCCCAGCAGCAGCAGGCGCGGCGCGGCGCCGGGCAGCAGCGGCAGCGCCACCCGCCAGTCGCAGTCCAGCGCCGGCCGGGCCTGGGCGGCGCGCAGCCCGGCCAGCGGCGGCGGTGCGGCCCAGGCCGCCACCGCCAGCAGCAGCAGCGCCTGCCCCGCCACCAGCCCGGCCAGCACCGGCAGCAACCGGCCATGCCAGGCGGTGGCCCCGAAGGCCAGCGCCACCGCCAGCGCCGGCAGCGCCGCCAGCAGGAAGCGCGGATTGTGGTTGGAAGCGAGGAAATGCCCCGCCACCGGCGGGCCCGCCAGCAGCAGCGCGAAGCTCACCACCAGCAGCCGGGAAGCCGCCTCCTGCCCCGCCCAGGGCCAGGGCCAGCGGGCCGACTGCCGTCGCGCCCGCCAGGCCCGCACCGCCACCCCGGCCAGCCCGAGCAGCAACGCCAGCAGCAGCAGCGGCCCGAAGGCCCAGTCCGCCACGAAGGCCAGCCATTGGCCGGGGTAGCCCAACGGGCCCTCGGCGCTGATTTCATGCGTGTGCCAGTCCGCCAGCGCGTAGCGGGCATAGCCGACGTAGCGGCCGCCATTCAGCGCCCAGTGCGGCCAGGCCAGCAGCAGCGCCACCCCACCGGCCTGCAGCAGCCGCGGCCAGGCGCCCGGGCGCAGCGCCAGCAGGGCGGCGGCCAGCAGCAGCGCGGGCAGCACCTGGGGCAGGAAGCTCAGGCGGGCCAGCAGCCCGGCGCCCAGGCACAGCCCGGCCAGCAGCGCATTCCAGCGCGGCGGCCGCGGCCGGCATTCGCGGGCCAGGCACCACAGCAGCCCAGCCAGCGCCGGCAGCAGCAGCACCTCGCTCATCCAGTCCTGCGCCGCCGGCAGCGTCACCGGCGCCACCAGGAAGCCGGCCGCCGCCACCAGGGCCGGGCCACGGCCGGCCACCTGCCGCGCGGTGGCGAAGACCAGCCAGGCGGTCAGCGCCACGCTGGCGCAGGCCAGCAGCCGCAGCGCGCCCATGCCGGCCAGCCCGGCCAGGCCCAGCGGCAAGCCCAGCAGACGCGCCCCGGGCGGATGATGGCGCGAGGTGAGGAACAGCGAATCCCGCAGGCCACCCCAGCCACCCTGCGCCTTGGCCAACAGGTCCAGCAGCAGTTCGTCGGCGTAGCCGATCTGGTCCCAGCCAGCCACTTCGGGGTGGGTCGCGATCCAGTGCAGCGCCGAGCCGCCCACCACCAGCGCCGCCAGCACCAGGCTGGCCGCCGGCAACCAGGCCAGCACCCAATGGCCAGCGGTGCGGCGGGCGGCGGGCAGGGCGGTGGCGGGCAGGGTGAGGGACACGGCACTGGCTCCGCGAAGTGGGCGCCGCATGCTGCACCGCCACATCGCCGCCGCCTGCTCACAGCCCGGCCAGCACCACGCACCCTTGCGCGAGACGCAGCACCGCACCCCTGCGCGAGACGCCGTGCGGAAAGCGGCGCTGGGCGCGGCCACCCCCCTTTGCCCTCGGCCCGCACCGCGCCTAGTCTGCGCCGCGAGTTGGAGGAAGTCCCATGCCCGAGAGCGTCGTGGATGCTAAATTGACCCAGGAAACGCGCCTGCCGCTGGCTGGCCTGCGCGTGCTGGATCTCACCCTGGCCCGCGCCGGCCCAACCTGCGTGCGCCACCTGGCGGATTGGGGCGCCGAGATCATCCGCGTGGAACCCCCGGCGGCCGGGGACGGCCTGGGCGGCGCGCGCGACGGCTTCGACCAGATCAACCTGCACCGCAACAAGCGCGGCCTGGCGATCGACCTGAAGAACCCGGCCGGCCATGCCGCCTTCCTGAAGCTGGCGGCCACCGCGGACATCCTGGTCGAGAACATGCGGATGCAGGTGAAGCACCGCCTGAAGATCGCCTATGACGACCTGAAGGAGATCAACCCGCGGCTGATCTATGCGTCCATCTCCGGCTTCGGCCAGACCGGGCCGTACAGCAAGCGCGGCGGCGTGGACCAGATCGCCCAGGGCATGGGCGGGCTGATGACCATCACCGGCGAACAGGGCCGCGGGCCGATGCGCGTCGGCATCCCCATCAACGACCTCACCGCCGGCAACCTGCTGGCGATGGGCATCATGATGAAGCTGTACGACCGCGAGCGGACGGGCAAGGGTGGCTATGTCCACACCAGCCTGCTGGAAGCGCAGGTCTTCATGCTGGACTTCCAGGACAGCCGCTTCCTGATGGATGGCGAAGTGGCCGGCCAGGCCGGCAACGACCACCCGGTGAACATCCCGATGGGCGTGTTCCCCACCACCGACAAGCCGATCAACATCGCCGCTTCCAGCCCCAAGCTCTGGACCAATTTCTGCAAGGCCGCCGGCCATGAGGAATGGCTGGAGGTGGAGGAATGGAAGACCAATGGCGGCCGCAGCAAGGACCGCAAGCGCATCAACGAGGTGATCGCCAAGGTCACCGGCCAGCATTCCTCGGACTACTGGATCGACAAGCTTGAGGAAGCCGGCATCCCCTGCGGCCCGGTGAACAACATCAAGGAAGTGTTCGAGGACCCGCAGGTCCAGCACCTTGAAATGGCGATGCCGATGAAGCATCGCACCCGCGGCGACATCCATGTTGTGGCGCAGCCGGTCAACATCGAAGGCGTGGAAACCGGCTTCTACCGGGACATTCCCGACCTTGGCGAACACAACGACGAAATCCTGGCCGAAGCCGGGCTTACCCCCGCGGAAATCGCGGATCTGAAGGCAAAGGGAGCACTCGGCTGATGGCCATGCAGGAACTCGCGGGCGGGAAGATCCTTGCCAGTCTCGAAGGCGGCGTTGGCACCATCGTGTTCAACCAGCCGGAAAAGCGCAACGCCATGTCGGTGGACATGTGGGGCGGCATGGCCGACGCGCTGGACAGCTTCGAAGCCACCGGCACCGTGCGCTGCGTCATCCTGAAGGGCGCCGGCGACAAGGCCTTCGTCAGCGGCGCCGACATCTCCCAGTTCGAGAAGGTGCGCTCGGACGCCAATGCGCAGCAGGAATACGACCGCATCACCAGCGCCGGCCGGGTCAAGCTGGGCAACTACAAGTGGCCGGTCATCGCCCAGATCCGCGGCTTCTGCATGGGCGGCGGGCTTGGCATCGCCATGGGCACCGACATCCGCATCGCCTCCGATGACAGCCAGTTCGGCATTCCCGCGGCCAAGCTCAGCATCGCCTATGGCTTCGACATGGTGCGCGCGCTGGTCGACCTGGTCGGCCCGGCCCATGCCCACATGATCCTGATGACCGGCGAGCGCTTCGGCGCGAAGGAGGCCGAGCGCATCGGCCTGGTCAACAAGGTGGTGCCGGTGGACCAACTGGACGCGGAAGTGGCCAAGCTGGCCGCCACCATGGCCGGCAACGCCCCGCTGTCGCTGAAGACCAACAAGATGACGGTGAAGTCGGTCTGCAAGGACCGCAGCGACCGCGACATGGATGCCATCAAGGCCGCCATGGCCGCCTGCTTCGACAGCAACGACTACAAGGAAGGCCGCCGCGCCTTCATGGAAAAGCGCAAGCCGGCTTTCCAGGGCAACTGATGCCGAACGACGCGCTCGGCTGGCTGGGGGCGGCGGAACTCGCCGCCCTGTACCGCAGCAGGCAGCTCTCCCCGGTCGAGGTGGCCGCGGCGGTGCTGCGACGGATCGAGCGCGTCGACCCCGGCGTGAATGCCATGATGCGCCTGACGCCGGAGCACGCCATGGCGGCGGCCCGGCACTCGGAAGCGGTGTTCCAGCGCGGCGAAACCCCGCGCCTGCTGGAAGGCATTCCCTTCACCATCAAGGACCTGCACGCCACCAAGGGGGTGCAGACCGACTATGGCAGCCACACGCTGCAGGGCACCATCCCGGCCGTGGACACCCCTGGCGTCGCCCGGCTGCACGCCGCCGGCGGCATGATGCTGGGCAAGACCACCTCCCCCGAATTCGGCTGGACCGGCGTCAGCCGCAGCCCGGTTTCCGGCATTACCCACAACCCCTGGGGCCATGGGCTGAACGCCGGCGCTTCCTCCGCCGGCGCGGCGGTGGCGGCGGCCTGCGGCTTCGGCCCGCTGCATGAGGGCGGCGACGGCGCCGGTTCCATCCGCATGCCGGCGCATTTCTGCGGCGTCTATGGCTTCAAGCCGACGCATGGGCGGATTCCGTGCTGGCCGATGTCCAACAACGACCTGGCGACGCATCTGGGCCCGCTGACCCGCGGCGTGCGCGACGCGGCGCTGATGGTGCAGGCCATGGCCGGGCCGCACCCTTGGGACTACACCAGCCTGGAAGCCCCGCCGCAGGACTACGCCAGCAACCTGCACCTCGACCTGCGCGGCAAGCGGGTGGCCTATAGCGCCGACCTCGGCCATGCCCGGGTGGAGCCGGAAGTGGCCGCGCTGGTGGCCCGGGCGGTGCGGGTGTTCGAGGAGTTGGGCGCCATCGTGGAGCCGGTGACCCCGGCCTGGGGGCCGCTGGGGCCGGAGTTGGCGCGGTTCTTCTGGCCGGCCGCCTTCGCCGCCAAGCTGCGCCTGCTGCCGGAATGGGAAGACCGCATGGACCCCGGCTTCGTCGCGCTGCTGCGCGCGGCCGAGGGCCTGGGCGTGCCGCAGTTCATGCAGATGCGCGAACGCCGCTTCGCCTATGGCCAGGCCATCCATGCCTTCATGCAGGACTACGACTTCCTGCTCTCCCCGGCGGTCAGCGTGGCGGCCTTCCCGGCCACGCTGCTGCAACCGGCGGACTGGCCGCAGCACCCGTGGGACTGGTTGAGCTGGGCCGAGTTCTCCTACCCCTTCAACTGGTCCGGCAGCCCGGCGGCCAGCCTGCCCTGCGGCTTCACCGCGGCCGGCCTGCCGGTGGGGTTGCAGGTGGTCGGCCGCCGCTTCGACGACCTGGGCGTGCTGCAGGCCAGCGCCGCCTTCGAGGCCGCCCGCCCCTGGGCGCAGCACCGCCCGCCCCTGGCGGCCTGAGCACGAGGTTGCCGCCGCTGGCGGTGGAAAACCCGGTTCGGGTTCAAGCCTGTCGACGGCAGCGGCTGCCCCGAAATTTTCGTGCGTCGGTGGTGCAATTTCCCTACCATGTCCGCTTGCTGCGTCGGTCGGTCAGAAGCCGCACCAGCGACATGGGCTCGCGCCAGGGCGTTAAGGACAAGTGCCGGGAATGGATGGTAATATGGAAGGCCTCACCGGCCAGGTGCCGCATGGCACGTCGGACGAGGACGGGCATGGCGCGCCGATCTCGCGCATCGTGGCGGAAGTGGCCGCGCGCTTCCCGGGTGAACGCATCAGCCTCGGCGAAATGGCCGAAGCCTTTGGCGACCGCGCCTTTGGCCTGCTGATCCTGCTGCTGCTGCTGCCCTCGCTGCTGCCGGGCATGGCCTCGGTGTTCGGCACCCCGGTGCTGATCCTGGGGGTGCAGATGGGCCTGGGCCGGCGCACGCCGAAGCTGCCCGGCTTCATCGCCAAGCAAAGCATCAAGCGCGCCGACCTGCTGCGGCTTTCCGGCGCTTCTTCCAAGTGGCTGAAGCGGGTGGAGCAATACGTCAAGCCGCGCCCGGGCTGGTTCACCACCCCGGCGGGGGACAAGCTGTTCGGCTGGCTCACCGCCTATGTGGCGCTGATGCTCATTCTGCCCGGCCCCGGCACCAACGGCCCGCCCGCCTTCGGCAACCTGGTGATGGCGCTGGGCCTGGTGGAAAACGACAACCGCACCCTGGCCTGGGGCGTCGGCCTTACCGTGGCGGGCTGCGCCTTCGCCACCGCGGTGCTGGTGGTGCTGGGCTGGCTGGGCTTTGCCGCCCTGGGCATGCTGTTCTGAACCTGCTAGGCCACCGGCATGCGCCGGTGTCGGGAACGCGTGACGTGGGGCAACCCACCAATCCGCGGCTGCCCCCGCAACTGTAGGCGGTGAGCCTGGCCCCAGCATGCCATTGTGCGCCCCGGCGCATGAGAAGGCGGGGCCAGGCGTTGACCCGCGAGCCAGGAGACCGGCCGGCGCAGAGTTGTCTCGCGCGCATTGGGCGGGGTGCACCAATGTATCGGACCTTGGGGCCGGGGTAATTCCCTCGGCGCTTCCGCATGCGGGAACGACGCAAGCTGTTCCGTGCCGGGCAACCGGTGCGGGGCGTTTCGTCATGCGCTCAGGGGGAGATCTTCCATGCGCACCACCCGACTTGCGACGCTTGCCTTGCTGGCGGCGTTGCCCTGCCATGTCCACGGCCAAACCACCGCCTTGCCGGACACCATCGTCACCGCCACCCGCCTGCCGACCCCGGCCGAGCGGGTGCCCGCGGCCATCACCGTCATCACCCGCCAGCAGATCGAGGAGAGCGGCTACCAGTCGCTGGCCGAGGCGCTGGCCGTGGTGCCGGGCATGCGCCTGGCCGCCAGTGGCGGGCTGGGCCAGCAGGCCAGCGGCTTCCTGCGCGGCGCCAACAGCAGCCACACGCTGGTGCTGCTGGACGGCGTGCCGATCAACGACGCCTCCGGCCCCGCCAACGCCTTCGACTTCGGCCAGGATCTGCTGGGCACGGTGGAACGCATCGAGGTGGTGCGCGGCCCGGCTTCCTCGCTCTACGGCTCGGCGGCGCTGGGCGGGGTGGTCAACATCGTCACCCGCCGCGCCCCGGCGGACCGTGGCTTCGCGCCCTTCGGCGACCTGGCGGGCGGCACCCAGCGCACCCTGCGCGGCGGCCTGGGCGCCACCGGCACGGTGGGCGCGTTCGACTACCTGGTGGGGGGGCAATCCATCTCCACCCAGGGCTTCAACAGCATCGCCCGTCGCCTGCAGACCAGCACCGGCGAACGCGATGGCTTCCGCGGCCAGGCCGCCACCGCCCGGCTGGGCTACACCCCGCAGGACGGCACCCGGGTGGAGGCGCTGCTGCGCTGGCGGCAGAACCGCCTGGGGCTGGATGGCTACAACGACTTCTACCAACTGGCCGATGACCCGAATTACCACGGCCAGGACCAGCGCTGGACCGGCCAGCTGCGGGCCGAAACCCGGTTGCTGAACGGCGCCTGGACCACCGGACTGCGCGGCTTCAACAGCGAGGACCGGCGCCGCTACCTGAACCTGCCGGACGCGCTTTCCGTCACCACCGCCAACGACCTGTATCGCGGCCGCCGGGCCGGGGTGGAATGGTCGAACACGCTGCGGCTGCCCAGCGTCGGGCCGCTGAGCGAAGGCGCCCTGGCCTTCGGCGTGCTGCACGGGCTGGAGGAAACCAACAGCCGCAGCGGCAACGAGGCCTACACCACCACCACCCGCGCCCAGCAGCACAGCACCGGCGGCCATGCCAGCCTGCAATATCGCTTGGGGGACCGGCTGGACCTGACCGGTGGCCTGCGGCACGACAGCACCACCGGCTTCACCGAGGCCACCACCTGGCGGGCCGGCGCGGTGCTGGCGGTGCCGGAGGTGGCCAGCCGGGTTCGGCTGGCCGCCGGCAGCGCCTTCCGCGCCCCGGCGCTGTACGAAAGGTTCGGCACCGCGCCGGGCTATATCGGCAATGCCAACCTGCGGCCGGAACGCAGCCAGGGCTGGGAGATCGGCACCGAAACCGACCTCAGCCTGGGCGGCCGGCCGCGGCTGGCGACGCTGGGCTGGACCTTCTTCCAGTCCTCGGTGCGCAGCCTCATCAACTACACCGCGGTCAATGCCTTCACCTTCACCCAGTCCAATGTGGACCGGGCGAAGATCCAGGGGGCGGAACTGGGCGCCACGCTGCGGCCGTTCAGCTGGGCGGAAGCCACGCTGGCCTGGACCGTGACCGAGGCGTTCGACGCCACCACCCGGCAGCGGCTGGCCCGCCGGCCGGAACATGTGCTGAGCCTGACCGGCCGGGTGCAGCCGCTGGAACGCCTGGTGCTGGCGCCCACGGTGCTGCTGACCGGCCGCAGCCCGGAAGGCGCCTTCGCCAGCTATGCCAATAGCGGCGACGCCCGCGACACCCCGCGCAGCAACCGCGCCGGCGCGGTGCTGCACCTGACCGCGACCTACCAGGTGATGCCGCAGGTGGCGGTGTTCCTGGAAGGCCGCAACCTGACCAACAGCCGGTGGGAACCCATCAACGGCTACGCCACGCCCGGGCGCAGCCTGTTGTTCGGCACCCGCTTCGCGCTGTAGGCGGGCTGGCCTGAGGCAGGCTCACCGAACAGCGTGAACCACGCCAAAAATCAATGAGCCGGAGCCTGGTCGGCGCTTCAGTCAGTGCCGATCAGGCTCCGGCGGCTGGTTGCCTGCGCCAGCAGGGCGCAGGCGCCGGGCGGGGGGGTCATTCCCACGTCAGGCGGGTTTGTTCCTGCTGGTCCAGTTCGGCGGCGCCGCGCGCGAAGGCGCGGGCCGCCACGACCAGGCCGATGCCGCCAAAGAAAATTCCACAGAACAGCCAAATGCCCAGCATGGTGGTGTTTCCCCTCGCCGCGCCCGCCCGGCCCCGTGGCCGGCGGTTTTGGCGCCGCGAGGCCAGCTTCCGCCCAAGGCATGAACAGGGATTTGACGGCGACGAAATGAGACCTGGCGATTGTGCGCCGCCGCCCCGCGCGCCAACATCGGCGCCAACGGGAGAAAAACGCCAATGCGGCAGCGAACACTCAGCCGGGAACTGCCGTGCAGGCATCGGCCCCAGGGGCACCGCTGATGCGGATTGAACGCATCGAGGCCGTGCCGCTGCGCATGCCGCTGGCCCGGCCCCTGAAGGCAGCCACCGCCCTCATCACGCATCGCTGCACCGTGCTGGTGCGGGTTCATGCCGGCGGGCTGATGGGCGAATGCTTCGCCAACAATGAGGAAATGGGCCAGGCCGAGATCATCCGCCTGATCGAGCAGGAGATCACCCCCCGCCTGCTGGGCCGCAGCGCCTGGCTGGTGGAGGATTGCTGGCAGGCCATGCACCCCACCACGCGGGACATCCTGCGCGACCGCCGCATGGCGCTGCGCGCCATGGCCTGCGTGGACGCGGCGCTGTGGGACTGGGTGGGCAAGGCGCTGGGCCAGCCGCTGCACCGGGTATGGGGCGGCGCGCGGGAGACGGTGCCGGTGGTGAGCATGGGCGGCTACTACCGCGCCGAGAACGACACCGCCGAACTGGCCAAGGAAATGGCCGCGCTGGCCGCGGCGGGCTTCGCCGGCTGCAAGGTGAAGGTGGGCGGGCTGAGCCCGGAAGCCGATGCCGCCCGGCTGCGCGCGGCGCGCGATGCCGCCGGCCCCGGCTTCAAGCTGATGCCGGACCCGAACCAGGGCTGGACCTATGACGAAGCCCTGCGCTTCGCCCGCCTGGTGCAGGAGTTGGACATCTTCTGGCTGGAAGAACCCTGCCGCTGGCACAACGACAAGCGCGAGCTGGCCCGGCTGCGCCAGACCGTGCCGATACCCATTTGCGCCGGCCAGAGCGAGATCAGCAAGGAAGGCTGCCGCGACCTGCTGGCCAGCGGCGCCATCGACTACTGCAACTACGACCCGGCCTGGGGCGGCGGCCCGACCGAATGGCGCAAGGTGGCGGTGCTGGCGGAAGCCTTCGGCGTGGGCGTGTGCAGCCACCTGGAGCCGCAGATGGGCGCCATGCTGGCCGCCAGCGCCAGCAATGGCGTGCATGTGGAAGTGATGCAGCCCAGCCGGGACCCGCTGTACCACGCGCTGGTGGCCAACAAGCCGGCGGTGAAGGATGGCGCCATGACGCTGCCGGACCTGCCCGGCTGGGGCCTGGTGTTGGATGCAACCGTATTGAGGAACCTGGCATGCTGACCCGTCGTTCCGCGCTGGCCCTGCCCGCGCTGCTGCTGGCGCGCGGCGCCATGGCGCAACCCGCCTGGCCGTTCCGCCCGGTGCGCTACATCGTGCCCTATCCGCCCGGTGGCGGCGCCGACACCATCGCCCGGATGTTCGTGCCGGTGTTCAACGAACAGCCCGGCGCGCCGCAGTTGGTCATCGACAATCGCGGTGGCGCCGGCGGCAATATCGGCGCCGAGATGCTGGCCAAGACCGCACCGGATGGTGCCACGCTGGGGCAGATCACCATCGGCACCCATGGCACCAACCCGACGCTGTTCCCGCGCCAGGGCTTCGACCCCTTCACCGACTTCACGCCGATCGCGCTGATCGGCCAGCAGCCGGTGACGATCTCGGTCCACAAGGACAGCCCGATCCGCACCCTGGCAGACCTGCTGGCGCAGCGCGGCGAACTGACCTGCGGCAGCAGCGGCAACGGCACCAGCGGCCACCTGACCACGGAAGTGGTGAAGGCGCGCAGCGGGCTGCAATTGCAGCACGTGCCGTATCGCGGCAGCGGGCCCTGCTGGGCCGACCTGGTGGCCAAGCGGATCGACCTGGTGGCGGAGAACATCCATGTCGCCCTGCCCTTCCACCGGGCCGGCGACACGCGGATCATCGCGGTGACCGGGCGCGGCCGGAACAGCCTGGTGCCGGAGGTGCCGGCGCTGATGGAAGTGCTGCCGGAAAGCGTGGTTTACAGCTGGAACGGCCTGGCCGGCCCGGCCGGGCTGCCGGCGCCGCTGGTGCGCCAAGCGGTGGCGGCGTGCAAGGCGGCCTTCGCCCAGCCCACGCTGCTGGCGCGCTACGCCGAGTTGGGGCTGGAGGTGACGGAGCCCGACCCGGACGCCTTCGCCAGCTTCATCCGCAGCGAAATCGCCTTCTGGCGGAAGATCATCACCGAAGCCGGGATCAAGCTGGAATGAGGCCCGGCCGCGGCGCTGGTGGCGCCGCGGCCGCCTCGGCTCACGCCGGGAAGGGGTACTTGTCCAGGTACTTCTGGTAGTCCGGCTCCACATCGATCGCCAGCGTCGCCAGGGTGCGCACCACGGCGCAGTAGAAGGCGGCGGTGACGGTCAGGTCCACCATCTGCTCGTTGTTCAGGTGGGCCTGCAACGCGGCGAAGGTCTGGGCCGACATGCCGCCGGCATAGATCTCGCGCGCGCCTTTCAGCACCAGCAGCGTCAGCGCATCCAGGCCGGAAGGCTGGCCCGCCGTATCCGCGATCAGGCCCGCGATATCGGCATCGGTCACGCCGAAGTCGTAGCCGATCTTCACATGGTGCGACCATTCATAGGACGACCTGGCCAGCCAGCCGACCTGGAGGATGGCCAGTTCGCGCAGGCGCGGGTCGATCTTGGCCTTGAAGCGGATGTACTGGCCCAGCCCGCTGAAGGCACGCGCCGCGCCCGGGCTGTTCACCAGGCAGCGATGCAGCGTGATCATGCGCTTCAGCAGGTCCCGGTCGCCCTCGGCGAGGTCTTCCGGGTTGAGGTAGGGCAGGCGAGCCATTTGGCGTTTCCTTACAGGGTGAACGAAGTGCCGACCTGCGGCACCAGAACCTTGGCCTTGGCGCCCTGCATGGCGTCGACGAAGCCCGAGGCGTCCGGCAGCAGCAGGCCGAAGGTGGCGAAGTGGCAGGGAATGGCGGTCTCCACGCTGGGCAGGAAGCGCCTCAGCGCCAGCGCCGCGTGCCTCGGCCCCATCGTGAAGCGGTCCCCCACCGGCAGAATGGCGACCTTGGGGCGGTAGAACTCATCGATCAGCGCCATGTCGCTGAACACCGCGGTATCGCCGGCGTGGTACACCACGGGCTCCGCGCTGTTCTTCGGCGAGATCACCAGCCCGGTCGGGTGGCCGAGGGATTGCGAGACGCCGTTCGCGTCGATCTCGGCGCTGGAATGGAAGGCGATGGTCATCGCCACGGTGAACTCGCCCTGGTCGGTTTCGCCGCCGCTGTTCATCGGGTCCAGGTTGGTCAGGCCCTGGCGGGCCAGGAACATCGCCAAATCGTAGTTGGTCACCAGCTTGGCGCCGGTGGCCTGGCAGATCGCCACCGTGTCGCCCACGTGGTCGGCATGGCCATGGGTCAGCAGCACATGGGTGGCGCCGGCGCTGGCGGTGGCCACATCGCCCTTGAACACCGGGTTGCCGGTCAGGAAGGGGTCGACCAACACCACGCTTGTGCCGAATTCCAGCCGGAAGGCGGAATGCCCGAACCAGGTCACCTTCATGCGTCGCTCTCCTTTTGCGTCTCGCGGTCCTGCAACTCGCGCCACAGGATTTTCCCTACCGGCGATTTCGGCAAGGCCGCCACGAACTCGATGATGCGCGGCACCTTGTAGGCGGCCATCTGCTGCCGCGCCCAGGCGATGATCGCGGCCGCGTCGGCCGGGGCGCCGTCGCGCAGCGCGATCACCGCCTTCACCGTCTCGCCGCGATAGGCGTCCGCCGTGCCGATCACGCAGGCTTCGCGCACGCTGGGGTGTTCGTACAGCTTGGCCTCCACCTCGGCCGGCCAGACCTTGAAGCCGGAGGCGTTGATCATCCGCTTCAGCCGGTCGGTCATGAAGAAGTAGCCTTCCGCATCCACCCGGCCGATATCGCCGCTGCGGTAGTAGCGCCGGCCGTCGATCTCGGCGAAGGCTTCCGCCGTGTCGCGCGGCTTGCCCCAATAGCCGCGGAACAGCTGCGGGCCGCTGATGAGGATCTCACCGCTCTCGCCCGGCGCCACCGGGGCAAGCGTGGCGGGGTCCACCACCAGCGCATGGGTGTTGAAGAACGGAATGCCGGCGCATTCCGGCTTCGGCCGTTCCACCGGGTTCAGCAGCGCCGTCGCCGCGGTTTCCGTCGCGCCATAGGCTTCGACGAACTCCAGCCCGGTCGCCGCCTTCAGCCGCTGCCACAGCGCCGCCGGCATGGTGGCGCCGCCGCTGGTGATGCGCTGCACACTGGCCAGGTCGGCCGGGTTGAAGGCCGGGTTGGCCAGCATGTCGATGATGGCGGTGGGCGCCACGCCGAAATGCGTCACGCCGTAGTGCTTCACCAGGGCCGGCACCAACGTGCGGTCCCAGCGCGGCACCGGCACCACCATGCCACCGCTGTAGATGGGGCTGTGGACGCAGTGCATCAGCCCGCTGACATGGTACATCGGCGGCAGCCCCAGGAAGACCGTGCCGGCGCTCATCCGGTGCCAGTGCAGCAGGCCCTGGATGTTGTGCTGGAAGCTGCGATGCGCGTGCTCGCAGCCCTTCGGCATGCCGGTGGAACCGCTGGTATAGGGCAGCAGCGCCAGGTCGTCCGGGCCGGCCAGGGGTTCCGGCGCGCGGGCGGTGCAGGCCACCACCTCGGCCCAGGGGGTGACGCCACTGCTGGCCCGGGCCGGCATGGTCAGCCATTCCGGCAGGGCGAAGACCGGCGCTTCCGGCAGGTAGTGGGCATAGCTCACGCCCACCAGGCGCAGGCCACCGCCGGCCGCCTCCAGCGCCACCGGCAACAATTCCTGCGCCGCCACCAGCACCCGCGCGCCACTGTCCACCAGCACATGGCGCAGCTCGCCGGCGCGGCTCATCGGGCTGACCGGCACCGCGACGCAGTCGGCGCGCTGGGCGCCGTAATAGGCCACCAGCCAGTTCGGCGAGTTCTGCGCATACAGCGCCACCCGGTCGCCGCGCTGCAGCCCGGCCGGGCCGCGCAGCCAGCCGGCGAAGGCCTCCACCTGGTCGTTGAAGGCGCGCCAGCTCAACTCCCGGCCAAAGAAGCCGATGCCCGGCTGGGCGCCGAAGCGCGCCACCGTCACCCGCAGGTTATGCGCCAGCGTGCTCAGCATCGGCGGCAGGGTGCGCGGCAGATGCGCGGGCCAATAGGCGACCATGCGACTTACTCCACCCGGATGTTGGCGGCGCGGATCACCGCCGCGTATTTCGTGCTCTCGGCGCGGATGAAGCTGGCGAAATCCTCGGGCGAGAGCCAATGCGGTACCGCGCCCACCGCCAGCAGGCGCGGCGCCAGCGCCGGCAATTCCTCGCGCAATGCCGCGCTCAGCCGCTGCACCACCGCGGCCGGGGTGGCCGCCGGGGCGATGAGCCCGAACCAGCCGACGCTGTCATAGCCGGGCAGCGCCGCCTCGCGCACCGTGGGCACGCCCGGCAACGCGGCCATGCGCCCGGCCCCGGTAACCGCCAGCGCCCGCAGCCGGCCGGATTCCACCAGCGCCTGGCAGGCGGTGATATCCACCATGCCCAGCGCGGCGTCGCCGGCCAGCACCGCCGTGGCCACCGGCGCGCTGCCGCGGAACGGCACCAGCGGCATGCGCAGCCCGGCCGATTGCAGCAGCAGCGCCGCGGCCAGGTGCATGCCGGTGCCATTGCCGCCATGGCCCATGGCGAAGCGTTCCGGGTTGGCACGCGCCGTCGCCAGCACCTCGGCCAGGCCGCCCGCCAGGGTGGGCGCGGCCACCAGCGCGAAGGGAATGTCCAGCGCCAGCCCCACCGGCGCCAGGTCGCGCGCCACGTCATACGGCATGGTGGGTTGCAGCACCGGGTTCACGCTCAGCGCCCCGGCGGCGGCGATGCCCAGCACATGGCCATCGGGCGGCGCCTTGGCCACCGCATCCACGCCGATATTGCCGCCGGCGCCGGGGCGGTTTTCCACCACCACCGGCTGGCCGAAGCGGGCTTCCAGCCGGGGCGCCAGGGCGCGGGCGAAGAAATCGGCGCTGGCCCCTGGTGGGAAGCTGACGATCAGCCGTAGCGGCCGCTGCGGCCAGCCCTGGGCCTGCGCCGGCCTTGCTGCCAGGGCCGTGACCAAGGCCGGGGCCGCCAGCAGGGCCAACAGGGCACGGCGGTCTGGTATCATCGCTTCCTCCCCGCTTTCATTGGCACCGAGCCTGCGGGCTTCCCGCCGCTTTGACCAGAGCGGAAAAGCGCCGCAGATTGCGCGCCGCCTGGCTGGCAGGCGCGCCATGTCCACCACGCCCGCCGGCGTTGCGGCTGGGTGCGCCGGTGGGCACGACGCCGACGAAACCAAAGGGGAAACGCATCATGGCCGCAGCCACCACCTTCACGCGCCGTACCGCGCTGGCTGGGCTGGGCGTGCTCGCGGCGCCGAGGTTGGCGCAGGCCGCCTTCCCGGACCGCACCATCCGCCTGCTGGTGCCCTATGGCGGCGGCGGGCAGACCGACATCGTCAGCCGCATCACCGCCCAGGCGCTGGGCGAACGGCTGGGCCAGACCGTGCTGGCCGACAATCGCCCGGGCGGCGCCGGCAACCTGGCCGCCGAGGCACTGGCCCGCAGCCCGGCCGATGGCTACACCATCATGGTCGGCACCATGGGCACCAACAGCGGCGTCAACGCGCTGCTGTACCGCCAGCTGGGCTACAACTGGGAAACCGACTTCGCCCCGATCGGCCAGTTCTGTTCCACCAGCAACGTGCTGCTGGTGCACACCAGCATTCCGGCCGCGACCTTCCCGGAACTGATCGCCTGGATCAAGGCAAACCCCGGCAAGTTCACCTATGCCAGCGCCGGCGTCGGCGCCATCACCCACCTCATCATGGAGGACCTGGGCGCGCGGCTCGGCCTCGACATGGTGCATGTGCCCTACCGCCAGTCCACCCAGGCGATGACCGACCTGCTTTCGGGCCGCGTGCATGCCCGCTGCATCGGCATCCCCGAGGGCGATACCGTCCGCACCATGCCGACGATCCGCGCCCTGGCGGTGACCAAGGCCGAACGCAGCCCGATGTGGCCCGGCGTGCCGACCATGGCCGAGACGGTGCCCGGCTTCGTCGGCGCCGGCTATTTCGGCCTGGTCGCCCCGGCCCGCACGCCGGAGGATGTCATCAACCGCATCAACGCCGCGCTGAACGAGGCGCTGCGCGATGACAAGCTGCGCGCCGGCTACGACCGCGTCGGCGCCGATATCGCCCCCCCGAACACCCCGGCGGAATTCCGCGCCCTGACCCGCGCCGACGCGGCGAAGTGGGGCCCGCTGATCCGCCGCCTGAACCTGGTTGCCGAGTAGGAGACGCCGCAATGGCCGAGGATTTCGACACCGCCGTCGAGAAGGTGAAGCGCGAATGGCTGGGCCATGTCCGCATCACCGAGGATGATGTTTCCCCCAGCATGCTGCGCCGCATCGCCGCCACGCTGGACCTGGACCCGGACGCCTTCCCGCGCGACACGCTGCTGCCGCCGCACTGGTTCAGCATGTTCTGCTGCGAAAGCGCCCGGCAGAGCGACATCGGCCCCGATGGCCACCCGAACAAGGGCGTGATCCTGCCGCCCATTCCGCTGCCGCGCCGCATGGGCGCCGGCCGCCGGGTGACCATTCCCGGTGAGCTGCGCGTGGGCGATGTGCTGGTGAAGAAGGCCGAGGTCGCGGCGATCTCCCCCAAGCTGGCGCGCACCGGGCAGATCTGCGTGCTGACCATGCGCCACACCTTCGAGGTGGCGGGCAAGGTGGTGGCGGTGGACGAGTTCGACGCGATCTATCGCGCCGCCGTGCCGCCGGGCACGAAAAGCCCGGTGAATGCCGGCACCCCGGCCCCGACCGGCGCGGCCTGGAGCGAGAGCAAGCACCTGAGCAACCCGCTGGTGTTCCGCTATTCCGCCATCACCTGGAACGCCCACCGCATCCACTACGACGCCGATTATTCGCGCGATGAGGAAGGCTACCCGCAGATCGTGCAGAATGGCGGCCTGACCATGCAACTGCTGCTGGATGCCGCGGTGAAGAACGCCCCGGGCCACCGCCTGGTGGGGCTGAACGCCCGGCTGACCCGGCCGATCTATGTCGGCGCCACCGTCACGCTGAACGGCAGCGCGCTGGCCAACGGCAAGATGGCCGCCTGGGTGGCGGATGCCGAGGGCATGCTGTGCGGCGAGATGGAGCTGGATTTCTCGTAGTGGCGGGCCCGCTGGATGGCGTGAAGGTGATCGACCTCACCACCGTGGTGGTGGGGCCGATCTGCACCCGCACCCTGGCCGACCAGGGCGCCGACGTGGTGAAGGTGGAAGCGCCGGGGGGTGACATCCTGCGCTTCCTGGCCGCCGGGTCGCGCACCCCGGCGATGAGCGGCAAGTTCATCAACTTCAACCGCAACAAGCGCAGCATCGGCCTGAACATCAAACAGCCGGAGGGCTTGGCGGCACTGAAGGCCTTGATCGCCGAGGCCGATGTCTTCGTCTCCAACGTGCGGCCCGAAGCCTTGCTGCGCGCCGGGCTGGACCATGCCGCGCTGTCGGCCGCCAACCCGCGGCTGATCCATTGCAGCATCCTCGCCTTCGGTCGCGGCGGCCGCTACTACAACCGCCCGGCCTATGACCCGATCATCCAGTCGCTGTCGGGCGTGGCCGGCACCTTCCACCGCGCCATCGGCGAGCCGCGCTTCGTGCCGATGGTGATGACAGACCACACCACCGGCCTGATCGCCGCGCAGAGCATCGGCTTCGCGCTGTACCGGCGCGAGAAGACCGGCATGGGCGAGGCGATCGACGTGCCGATGTTCGAGAACATGGCCAGCTTCGTCACCAGCGAACACCTGGGCGCGGCCACCTTCGAGCCGGCGGAAGGCCCGACCGGCGACGCCCGGCTGCTTTCGCCCGACTATCGCCCGCTGCCGACGCTGGACGGCTACATCACCGTGGGGCCCAACAACAACGCGCAGGCGTTTGCGTTCTTCGCCGCCATCGGCCAGCCGGAGTTGAAGGACGACCCGCGCTTCAACACCGCCATCACCCGCACGCAGAACGCCGAAGCTTTCTTCAAGGTGCGTGTGGATGGCCTGGCCAAGAAGACCACGGCCGAATGGCTGGAGATCTTCGCAGCAGTCGACGTGCCGGCGGCGCGCTACAACTCCATCGACGACCTGCTGGAAGACCCGCATCTGCTGGATGTCGGCTTCTGGAATTTCGACGACCACCCCACCGAAGGCCGCATTCGCCGCACCAGCGTGGCCAACAGGTTCAGCGGCGGCATGCGGGAGGAGACCCTGCCCGCGCCGCAACTGGGCCGGCAAACGCGCGAGGTATTGGCGCAACTCGGCTACGACCAGGCCCGGATCGAGGCGATGCTCGCCGCCGGTGCCGCATTCGAAGGACTGAACTGATGGCTGCCCCCAACTGGCGTTCGCTGCTGTTCGTGCCGGCCACGGCGCAGCGCTTCGTGGACAAGGCGCATACCCGCGGCGCCGATGTCATCATCCTGGACCTGGAGGACAGCATTCCGCCCAGCGAGAAGCTGGCCGCCCGCGCCGCGCTGCCGGCGGCGGTGAAGACCGTGGGCCAGGGCGGCGCGCAGGTCTGCGTGCGCATCAACCGCCAGCTTGAACTGGCGGTGCCGGACATCGAGGCCGCGATCATCCCGGGCGTGACCGTGCTGATGCTGCCCAAGGTGATGGGCCCCGAGCATGTGAAGCTGCTGTCCGAGGTGGTGGCGGTGCGCGAGGCCGCCATGGGCATGCCGGTGGGGCAGACCCGCTTCATCGCGCTGGTGGAAACCCCGGCGGCGCTGGCCAACCTGAACGCCATTGCCACGGCGGACCCGCGCATGGCGGCGCTGGGCGTGGGCAGCGAGGATCTCAGCACCGAGCTTGAAGCGGTGCCGGGCGGCGACACCATGTATGTCTTCGCCATGCTGGCGGTGGCCGCGGCGCGCGCCGCCGGCATCCTGCCACTGGGCAGCGTCGGTGCCTTCGCCGACTTCTCCGACCTGGAGGGCTATCGCACGTCGCTGCAACGCTCCCGCAAGCTGGGCTTCGGCTGCACCGCCTGCATCCACCCGCTGCACGTGCCGATCATCAACGAGGAGTACGGCCCCTCGGCCGCCGAGGTGGACCGCGCCCGCCGCCTCATCGCCTGCTTCGACGAGGCGCTGGCCCAGGGCCTCGGCGCCGTGGCCTTCGAGGGCGCGATGATCGACCTGCCGGTGGTGGACCGCGCCCGCAAGGTGCTCGCCCGGGCGCGCTGAAGTCCGGCCGCGTGATTAACGCCTTGCGGTAAGCGCACCTCAGGCGATCACGCTCCGGGCCGCAGCAGCCTGGCGGCGCTACAGGTACTTCTTGCGCCGCCAGCGCCGCGGATGGTCGCTCGGCATCGCCAGGCCGGAAACGTCGAGGCCGAGGTTCACCAGCGTCTTGGCCTGCTCGATCGCGCAGCGATAGCCTTCCAGCACCGGCGCTTCCCAGCCCAGCGCCGCCAGCCGGGCCTGCAGCACCGGCGCCAGCCAATAGGCCGCCGAGCAGCCGATGATGAAGACCTCGGCGCCGTCATTCTCGATAGCGTCCTCCGCGGCCGCCACCGCGGCTTCCACCATCTCGCTGCGCTCGCCACGGTCGTGCCGGGCTTTCTCGGCCGCCAGCGGCCGGTCGTTCGGCAGCACCGGGCGCGGCAGCGGGTAGTTCAGGTTGACGATGGAAGCGCAGTTCGGCGCGAAGCCATAATGCCGCACCAGCATGGCCATGTGCATGTTGTGCGCTTCCGAGATGTCCATCACCGTGAAGCGATGGCCCAGCAGCCGCGCCAGGTGCATCTGCGCATGGGCGCAGCTGGTGACGGGAATGCGGTGGCGCCGGCCGATCTCGCGCGCTTCCTCGAAGCCCGGGTCGCCGCCGCCCAGCAGCACGATGGCGTTGTACTGCCCGCTCTCGCAGGCTTCCCGCACCAGCTTCAGCCGGTTGACGCCGACGATGGCGAACTCCTCCCGTGTTTCCACCGGGTGGTTGCCATGCGTCGCCAGGGCGCCGTCATGCAGGTGCCAGTCCACATCGGCCAGCAGCGGGGCCAGGCTGGCGTGGTTCATCAGCCGCGCTTCCTTCGGCCCCCGGCTGGGTCGCAGGCCGTAGCCGGCCTCCTCCGGCAGGGCAAAGGCGTTGATGAGCAGGAAGCGGTAGCGTGCCGGCGGCATGGCACTGTCCTGGGGCTGGCGGCCGGCGGAGCGCCGACCCGGCCAGTGCAGAGGAGAATGCCCCGCGGTTCAAGCCCAAGGATGGCGCAGGTCACGGCCGTTGGCGCTCGCGCGGCTGTCAGCGGCGGTGCTGGGCGGGTGAGCCCACATAGCGCCCCAGCAGCATGCGGGGGCTTGGATGGCGGCGGACACGGCAACCTGGCCGGAAGGCTTCGACAGCTACATCACCGGCCTGCGCGAACATGCCGCCCCCGAGGCACTGGGCCGGCTATGCCCCGGCGCGCCGCTGCGCCTGCGGCCGGGCCGGGGCCGCGGTTCCTGGCGGCTGGAGGTCTGCACGGTGCAGGGCGAACCGCTGGGCTGGCTGCCGCTGGAGGATTGCCTGGCGATGAGCGCGGCGGACGACCATTGCGACGCGCGGGTGACCGCGCTGGTGCCGGCGCGGATGCTGCCGCGGGTGCATATCCGCGTCTTTGCGCCAGGGTAGCACCGGGGTAGCAGCAGGGCGGGCTCAGGCCACCAGAAGCTGGGCGTCGGCGAAGCCGGCGAACATGTAGCCGGCGCCGCGCACGGTCTTGATGGCCTTTTCCTGGTCCGGCCCCAACTTGCGCCGCAACCGCAGCACCAGGTTGTCCACGGTGCGGTCTTCGGCCCGGAAGCGCCGGCGGAACACGGTGGCGGAAATGTCGTCGCGCGACACCGGCAGGTTGCCGGCCTCCACCAACAGGCGCAGCAGGTCGAATTCGGCCGTGGTCAGGTCGCATTCCACGCCATCCGGGCGCAGCAGGCGGCGATGCTGGGGTTGCAGGCGCCAGCCGCCCTGGGGCGCGCGCGCTTCCACGAAGGGCATGGCCATGGCGGAGGCAGCCAGGCCGGAAGGCCATTCGGACCGCCGCAGCACCGCCCGGATCCGCGCCAGGATCGCCCGCATGGGCAGCGAGCGTTCGATGAAATCATCCGCGCCGGCTTCCAGCGTGACGATATGGCTGGTGTCGTTCGGCTCGGTCGCCAGCACGATGCAGGGCACGCGGGACATGTCGCGCAGGCGCCGCACCGCCGAGAGCATGGTGCCGCCGCCGCTGGATTCGCCCAGCACCACCATGCGCGGCGGATGTTCCTGCACCAGCAGGAACAACGAAGCCAGGTCGGGGATCAGCACAGCCTGCAAGCCTTGGTTGGCCAGGTAGCCAACCAATTGCTCGCCGTACTGCGTGTCCTGCTCGACGATGCTCAGACCGAGGGGTCGCATCCCGTCCTCATGGCTCTGCCCACGCATGCTCCCACAGGGTTGATGACGATCATGCCGGCCAGTCACGGCCCGAAAGCCGAGGTTGGCGCTGCACTGCCACCGCCAAGGGAGCCTACCTTGCTGTCAACTATATGGCACCGCTTTATCAAAAATGCATTACAGGTCGCACCGTGCCTATTTTAGCGACAGCTCACGGAAACAATGGCAATTTCGGTGGCAGCCGGCGGCTTGCAACCGCGTCGATCAAGGTCAGGTGCTGCGGCAGGCAGATGCTGCGCAGGTCGTAGCGGGCCTGCACGAAGCGGCGCGCCGTGCGCCGCATCTCCTTGTAATCCTCGGGTTTTTCCAGCACCCGAACCAGGGTGGCGGCCAGCTCGTCGGGATTGAAGAAATCCACCAGCAGGCCGTTGTCACCGTGGCGGATAACTTCCTGCACCGGCGGCGTCGCGGAGCCAATTATCAGGCACTCGCTCGACATCGCCTCCAGCATCGACCACGACAGCACGAAGGGGTAGGTCAAATAAACGTGAGCCGCCGAGACGCTGTACAGCGCCTGCAACTGGCCATGCGGAATCTTGCCGGTGAAGTGCAGGCGGGACAGGTCAAGCTGCCCCTCCAGCTCGGCCAGCAGCTTCACCCGCCAGCTGGGCGAATCGGTGGGCTTGCTGCCGTAGTGCGGGTCGTCGCCACCCACCACCACCACCTGCGCCTGGGGCCGGGCGCGCATCACCTCCGGCAGGGCGCGCATGAACATGTGGAAGCCGCGATAGGGTTCCAGGCCGCGGCCGATGAAGGTCACCACCTCATCCCCCGGCGCCAGCACCGTGCCGTTGGGCAGCGTCACCCGCGCCTCCGGGTTCGGGCGGATGCTGCGGGTGTCCACGCCCTCATGCACCGCGGAGATGCGTGGCCGCGCCCAGTCCGGGAAGCGGGAACGCTGCCATTCGGTCGGCGTCTGCCCCCAGTCCGCCACCTGCAATGAAAGCAGGTGGGTGCTGTTCAGCGTCCGCACCCGGCAGGCTTCATCCACGCTCACCGCGCGGCCAGGTGGCTCGAACCCCACATCGGCGCCGTGCGACTGGTAGAAGAACTCGAAGTAGTAGAGCGTCCGCGCATCCGGCCAGACATCGCGCAGGAACAGGCCCTCGCCCCAGCCGGGATGGCAGCAGATCAGGTCGGGCACGAAGCCCTGGCCTTGCAGCGCCAGCGCCGCCCGCGCCACGGTCTGGCCCCGCCGCACCGCGGATTCGAAGCGCTTGATGTAGCGATGCGTTGCCTCGCCCGCCACCTCCGGCGGCTTGTAGCGCACGTGCTTCACCCCCGGCAGCGCCTCCCCGGGGTTTTCGCCCAACCCGATCACCTCGTAGCCCGGCCGGGCCGCCAGCGCGGGGGCCACATGCCGGTACTGCCCGGGGAAGTTCTGGTGGACGAACAGCACCTTCATCGGGCGTTGGCGCTCGCCTCGCTGCGGGTGGCGCCGACGCGCTGGGCCAGGGCGGCGGCCATGAAGTCGTCCAGGTCGCCGTCAAGCACGGCGGCCGGGTTGCCCTTTTCCAGGTTGGTCCGCAGGTCCTTCACCAACTGGTACGGTTGCAGCACGTAATTGCGGATCTGATGGCCCCAGCCGATATCGGTCTTGCTGGCCTCGATCCCGGCGGAGATCGCCTCGCGCTTGCGCAGTTCCAACTCGTACAGCCGCGCCTTCAGCATGTTCATGGCGATGGCGCGGTTCTTGTGCTGGCTGCGGTCCTGGGTGGAGGCCGCGACCACGCCGGTGGGAAGGTGGGTGAAGCGCACCCCCGATTCCGTCTTGTTGACGTGCTGCCCACCGGCGCCGGAGGCGCGGAAGGTGTCGGTCTTGATGTCGGCCGGGTTGATCTCGATCTCGATCTTGTCGTCCACCACCGGGTAGACATAGACGCTGGCGAAGCTGGTCTGGCGCTTGTCGTTGCCGCCGAACGGGCTGATCCGCACCAGGCGATGCACGCCGGTTTCGGTCTTGGCCCAGCCGAAGGCGTTGTCGCCGGTGATCTGCAGCGTGGCGGACTTGATGCCGGCTTCCTCGCCGTCGCTCTGTTCGGTCAGCGTCACCTTGTAGCCGCGCTTTTCCGCCCAGCGCTGATACATGCGCAGCAGCATCTCGGCCCAGTCCTGGGCCTCGGTGCCGCCCACGCCGGCATTCACTTCCAGGTAGGCGTCATTGGCATCGGCCTCACCCGACAGCAGGCTCTCGATCTCGCGGCGCTTGGCTTCGGTGGCCAGCAACACGAGGTCGGCCACCGCGGCATCGGCCGTGGCGGCATCGCCTTCCATCTCGGCCAGTTCCACCAGTTCCAGGCTGTCGCGCACCGCTTGTTCAAGCTTGTGCACGCCCTCGATCTGGTCGGCCAGCCGGCCGCGTTCCCGCATCAGCTTGTTGGCGGCCTCGGCGTCGTTCCACAGGCCGGGGTCCTCGGCCTTGGCATTCAGTTCGTCGAGACGACGGTTTGCGGCATCCCAGTCAAAGATGCCTCCTTAGCAGGGACACCGAGGCGGTGATCTGCTCATTCAGTTGTTCTGCATCTGCGCGCATATCGCCGAGGTAGGGCATGGCGGCGCGGGTGGCAAGCGCCGCGGCGAACCGGCATCATCCCGGCATGACCGACGCCGCCCAAGCCTTCGCCACCCATGTGGCCGCCACCCGCTTCCACCACCTGCCGGCCGCGGTGGTGGAACGCGCCAAGGTCTTCCTGCTGGACACGCTGGGCGTGGGCATTGCCGGCAGCACCGCCCAGGGCGCCGCCGAGACCCTGGTCGCCGCCCGGCAATGGGGCGCCGGGGCGCAGGCCAGCGTGCTGGGCGGCAGTGCCCGGCTGCCGGCGGCCCAGGCGGTGCTGGTCAACGCCTTCCAGATCCACTGCCAGGAGTATGACTGCCTGCACGAGGGCGCCGTGCTGCACGCGCTGGCCACGCTGCTGCCGGTGCTGCTGGCGGAAGCCCAGCGCCGGCCCATCAGCGGCCCGGCCCTGCTGACCGCCCTGGCCGTGGGCGTGGATGTCAGCTGCGGCCTGGGGCTGGCGGCGAAGCAGGGCATGCGCTTCTTCCGCCCGGCCACCTCCGGCGGGTTCGGCGCGGTGGCCGGGCTGGCCAGCCTGCGCGGCTACAGCGCGGCCCAGACCCTGGCGGCCTTCGGCCTGCACTACGGCCAGGTCAGCGGCACCATGCAGGCGCATGTGGAAGGCAGCCCGGTGCTGCCATTGCAGGTCGGGGTCAATGCCCGCGCCGCTTGGCAGGCCTGCGACCTGGCCGAGGCCGGGCTGCCCGGCCTGGCCGAGGTGTTCGAGGGCCGCTTCGGCTACCTGCCGCTGTATGAGGCCGAATGGGACCTGGCGCCGATACTGGCCGGGCTCGGCCGGCGCTGGCTGGTGGCGGAACTCAGCCACAAGCCCTTCCCCAGCGGCCGGGCGACGCATGGCGGGGTGGAGGGGGTGATGGCGCTGCGTGCCGCCCATGGCTTCCATGCCGAGGAGGTGGCCGAGGTGGTGGTGCAGGGCCCGCCGCTGATCCTGCGGCTGGTGAACCGGCCCCTGCCGGCTGCACCCTCGGCCAACTGGGCGCGGCTGTGCATGCCCTTCGTGCTGGCCAAGCTGTTGCAGCACGGCGTGGTGGACCTGGCGCAGTTCCGCGGCGCCGCGCTGGTGGACCCGGTCACCCACGCCCTGGCCGGACGCATCCGCATGGTGGACGACGGCAACCCCGACCCCAATGCGCTGGCGCCGCAGCGGGTGCAGGTGCGGCTGCGGGATGGCCGGGTGCTGGAACACGCCATGGCGGAAATGCTGGCTGCCCCGACCCGGCCGCTGGATGAAGCGCGGCACCTGGCGAAGTTCCAGCGCTGCCTGGAATTCGCCGCCCAGCCAGCCCCCTGGCATGGCGGCCTGGTGCAGGCGGTGGCGGATATCGAAGCCGCCACCGATGTGGGCGCCGCCCTGCTGGGCGGGTAACCAGGCGCCGCTGAAAGGCGGGAGCTCAGCGCCCGCCAGTGGCGCGGTTGACGCAGTTCTCGATGGCGATGAACACCTCCTCCATCGGCGCGCCCGGCCATTCGCCCTGAACGTCGCCCACACGGGCGCGGATCGGGCCGCGGTGGCGCAGCAGGCTCTGCACCGTGGCGTTGTCCAGGTTGGCGCGAACCCGGTTGCCATCCGTCAACGCTGCCAGGCCAACGGTCCCCTGCCGCCCCAGGTCCATGATGACCATCAGCGGGTTGGGGATGCGCGGCGGCGACGGCAAGGTGATGAGATAGGTGCGGTTGGCGCTGAAATGCAGGATGAAGTCGCCGCTGCGGCTGCGGAAGATCGCCCGGCACCGGTTGAAGCGGTTCGCCTCATACGCCCGGTCGATCATGATGGGCCCCACATTGCCGGCCGGTTCGGCGCGCAACTGCGCCGCGGCCTGGCCCGGCGCCAGCAGGCCGGTTGCTGCCACAAGGCAGGCAGCGGCCGCCAACCAGCCGGATTTCCCGTTCAACAACGCCACGCCTGATTCCCTTCGTCCCACCACAGCCCGGAACGGGCTGCGATCGAAAGGATAGACAACGCCGCCCGACCGTAAAGCGGCGTTGTTCGTGGCCCGCCTCAGTACAGCCCGCCCAGGCCGGAATCCACGCTGGCGGCGCTGCCGCCCTGGGTGGCTTCCTCGGTCGGCGGCACGGCGCTGTTCTCGGTACCCGGGCGGAAGGCTTCCAGAATGGTCTGGCCGCCATCCAGGGTAATCCGCACCAGCGCCACCCCCGGCGGGGCGCGGAACGGCACCGGCGGGCTGCCGCGCAACGCCGCTTCCAGGATGTCGTGGAAGATCGGCGCCGCGTTGCCACCACCGGTTTCGTTGTTGCCCAGGCTGCGCGGCTCGTCGAAGCCCAGCCACACCGCGATGACGATGTCGGGGGTGAAGCCGACGAACCAGTTGTCCACATAGTCGTTGGTGGTGCCGGTCTTGCCCGCCACCGGCCGGCCGAGGCCAGCGCCGGCCCGGCTGCCGGTGCCGCGCTGCACCGCGCCCTGCAGCAGGTTGGTCATCTGGTAGGCGGCGATCGGGTCGGTGATCTGGCGCCGTTCATCCGAAAGCCGCGGCGGCACGCCAGGCTCGGCGGCGTCGCAGCCGGCGCAGCGGCGCGCCTCGCTGCGCCAGACCACCCGGCCCAACTGGTCCTGCACGCTGTCGATCAAGGTCGGCGTCACCTGGCGGCCGCCATTGACGAAGCTGGCATAGGCCGCCGCCTGGCGCAGCACGGTGGTCTCGCCCGACCCCAGCGACATGGCCAGGAAGGGCGGCATGTTCGGAATCACCCCGAAGCGCGCCGCGGTTTCCGCCACCTTGTCCATGCCCACCTGCTGGGCGATGCGGATGGTGATGAGGTTCAGCGACCGCTCCAGCGCGCCGCGCATGGTGAAGTACTGGTTGGAAACCGCATCGCCGTAATTGCCCGGCCGCCAGAGGCCCTGCGGCGTCATCACCTCGATCGGTCCGTCCAGGTAGCGCTGGTTCGGCGGAATGCCCTGCTCCAGCGCCGTCAGGTAGACGAAGGGCTTGAAGGAGGAGCCCGGCTGCCGCATCGCCTGGCTGGCGCGGTTGAACTGGCTGCGCTCGAAGCTCCAGCCGCCGGCCATGGCCAGCACGCGGCCGGTGGCGGGGTCCAGCGCCACCACGGCGCCTTCCACCTGCGGCACCTGGCGCAGCGCCAGGCGTTCCGGCCGGGCCGGGGTGTTGCGGCCCTGGGCGGCGGTGGCGGGCAGCATGTCCACCAGCACCACGTCGCCCACCGCCACCACGTCAGGCACCCGGCGCGGGTTGGGGCCCATGCGGCCGCCCTCCAGCGGGCGACGGGCCCAGGCCAGGTCCTCCAGGAACAGGGTGTTGGTCTTCACCTGCGGGGCACCGCGGAATTCGGGCCGTTCCACCCAGGCCAGCCGGGCGCTGCGGTCCGCCACCTCCTGCACCACGGCCAGCTTCCAGCCGGCCAGCGCGCCGGGCGGCCGGGCCACGGCTTCCAGTTGGGCGATCCAGTCCGTGGCCGTGGCGGTGATCCGCCCGACCGGGCCGCGCCAGCCGCCCCGGCGGCGGTCATATTGCATCAGCCCGTTGTGCAGCGCCGTCTCGGTGGCGGTCTGCAGGGGCGGCTCCAGGCTGGTGCGCACCACCAGCCCGCCCATCTGGGTCTGTTCCGGGCCGAAGCGGGTCAGCAATTCGCGCCGCACTTCCTCGGTGAAGTGCTGGCCCACCGGCACCATCTCCGGCCGCCGCACCGGGCGGGGCACCAGCGGTTCCGCCTTGGCGACGCGGGCTTCCTCGGCGGTGATGGCGCCGTCGTCGGCCATGCGGTCCACCACCGAATCCCGCCGCGCCTTGGCGGCCTCGGGGAAGCGCAGCGGATTGTAGTTGTTCGGCGCCTTGGGCAGCCCGCCCAGGAAGGCGGCCTCGGCGATGCTGAGTTCGTCCAGGCCCTTGTTGAAATAGGCCTGCGCCGCCGCGGCCACGCCATAGGCCTGGGCGCCGAGGAAGATCTCGTTCAGGTACAGCTCAAGGATGCGTTCCTTGGACAGCGCCTGTTCCAGCCGGGTGGCCAAAATCGCCTCCCGCAGCTTGCGCGTCATGGTGCGGTCGTTGCCGACCAGCATGTTCTTGGCCACCTGCTGGGTGATGGTGCTGGCGCCGGCCATGCGCCGGCCGGAGCCGTATTGCTCCACATTGCTCACCACCGCGCGCAGGATGCCGATGGGGTCCACGCCATGATGTTCCCAGAAACGCTGGTCCTCGGAACTGACGAAAGCCTGCTGCACCCGGCGCGGAATCGCCTCCAGCGGCACGAATACCCGGCGTTCGGTGGCCAGTTCCGCCATCAGGCGGCTGTCGGCGGCGTAGATCCGGCTCATCTGCGGCGGCTGGTAGTCGGCCAGCCAGCGATAATCAGGCAGGTCGCCAGCCACGCTCTGGAACAGGCCCCAGGCGGCAACGGCGCCGCCCACCACCACCACGGCCACCAGCACCATCAGCATCCGCAGCAGGCCAAAGCCGCGGAAACGGCGGCGAGGCTTCGGCTTCGGCGCCGGCGGTTGACCCGGCGGCGTGGCACCGGCCTCGGGCGGCTCGGCCTGGCCCTTGGCGGGGCGGCGGTCGCGTGGCGCGGCGGCCTCGGCGCTCAGCCGCTGGCGGCGGCGCGGGGCCTCGTCGTCATGCACTTCGGGAACATGGGCGCCCGGCGGCCGGCGGGTCGGGCGGGGGGCCATGGGCTGGTCGGCACGGAGATCGGGCGGGGACATGGGGCCTTCATTACACCTGCCCGCAAGCCGGGGCGATGACAACGCAGCGCATGGAGCGTGACCACCTGGAACGGCATCGTCACCAGGCGTGAAGCACGTGGAAGATCAGCAACCTGCAACCTGGGCGCCACCCCTGGCGGTGGCTGCCCCATTCCAGGCCAATGGCGTGGCGGTTTTAGGGCCTTCGCCAGCGGGGGCAAGTGAAGCCGCCGCTAGGAAGGCCCCAGCGCCACCTGCTGCCGCGCCAGGTAGCCATGCACCGCCTGCACCAGCGCCGCCGCCAGCCGGGCCCGATGCGCCGGCTTGCCCAGCGCCGCCTCGTCCTGGGGGTGGCTCAGGAAGCCCAGTTCCACCAGGGCGGCCGGCACGTCGGGTGCCTTCAGCACCACGAAGCCGGCCCGCCGATGGCTGTGCGGCAGCATCGCCACCTCGCCGTCCAGCGCCCCCACCACCAGCCGGGCCAGGCGTTCGCTGCCGGCGCGGGTTTCCTGGCGCATCAGGCTGAACAGGATGGACAGCACCTCCGGCGGCACGCTGGGCAGGCGCAGGCCGCCGGCGCGGTCGGCCAGGTTCTCCCGCCGGGCCAGCGCGGCGGCCAGCGGGTCGGTCGCGGTCTCGCCCAGGGTGTAGACGCTGGCGCCGCGGGCGGCATGGGCGCTTTCGGCCGGCGCGCTGTCGGCATGCAGGGAGAGGAACAGCGCCGCCTGCTGCCGCCGCGCCACCTCCACCCGGTCGGCCAGGGGAATGAACACATCGCGCGAGCGGGTCAGGCTGACCCGGCAGTGGCCGCCGGCTTCCAACTGGCGCTTCAGTTCATGCGCCACCGCCAGGGTGATGCGCTTTTCATGCGTGCCATGGGCGCCGATGGCCCCCGGGTCCCGCCCGCCATGGCCGGGGTCCAGTACCACCAGCGGCAGGCTGGCGGTCTGCCGCGCGGCGGGCCGGGCGGAGCTGGCGGCCAGCCGGCCGGCCGCGGCCATGCGGGCGAAGGCCGGCCCACCGCCGGGGCGCAGTTCCAGCACCAGCGCGCGGTCGTGCTGGGAGATGCGCGGCGTGGCGACGGGGCCGGTGAGCAGCAGCGTCAGCCGGGTACCGTGGCGGCTGGCCGCCACCCGCAGCGCGGTGACGCAGCCGGCGCCGGGCAGGCTGGCGGCGCCGTGCCAGGCGTTGCGCGGCAGGTCCAGCAGCAGGGCGGGCGGTGCCGCCTGGGCGGAAAGCTGCCAGGGCAGCGCGCCATCCAGCGCCAGGGTCAGGCGGGTGTGATGCCCGGCCTGTGTCAGGCTGGCCTGGGTGACCGCGGCGGCCTGCGCCAGGGCCGGCCACAGCAGGCCGCCGGCGCCCCATAACAGCAGGCGGCGCCCCGGCAGCATGTGCGTATCGCGTGCCTCGGTCCCCACGGCCTGGCCGAATTCCCCTGGAAGGCCGCCTCCCCCGAGGCTACCTGACCCTTGCCTATCATGTGCGGCCATGCAGTTGCCACGCAAACTTGAGAAACCGGGTAAGCCGTAGCGGGGCGCTGGGACTTTGACTTGTGAAAGCCGGCAAGGGCGGCGTATGGTGACCCGCCCCGGCGGCGCCCGCTGCCGGTGGAGGTTCAGGGCGATCGCCCCGTTTCGGCCCGAGGGCCGGCGGGGCCTTCGGCGGCAGAGCCTGGCATGGGTGTCGTTCTCGGCACCACGCTTCGCCAGGCCCGACCGGATTGCCCCCCTTCGCCCTTGCGGGACCGGACGCGCCACGGACCGTTAGACCTTTCGCCCCTCAATCCGGGTGGAAGGCCTGGTTGCAGCGTGACCGAACGCCGCCCCGCCCGCAGCCTGGCTGCCGGGCTGGCTGGGGCATGCACCCTGGGGTGCGCTGTGCGCGCAATGCGGCACCGCGCCCCGACGAGAGAAGGACGGATCGCCGCCATATGGTGCCGCGCTGCCCGCTCTCGGCCCATGCCACGCGTTTTTGCCGCAGGCGCGCCCGTTCGCGCCGCGGCGCGGAGCCCATGCTTCGATGACCAAGCGTATGCTGATTGACGCATCCCATAACGAGGAAACTCGCGTGGTGGTGCTGGATGGCAACCGGCTGGAGGAGTTCGACCTCGAGGCCGCCAATCGATTGCCGCTGAAGGGCAACATCTACCTGGCCAAGGTGGTCCGGGTGGAACCCAGCCTGCAGGCGGCCTTCGTGGAATACGGTGGCAACCGCCACGGCTTCCTGGCCTTCAGCGAGATCCATCCGGATTACTACCAGATTCCGGTCGCCGACCGGCAGCGCCTGCTGGAAATGCAGGCCGCCGAAGCGCGGGAGGATGAGGAGGACGACGACGACGTTGGCGCCGACTACGAGGCGCGCCAGCGGATCGCCGTGCCGGAGGAGCCGGGCCATGGCGAGGATGCCGCCCCGGCCGCCGCGCCCGAGACACAGATCGAATCGGCCGCGGAACCGGTGCTGCCCGCCGGCCTGCCCGCCGACGAGGTGGTGAGCGAAGCCTCCGCCGCCGATGCCGTGGACGTGG
>CANBXZ010000007.1 GCA_947373495.1 Acetobacteraceae bacterium
CTCCATCGTCACCGCCGTGCGCCTCGGCCGCCGTGTGTTCGACAACCTGCGCAAGGCGATGGGCTTCATCGTCGCCATCCACATCCCCATTGCCGGCCTGGCGCTGCTGCCGCTGATCTTCGGCCTGCCCGTGCTGTTCGGGCCGGTGCACATCGCCTTCCTGGAAATGGTGATCGACCCCGTCTGCACCCTGGTGTTCGAGGCTGAGACCGAGGAGGAAAGCATCATGCAACGGCCGCCCCGCGACCCCGCGGCGCCGCTGTTTTCGCTCGGGCTGGTCGGCTGGAGCGTCCTGCAGGGCCTGGTCGCACTGGGGTTGGTCACCTTCCTCTTCGTGGTGGCGCTGGAGCGCGGCATGCCGGAGACGGAAGCCCGCGCGCTGACCTTCTTTGCGCTGGTGCTCAGCATTGTCGGTATGATTTTCGTGAATCGCTCCTTCAGCGCCTCCATCGTCACCGCGGTCCGCCGGCACACCACGGCGCTGCGCTGGGTGCTACTGGTGGTGACGGTGATGCTGGCGGTCACGTTGCTGGTGCCCGTGGTGCGGCAGATGTTCCGCTTCGGGCCGCTGCACCTGGATGACATCGCCATCACCGTGGCCGCCGGGCTGCTGACCATCGGCATCCTGGAAGCCATGAAGCCGCACTGGCGCCAGCGCCTCACCGCATGACAGCGCCCTGGCTCGGCCTCGGCGTGGCGCCCGGCATCGGGTTGCCGGTCGGCCCGGAGCGGGAGCGCGGCAAGCCGGGATCAGCGCCTTCGGGCTTGCCTGCCCGCGGGGCGCCGTGGCGATGCAGCAGGGGCGCACCTTCGCTACATCATCACGTTGACGGCGCGGTCCTGTCTCCGCGGCCACGTCGGCGGCCGGCGGCATTCAGCCTGATCTGCGAGGATACGACTCCAGCGCCACTCCCCGCCTCAGGCGGCGATGTGCCACTCGGCCCCGGGATTACCGTAGCTCTGCGCGCCGAGGATGGCGTTGCCGTTCATCGTCCACAGGTACACCTCTCCGGTGCTGCTGTTGCGCCACAGCATGTCGGCCGTACCGTTGCCGTTGTAGTCCCCCAACGCGGCGATCGACCAGGCCATGCCGGGGTTGTCGACCGCCAGGTCGGCATGGCTGCCATCGGCGTTCATCTGCCATAGCCGCAGGTCGCCGGTGCTGGTGCTGCGCAGCAGGATATCGGCGCGGCTGTCGGCGTTGAAATCGGCCAGCCCGGCCACGCTCCAGTCGGTGCCGCCGCTACCGGCGGTCTCGATGCCCAGGTCCTGCTGCGCGGCGATGGCGGTACCATTCATGGTCCAGGCATAAAGATCGCCGGTGCCGCTGTTCTGGAACAGGATGCTCTCGCGACCCAGGCCCATCGGCGCGCCGACGGCAACGGGAACCCAGGGCGCCCCGACATAGGGGATACCACCGCTGTGGGCGGCGTCGATCATGGTGCCATCCATGGCGAACAGCCACAGCGTGTTGTCACCGGCGTGCTGCCAGACGATGTCAGCCTTGCCGTCGCCGGTGAAATCGCCGATGCCCAGCACGCTCCAACTGCCATCGACATTCGCCACCGGGCCACTGCCGGCCTGGATGGCGCTGCCGTTCATCCGCCACATCCAGGTGGTGCCATCAGTGTGCCGCCAGAGCACGGCGGCATGGCCGTCGCCGAAGAAATCGCCGCTGCCGAGGATATTCCAGCCGGCGCCGGCGATGTTGCCAGCCTGGCTTGCGATGCTCCCACCCGCGCCCAGGTGCCATTGGTATTCAATGCCGCTGTCGCTGAGCCAGAGGATGTCGGAGGAGCCAGCCGCCTCGAAGTCGCGGGATGTCGGCAGGGACAGGGCCAGCGAGCCATCGGTGAAGCGTGCCTGCTGGATGTTGACGAGCGTGTCGGTGCCATCCGGTGTCACCGCGGTCCAACTGCCGTCGACATTGTGGGTGAACGCCACCTGAATCGCGGCGCAATGGAAGATCGCCTGGTTGGTGCCGGTGCCGCCATCCAGGGTGTTGTTGCCGCTGCCACCGTCCAGCGTATCGTTGCCGTCCAGCCCCTGCAGCGAGTCATCACCGACACCACCGGTCAGGCTGTTGTCCAGCGCATTGCCAATACCGGCGTGGGCGTTGCCGGTCAGGACCAACGCTTCGACATTCGCGGCCAGGGTGTGGTCGATGCTGGCCAGCACCGTGTCATTGCCCTGCGCGCTCAGCTCGGTCACCACGTCGCCGGCATTGTCCACCATATAGGTGTCGTTGCCCATGCCGCCCGCCATGGTGTCGGCGGCCGCACCGCCATCCAGGCTGTCATTGCCACCATTGCCGACCAGGCTGTTGGCGATGTCGCCGCCGACCAGCGTGTCGTTGCCCTCGCCACCCCAGGCGTTCTCGATCGTCGTCATCGTCGCCGCGGTCAGGCCGGCGTTCAGCGCGGCGATGATGTTGGAGCTGTTCGCGGTCAGCGTCACTTCGGCGCCGCGGCCCAGCTGCGTCACCAGATCCCGGTAGGTCGCGTCGTAGCCCCCGGCGATGCAGAAGATCGGGATGATGTTGGCCGCTTCCAGCGCCAGCTTCACCTGGGTGATGAGGGGGTAGTCCTCGCCGGTGCCTGGCGGCGTGCCATCCATGATGCCGTCGCCGTTGTTCGGCGTTGCAATGCCAGCCGCGGCGCCGTCGCCAGCCATGTGGAACGGAGCATCGGTGAACAGCACGACGAAGCGGGCGGCGTTGGCGCGGTAGCCGACATCGCCGCTGTGCAGCGCCAACTGCATCAGCGCCTCGATCTGCGCCTCCGGCCCGTCATTGCCGTTGTTGGCGACCATGGCGGTGTAGGCGTTGGTCAGTGCCGTGGTGTCGATAGAGAGTGCCAGCTGCTGCTGGTACACCCAGTCGTCCGGCGCGCCGAAGCCGCCGATGGGCTTGTCGCGGAAGGTGGAAACGCCGAAGACCGCATTGCCCTGCACCGCCTGCAGCGCGGTGACGATCTGCGGCACCAGGCCACGCACCGTGATGATGTCGTCGGCGAAGGAGCCGGTGAGGTCCTGCAGGAACTGTACGTCCAGCGGCGCCGCGGTGGTGCCGCCCGCACCGAACTCCACGATCCTGCCCTCAACCTCGGAGGCGGTCCTCTCCGAGAGGTCCAGCCGCGTATCCCCGGTGGCCTGGCTGGCGTCCAGCGTATCGTTGCCCAGGAAATCCTCGACCCGGGCAGCTCCCCCCACGAGCACGTAGCGGTCATCGCCGCTGCCGCCATCCATGGTGGAAGCGCCACTGCTGGCCACCAGCACGTCATTGCCATCCCCGCCCAGCAACGTGTCCTGGCCGCCGCCGCCATCCAGCGTGTCGTCGCTGCTGCTGCCGCTCAGCTGGTTGTTGCCGGCATTGCCCGTCAGGGCATGGGCGCCGCCGAGCAGCTGCACCGCCTCGATATTGTCCGCCAGGGTCCAATCGGTGGTGACGATCACCGTGTCGAAGCCGCCGGTGCCGGTCTCCACCACCACGTCGCTGGGGCTGCGGATGATGTATGTGTCGTTGCCATCGCCGCCGACCAGGCTGTCGCCGCCGCCATTGCCGTCGATGGTATCGCTGCCGGCGCCACCCAGCAGCGTATCGGCGCCGCTGCTGCCCAGCAGGCTGTTGTCCAGCGCATTGCCGCTGCCGACATGGCCGGCCGCGGTCATCACCAGACCTTCGACATTGTCGGCCAGCGTAATGTCGATGCTGGCCATGACCGTGTCATTGCCGGCACCGGCGGCCTCGGTCACCACGTCGCCGGCATTGTCCACCACATAGGTGTCGTGGCCGGCGCCGCCCGCCATGCTGTCGGCCCCGCTGCCGCCATCCAGCTTGTCGTTGCCGGTATTGCCCAGCAGGGTATCCGCGCCAACCGCGCCGGCCAGGCTGTCACCGCCCGCGGCCGCCATCAGCAGGTTGTCGCCGGCATTGCCGGTGCCGAGATGCCCGGCCGCGGTCAGCACCAGGACTTCCACATCATCGGCCAGGGTGATGTCGATGCTGGCCTGCACGGTGTCGGTGCCGCCGGCCGCGCCTTCGCCGACCAGGTCGCCGGCGTTGTCCACCACATAGGTGTCGTTGCCCGCGCCGCCCGCCATGCTGTCGGCACCGCTGCCGCCGTCCAGGCTGTCATTCCCGCTGCCACCCAGCAGCGTGTCGTTGCCGGCAACGCCAGAGAGCGTGTCGCCCAGGTCGTTCGCCGCCAGCACGTTGTCCAGCGCGTTGCCGGTGCCGGCATGCGCGGTGCCGGTCAGCAGCAACGCCTCGACATTCACCGCCAGCGTAACGTCGATACTGGCCAGTACCGTGTCGTTGCCGCCGCCCAAGGCTTCACTGACCACGTCGCCGGCATTCTCCACCACATAGGTGTCGTTGCCGGCGCCACCCGCCATGCTGTCGGCACCGGTACCGCCATCCAGGCTGTCATTGCCGGTGCTGCCCAGCAGCGTGTCGGTGCCGGCCAGGCCGAGCAGCGTGCTGTCCGTGGTGTTGGCGAGCAGCGTATTCGCCAGTTCATTGCCGGTACCGCTCTGGGCGGCACCGGTCAGCACCAGGCCCTCCACATTGGCGCCCAGGGTGTAGTCCAGCGCGGCGCGCACCGTGTCGGTGCCGCCTCCCAAGGCTTCGCCGACCAGGTCGCCAGCGTTGTCCACCACATAGGTGTCGCTGCCTGCGTCGCCCGCCATGCTGTCCGCGCCGCTACCGCCGTCCAGGCTGTCATTGCCGGAGCTGCCCAGCAGCGTGTCATTGCCGGCCATGCCCATCAGCGTATTGGCACCGCTGCTGGCGGTCAGGCCGTTGTCCAACTCGTTGCCGGTGCCGGCATGGGCGGTGCCGGTCAGCACCAGCCCTTCGAGGTTGGCGCCCAGCGTGTAGGTGATGCCGGCCAGCACCGTATCGACGCCCGCGTCGGCGGCCTCGGTCACCACGTCGCCGGCATTGTCCACCACGTAGCTGTCGTTGCCGGAGCCGGCCGCCATGGTGTCGGCGTCGGTGCCGCCGTCCAGGCTGTCATTGCCGGTGCCGCCGATCAGGCTGTCCGTGCCCGCGCCACCCAGCAGGGTGTTGTCGCCGCTGCCGGCATCCACCGTATCATTGCCGCTGCCGGCATCCACACTGTCATCGCCACCGGCGGCGCTGATGCTGTCGTCGCCGCCCAGGCCATGGATGCTGTCGGCCGCATCACCGATCAGGTGCAGCCCACCGAAGCCGGCCCCCATGGTGTCGTCGCCGTTGGTCCCATAGATGTTCGGGTCGGACTGCCAGCTGGCAGGGTCGAAGACGATGTTGACGGCCTCACCGGCCGCGCCGGGCGAACCGATCAGCAGGTCCGGATTGCCGTCGTGGTTCACGTCGCCGGCCAGGGCGACGGAGGCACCGGTCATGCTGCCAGCGGCACCGACGATCTTGGCGCCACCGATGCCCTCGGCGACCAGGGAGAGGTCCACATTGGTATTGCCACCGCCCCAGACCACATAGACCGCGCCAGCGTTGGTGCCGCCTTCGGCATTGCCCGGGGTGCCAACCACCAGGTCGGCGACGCCATCATGGTTGAAATCGGCACCACCGGTGATGGACATGCCGACCAGGTCGCCCGCGACCTCGGGGCTGATCATGTAGCCGCCATGGCCGGCGGCGATATCGCTCAGCAGCACTTCGGTCGTGCTGGCCTTGCCGAAGACCACATAGGCATGGTCGCCCATGGGGGCGCCCAACAGGATATCGGCCAGGCCGTCGCCATTCACGTCGCCGATGCTGCCGACCGCCGCGCCGACATGGTCGCCGGCCTGGCCGGTGATGCGGAAGCCGCCCGTGCCGGCCGCAATGGTGGCCAGGGAGACCTCGGTACCCGTGGACTTGCCGAACACGACATAGGCGGCGCCGGCATCCAGCCCACCGGCGGCATTGCCCGGGGCGCCGACCAGTATCTCGCCGAGGCCGTCGCCGTTCAGGTCCGCCAGCGTGCCCAAGGCGGTGCCGGCCGCATCGCCAGCCGCCTCGCCCGTGATGCGGAAGCCGCCGCTACCGGCGGCGACGCTCGTGAGGTTGCTTGCGGCATCGGAGGCCTTGCCCCAGACAACATAGGCGGCGCCGGCATCCAGCCCACCCGCGTCATTGCCGGCAGCCCCGACCAGCACTTCCGCCAGATGCGAGACATCGCCATTCAGGTCGGCAATCGAGGCCAGGGCGGCGCCGGCGTGGTCGCCCGCGGCTTCCCCCTTGATGATGTAGCCAATGCCGTTGCCTGCGCCGCTGGCGGCGTCCAGCAGGTCGATGCCGCCGGCCACGCCCTGGCCCCACACCACGAAGGCAGCGCCGGCATCGACCTTGATGCCGTTTTCCATCAGCGGCGCACCGACCAGGATTTCCGCCCGGCCATCACCGTTCAGGTCGGTGATGCTCCCGACCGCGGCGCCGGCATTGTCGCCAGCATTGCCGCCATCGATGATGATCTCGCTGGTGGTGTCGCCCAGCGCACCGCTGGTGCCGGCCATGGCTGAGCCGAAGGTGACATAGACCCGGCCGGCGTCCGTCGCCTTGTCGTCGCTGCCAGGAGAGCCGGTGATGACTTCGGGCAACAGGTCGCCGTTCAGGTCGGCAATGGACGCAACCCAGGTGCTGCCCGTGGTGCCGTCGGCGGCAGGAGCGAAGTCATTCGGCGCTTCCGGCGTATAGCGATAACCGCCGTTGACCAGGATGGTGGCCAGGTAAAGCTTGGTCACAGGAATCGCCATGGCGCACCACCCTACTGATTGGGCGCATGGTGCAAACAGCTCTGGCTCGCTCCCCATGCTTGGCCGGGAAGTAGCAGCGCCACCTGACGCAGACCTGACTAACGTCAACTTTAGGTTAATTTACCTGTTATTTCAGCTCGTGATCGGGTGATGGCTCCGGGAACTCCAGGACCGCCTCAAAACCCGTCATCATACCTCTGGCCGGCGAATGCAGGTGCAGCGTCCCGCCGAGTTGCCGGATGATGGTCTCCACGATGGCCAGCCCCAGCCCGCTGCCGGGCCGGTTGTCGTCCAGCCGGCGGAAGCGTTCGGTCAGCGTGGCCAGTTCGGCCGGCTCCACCAGCGGGCTGTCATTGCTGACACTGAGCACCCGGCCGGGACCGAGCCGCAGCAGGATGACGCCATCCGGCGTGCCATGGAGCAGGGCGTTGTCCAGCAGGTTGCGGATGGCGATACCCAGGGTGTCGAGGTCCGCCCGCACGATGAAGCTGGCGGCGCCCCCGGTTTCCAGCCGTACACGTCCGGCATGGCCGGCCTGGCGGTCGGCATCCGCCGCCAGCATCGCCACCAGCGGCAGCGCGTCCAGGGTATCGCTTGCCATGGCCACGCCTGCATCGGCCCGGCTGAGTTGCAACAACCGCTCCGCCAGGTGGGACATGCGCCGCAGCTCGGCCACAATCGCCAGGGCACGCCGACCCAGCGGGGTCGCCTCGCCCAGATGAGCGGCCAGCAGCTGGGTCTGCGCCATGGCGGCGGCCACGGGGGTACGCAGTTCATGGGCGCTGTTGGCGGCGAAGCTGCGTTCGCTCTCCATCGCCTGGGCCAGGCGATGCAGCAGCAGGTTCACATCGGCGACCATTCTGCCCAGTTCTTCCGGCAGGCTGGAAACCGGCAGCGGCTTCAGGTTGCTGCGGCTACGGCCGGCAATCTCCCGTTGCAGGGCCAGAAGTGGCGCCAGCCCGTGCCGAACCGAGCGGCGGATGAACCAGATCGCCACCGGTACCAGGCCGCCCAGCGGCAGCAGCAGCAGCAGGATGGTATGGATGATGGGCTCGGTCCGGTGACCCGCCGGTTCGGCAATCTCGATGGCGTGCCGCCCGTCGACCGAAAGTTCGGAATAGACTCGCCGGCCCAGCGGGTCCCAGGCAAAGCCGGTGGCCACCGGGAGCACGAAGGCCTGCATCGGCGCCTGGTGGGACCGTAGCTGCACCTGACCATCCAGGCTCAGTATTTGATAGGTGATGTATTCGTCATGCGGCACGGCGGGCAGCGTCGGCGGGGTGGCGCTGGCGGGAGCAGCCTTCAGTGCCACGCCGTAGTCGGCCAGGATGCTCGGCAGCAGGTGCTGCGCGGTTTCCTGCAATACGCTGTCGAACTCCTCATGCAGTTTGAAGCGAACGGCCAGAACCGCCAAAGCCGCGGCAGCCAGCCAGCTGAGGATGATGCCCAGCGCGAGTGAGCGGATCAAACGGCCGCGCAGGGTCCAGCCACTCGCCTTCATGGCCGCAACCGATAGCCGACGCCACGGAGCGTCTCGATCACCGCGTGCCCCAGCTTGCGACGGATGCGGCTGACATAGACCTCCAGCGCATTGCCGCTGGAATCCACCGCCATCGGGCCGATCGTTTCCTCGATATGCTCGCGTGGCACCACGGTGCCGGGGCGGCGGGCCAGCAGTTCCAGCAATGCCCATTCCCGCGCGGTCAACGCCACCGCCGCACCATGGCGCTGCGCCACCCGGCCGGCAAAATCGAGCGAGACCGCCCCATTGTCGCAGACCACCGCCTGCTCGCCGAAGCTGCGGCGGGCCACCGCCCGGGTGCGGGCAGCCAACTCGGCCAGGTCGAACGGCTTGACCAGATAGTCATCAGCCCCGGCGTTCAGCCCGGCGATACGGTCGCTGATCTGGTCTCGCGCCGTCAGGATGATGACGGGCCGACGGTCGCCACGGTTGCGCATGGCGCGCAGCAAATCCAGGCCGGAGCCATCCGGCAGCCGCAGGTCGAGCAGCAGCAGGTCCGGGTTGCCGCCAACCAGGCGTTCGGCGGCGTCGGCCACGCTGCGGGCCCAGGTGACCTGGTGGCCGGACAGGGTCAAGTGTTCCTGCACGGAGCGGCCCAGCCCAGGATCATCCTCAAGCAGGAGGATTTTCAATCCGGCACCGTTCCAGGCTCCGCAATGGGATGGCATTGTTCTGCCATAGCAGGTTCGGTTGCCGCTTGGAACGAGGCCACGGTCCGGCGCATGCTCAGGCATGGCATCGGCGCCCATGGCCGGCGCCCGCTCCGCAGCGCCACGTGCCGGAGGCCAGGGTCGATGGGCCGAGCGTCGTCCCGGGCCAGGTGAAGGCCGCGGCGCTGCCAGCACCAGGCGGCCGCGGCGCGGCTGGCGGCAGAGAGAGCCCGGGCCTTCACCAGCGGGCGATGGCCTGCCTGCCGGCACGCCGATTGCTGCAATGCGGCCAAGCCACACCGGACATGGATGAAATGAGTGCTTCAGTCGCAAACTGCGACGCAAATCGCGTTGCCTGGTTGGATACCGTGCGGGGATACGCCTTGCTGGTCATCCCGCTCAATCATTTCTGGCTGACGGCCATCAGCGCGGGCCTCCCGGCCTTTCACCTGCCAACGCCAAGCCTGCTGGGCTTTTCCTCCGCTGCCGAGTTGCTGCTGCTCGCCTCGGGCTACACCTACTTCCTGGCCAGCCGAGGCCGACTTGAGGCACATGGACCACTGCTGTTGCAGGTCCGCGCGCTGAGGCGCGGCGCCTGGCTGCTCTCGGCGAATGTCTTGATGCTGTTCGCGGTGGTGGGCACCTTCAAAGGGCTTGGATTCCGGCCGGAAGGGATCACCCATGGTTTCTGGCGAACCCTGGTCACGTTGCGGGATGAACCGGCGCAACTGGTCATGCTGGCCCTGTCGCCGTTCTCCAGCCTCTACACCTTCGACATCCTGCCGCTTTATGGCCTGCTGCTTGCCGCGGCGCCTGCCATCCTGGTGACCCTGCGGTTCCACACTGGCTTGGCCATCGGGCTTTCAGTCTCGCTCTACGGCGCGGCGGTACTGGGCATCATCGATACGGAACTCCTGGGCGTTCACGCCGAGAGCTTCAATCCGCTGGCTTGGCAGGTCATGTTCGTGCTCGGCATGGCCGCGGCCCGGCAGGGTTGGTTGCGCGCGCGACCAACCACCCGGCTGCTGCCCGCCGCCATTGCCGTTCTCGTGCTCGGACTGGCCTGGGCGCTGGCACACCGCTATCCGGTCCGAGGGCTTCCGCTGCCGCAGCTACCCGCATGGTCCGCGCTGACCGCGCATGCCGATCTCGGCCCACTCTCCGCACTCCACGCCATCGCGGTGCTTTTCTGCTTCGTCTGGCTGTTCCATCAACTGCCGGACAGGCCGCGGCGCATGCTCGACGCCAGCCTCGGCGCCGTCGGGCGGCGCGGCCTCGGCCCTTATGTGTGGGGCAACATCGCCCAGTTCGCCATGGTGCCGCTGCTGGAGGTGACACCGAATCCGATGCTGGCCTCACCGGCGCTGAACAGCCTGCTGGTCGGCGGATTGCTGGCCGTGCCCATGGGCATGGAGCGGTATCGGCTCACCAGGGCGCGCTTTGCCCCGCGCCTCGCCCGCGCGGCTGTCGCCGACAGGCGATCACCAAGCGGATTTCCTGCCTCAACGGCAGCCGGAACGTCGTGATCCTCGACGCCCGCTGCCGCGACCAGGGCCGGCCTTTCGCCGGGATGCGGACGAACCCGCAGGGGAGGAACAGTCGCGCTGCGGGCCGCGATGTGCGCCACGCCTGCACCATGGCCCAGCGCCGATGCCCTCCAACGCCGACGGCGCCAGCAGCGCCCGCGCGCAGACCCTCAGCGGGTCGCCCGGTCCACGGCCCGGCCCATGCGCTCGACCGGCCCCGCCGGCGGGTCGAGCGCGTCACGCAGCCGCTGGCCGGCCCGGTCGAGATCCTGGCCCGCGCGCTCGGCCGGGCCCTTTTCGTCACAGGCGGCCAGGCCAAGCAGCATGGTGGTGGCGAGCATCAGCACGCAGCGGGCGTAGGGGCGTTGTTGCATGGTGTTTCTTCCGTGGTTGTTGATGGCGTGCCGCAGCCGCCGGGTCAGATTCGATAGCCGAAGCCGCGCCGCTGCTCGGCGCCTGCAACACCACCGAGGGCGCCGGCAAGCAGTTGGCCGGCGCGGTGAAGGAAACCATCGGCAAGCTGGCCGGCGACGCCAAGCTGCAGGTGGACGGCAGGGCCGAGCAGGTCGCCGGCCGCGCGCAGAACCTGGCAGGGAGCGTGAAGGACACGCTGAAGGGCTGAACGCAGTATGACGAACATCCTGCTGATCATCCTGATCCTGCTGCTGGTCGGCGTGCTGCCGACCTGGGGCCACAGCGCGAACTGGGGCTACTTCCCCAGCGGTGGCCTCGGCCTGGTGGTCGTTGTCGTCATCGTGCTGATGCTCGTCGGCCGCATCTGAGCTTCGCCCGCATCCCTCAAGGAAATTTCATGCCAAACCTGATCCGAGCCTCCCTGCTCGCCGGCTGCGCCGCCCTGCTGGCGCCGGCCACCATGGCGCAGCCGGTCCGGCCGGCCGCCACCACGGCGGAAGCGCCGGCGGCGACAGGCGCTCACCACGCATCGGTGCGGCATGTCGACCAGCGCATCGCCGAGTTGCATGCCAAGCTGGCGATCACCCCCGAGCAGCAGCCGCAGTGGGACCGCTTCACCAAGGTGATGCGCGACAACGCGACCGCGATGGATACCCGCTTCCAGCGCCGCCGGCAGACGCTGTTGACGATGAGCGCCGCCGAGAACATGCAGTCCTATGCGCATCTCGTGGTCGAGCACGGCCAGGATGTGCAGAGGCTGTCGGCCGCGTTCGACACGCTGTACGCCGGGCTCTCCGCGTTGCAGCAGCGCACCGCCGACCAGAACTTCCGCGACGACGCCCATCGTGGCGACCCGACGCGCGGCAGCCGCTAGGGCGCGGCACATGACCCTGTCATTCGTCGCCGCGCTGCCCCGCCGGGGGCTTCGCCTGGCCCTGCCGTTGGCGGCCGCGATGGCCTCGGCGGCCCAGGCCCAGGCCCAGGGCTGGGGCGAACCGCGCCGCGCGCGGGACGCGCACCGCGAACGCCATTGGGACCGGGAGGGCCACCGCGGGGGCTATTATCGCCGCCCGAACCTGTACTACAGCGCGCCGCCCGTGATGGTTCATCACCCCGACCACTACCGGCGCCCGGAACCCGGCATCAGCTTCCAGCTGCCGTTCTTCCATCGCTGACGGCAGCGCGGAGGCGACGCCGCCGTTGCTTCGTGCCGGCGGCGTCGCCTCGCTCCAGTGTGGCGCGCAGGATCAGCGGCATGGGCTGCGGCCGATCCGGCACCGAGGCTGCGCCCGGGCTGCCCCGGCGTGACCGTGGCGGTCGGTGAATGCCGCATCGACATGGCGCGACCCTGCCCGTGGCCATTGCGTTTCCTCGCGGAATGGGCAGAACAGGCCTCAAGGCGCGGCGCTGTTCGTTCGCGGCACGGGGGATTTCGATGGAACTCGGCTATCTCGGTCTGGGCCAGATGGGTTCGGCCATCGCGGAACGCCTGCAGGCAGCGGGCCACAAGCTGCACGTCCACGACCCCAGCGCGCCGGCCATGGCCCCTTTCCTTGAACGCGGCGCGGTCGGCCATGCCACCGTCACCGCCGTGGCCAACGCCGCCCCGATCGTCTTCGCCTGCCTGCCGAATGGCCGCGTCAGCGCCGCCGTGGCGCGAGAGGTCGCCGCCGGCACCGCGGTGCGCACCTATGTGGAGATGTCCACCATCGGCAGCCCGGCCCTGGAACAGGTGCGCCAGGCCGTCGCCGCCCGAGGCATCGCCCTGGCCGATTGCCCGATCAGCGGCGGCCCCACCGGCGCCCGTGCCGGCACGCTGACCATGCTGTGCGCCGCGCCGCCCGAGGTTCGCGCCCTCATCCGCCCCTTGCTCGAACAGGTTGGCCGCACCGTGTTCGAACTGGGGGACAAGCCCGGCCAGGCGCAGTTGATGAAGCTGGTGAACAACCTGGTGAATGCCGCCAACATGGCGACCGCATTCGAGGCCCTGGTGCTGGGCGCCAAGGGCGGGCTGGACCCGGACCAGATGGTGGCGATGATGAACGTCTCCACCGGCCAGAACAGCGCCACCCTGACCAAGGTGCCGAAGTCGGTGCTGACCGGCAGCTTCAACCATGGCGCCAGCCTGACGACGATGCTGAAGGACGTGATGCTGGGCCTGCAGGAAGCCGAAACGCTGGGCGTGCCCATGCTGGTGCACCAGCAGGTCGGCACGCTGTGGCGGCTGGCAGACCAGCAGGGCCTGGGGGCGCAGGACTTCACCACCCTGATCAAGGTGATGGAAGGCTGGGCCGGGGTGGAGGTGCGCAGCCGCAAGCCGGCCGACTGAACCCGGCGGGGGTGCTGCCCAGCCACGCCGATGGGCTCAGCCCAAGCGCGCCAGCAGCCTCAGTTCAACCACGCCGGGAGGCTCAGCGCGGCCCCAGGGCCAGGGCCGCGAGCCGGGCCTCAATCGCTGCCCGGCTGCCGCCCACCAGGCGCGCGGCCCCTGCCCTGTCCCCCGTCGCGGCGCGGGCCAGTGCCAGGTTGCCGCTGACCCGCGCCAGCATCGGCGCCCGTGGGGCCAGGGCTTCCAGCAGCGGCAACGCCTCCGCTGGCCGGCCGGCCAACAGCAGGCACAGCGCCAGGTTGTTCTGCAGCGCGATGCTGTCGGGCGAGAGCGCCAGGGCGGCGCGGTGGCTGGCCTCGGCCTCGGTGTGCCGCTCCAGCAGGTCCAGCGCCACCGCCTTGCCCGCCAGCGCCGCCCCGTCGCCCGGCGTCTCCGCCAATACGCGCTCGAAGCTTGCCAGCGCGCGCAGCGGCTCGGCGGTGAGCAATTGCAGGCGGCCGCGCTGCACCAGCAACGCCGGGTGCGCCGGATGCCGGGCCGTGGCGCGGCCCAGCACCTGCTCGGCCTGGGCCAGGTTGCCGCTGCGTACCAGCGCCGCGACGAAGCGGGCCTGAACCGGGGCCGAGCCGGGCTCGGCCGCGGCGGCGGCGGCATACATCGAAAGCGCCACCTGGGTCTGGCCCGACTCCTCGGCCGCGGCGGCCACGCGCAACCGGGCATTGCCGCCGGCCGGCGCCTCCCCCCCGCCGCCGTCCAGGCCAACCAGGGCAAGGCTGCCGCAGCCGCTGCCCAGCAGGCAGCCCAGCAGAACGAGAACGCGCAGCGGCCGGTTCATGGTGAAGCTCCGAAGGACTTGCCGATTTCAAGGATGGAAGGCCCGATCAGGGCGATGAACAGCGCCGGCAGGATGAACAGGATCAGCGGCCCGATCAGCATGGCGGGCAGGCGAATGGCCTTTTCCTCCAGCCGCAGCATGCGGTCCTGCCGCATGTCGGCCGCCAGCACCCGCAGCGCCTGGGCCAGCGGGGTGCCGTAGCGCAGGGTTTGCGCCAGCGTGGTGCCCAGGCGCTTGAAGCCCTCCAGCCCGGTGCGCTGGCCCAGGCGTTCCAGCGCCATCCGGCGGTCCGGCAGCAGGCGCAGTTCCTGCACCAGGGTATTCAGTTCCTGGGCGATGGCGCGGTTGGAGGCCGCCATTTCCTGCGCCACCCGGTCCAGCCCCGATTCCAGGCCAAGCCCGGCCTCGGTCGCCACCACCAACAGGTCCAGCGCATCCGGCAGGCCCTGGCGCAGGCGATTCTGGTACGGCCGGCGCAGCCAGGCCAGCAGCCAGTTCGGGCCCAGCACCGCCAGCACCAGCGCCGCCAGCATCAGCTTGGCGGCATCCAGCCGTTCCAGTTCCAGCAGCAGCACCAGGGCCAGCCCCGCCAACGGCAGCAGCACCAGCAGCACCGCCTTGGCACCGATGAACAGCGGCACGGCCTGGCGTGGCTCCAGCCCCGCCGCGCTCAGGTCGCGCTGGAAGCCGGCTACCTCCCGCGCCGACATCAGGGCGCTGTCGCGCAGCGCCTGGCCCAGCCGCAGCACCGGGCGCAGCACCCGATGCACCGCCACCACCCGGTCCTGGCCCGGCGGCGACGGCGGACGCAGCAGCAGGCGCAGCCGCACGCCCAGGTCGCGCGCCTCGGCGCCCTGCGCCAGCAGCGCCGCGGCCAGCACCGCCAGCCCAACGGCACCACCGGCCGCCCCCAGGGCCAGCAGCAGGGTGGCGAGCGGCGGCATCAATCCCGCCCGGCCTGGCGGATCAGCCAGCGAATGGTCAACAACCCGAGCAGCATCAGCCCCAGCCCCACCATCGCCATCTGCCGCCCCGCCGGGTTCTGGGTGAAGGCGGCGACGTAGAAGGGCTGGATCAGCGACATGCCCAGCGCGGCGACGAAGGGCAGCACCACCAGCAGCCCGGCCTGGGCCTTGGCCTCGCCGGCCAGGGCCTTGGCCCGCTTGGCCATGGCAACGCGCTTGCGCACCATCTCGGCCAGGTTTTCCAGGGTTTCCGCCAGGCTGCCGCCGGTCTGCGACTGCAACCCGAGGGTGACCGCCAGGAAGGCGTATTCGGTCAGGCCGGTGCGGTCATGCAGCCGGGCCAGCGCCAATTCCACCGGGCGGCCAACCGCCATGTCGCCGACCACGCGGGCGAACTCGTCCCGCGTCGGCGCCGGCATTTCCGTGCTGATGTTGCGCACCGCCTCGGCCAGCGGCAGCCCGGCGCGAATGGCGCGGACCATCAGGCCCAGCGCCTCCGGAATTTGCAGGAACACGGCCTCGCAGTAGCGCCGGTGCTGCCAGCCGAACACCCAGCGCGCCGCCAGCAACCCGGCCAGGGGGGCGCCAGGCAGCGCCACCGCCCCACCGGCCACGCTGTTGAGCCAGGCCGCGGCCAGCCCCGCCACCAGCACGGCCAGCAAGGCCACCCAGGGCCAGGCCAGCACATGTTCCTGCGGAATGTCGGCATGGTAGTGCAGCGCGCGGCACAACCGGGCCCGCAGCCGGCCCTGTTCCGGCCGGCCAAGCCGGATGCCGGGCGCCACCGGCGCCGTCCCGGCCGGGCGGGACAGGCCCTGCACCCGGGCGCGCAATTGCGGGCCATGGCCCAGCCGCGCCAGCGCCAGCGCACCGAGCAGCAGGCTCAGCAGCAACAGCCCGCCCAGCAGGATGAGACCCGCGCGTGGCATGCTCAGGCCTGCCGCAACGCCGCCATCCAGGCCTCGCCCAGGCCGAAGTAATCCAGCCGTTCGAAGAAGCCGGGGCGGATGACGGGGGACTTCCAACGACCGCGGATCCGCCCGCTGGCATCATCCCCCAGGTACTCGAAGGCGAAGACGTCGTTCATGGTGATGACCTCGCCTTCCAGCCCGCACACCTCCGCCACCTGCAGCACCCGGCGCCCACCATCCCGCATGCGGGCCACCTGCACCACGATATCGACCGCACTGGCGATCTGGGTGCGGATGGCCCGGCTGGGCAGGGTGGACTGGCCCATCAGCACCATGTTCTCAATCCGCACCATGGCGTCCCGCGCGGTATTGGCATGCACGGTGCAGTAGCTGCCGTCATGGCCGGTGTTCATCGCCTGCAGCATGTCGAACGCCTCGGCGCCACGCACCTCGCCGACGATGATGCGGTCCGGCCGCATCCGCAGCGCATTGCGGATCAGGTCGCGCTGGGTGATCTCGCCGCGGCCTTCCAGGTTCACCGGCCGGGTCTCCAGCCGCACCACATGCGGCTGCTGCAATTGCAACTCGGCGGCGTCCTCGATGGTGACGATGCGCTCGCCATGGTCGATCAACCGGCTCATCGCATTCATCATGGTGGTCTTGCCGGAACCGGTGCCGCCCGAGATCACCACGTTCAGCCGGCACCGCGCGGCAATCTCCAGCACCCGCACCAGCCCCGGCGACATCGAGCCCCCGGCGGCCATCGATTCCAGGTCCACCTTGCGCTTGGCGAATTTGCGGATGGAAATGCAGGCGCCATCGATCGCCAGGGGCGGGAACACCACGTTCACCCGGCTGCCATCGGCCAGGCGGCAATCCACCAGCGGGCTGCTCTCGTCCACCCGGCGGCCCACGGTCGCCGCCATTTTCTGCGCAATGGCCGCCAGTTGCGCCGCGCTGCGAAAGCGCACCGCGGTCTGTTCCACCTTGCCGCGCCGTTCGATGAAGACCCGGTCCGGCCCGTTCACCATGATGTCGCTGATGCTGTCATCCTGCAGCAGCGGCTCCAGCGGGCCATAGCCGAGCATGTCATCGGCCAGTTCCTCGGCGATGCGGCCCTGCTCCAGCGCCGAGATCTCGACCCGCTCGCGGTCGGCAACCTCATGCACCAGGGCTTCCAGCTCGGCCCGCAGCGCCGTGGCGTCCAGTTCCGCCGCCCGCACCGGGTCGATGCGCTCCATCACCTGGCCGCGCAGGCGTTCCACCCGCGAGGGCGCGGTCGGCGTCACCACCGGCCGCGCCGCGATGCTGGCCGCCGGCGGTTCCGTGGCCGGAAGCGGCGCCTGCAACCGGCCGAAGGCGCGGCTCACCGGCCCGGCCGCCCGAGCAGGCGCTGCATCAGCGAGGGCGCCGCGGCGGCCGTGGTCACCGCCGCAATCTCCCGCAGCAGCGGCGCCAGCGCCCGGCGCAGCGCGGCACTGTCGCGCAGGGCCGGCCGGCCGAGATTGGCGGCGCGCGGCAATTCCCGCGGCAGGTCGGGAATCACCACCTCCGGCGCGGCGCCGAGGCCCTCCTCCACCAGCGCCCGCTTCAGCCCGCCCGGCAGGCCAAGGCGGTTCAGCACCACGGTGGAACGGGCGTGGCCACAGGCGGCGACCAGCTTGCGCATCGCCAGCGTATCCCGAATGCCCGCCAGGTCCGGCCCCAGCACCAGCACCGCGTGCCAGGCCGCGGCCAGGGCCAGGCGCTCCATCGGGCCGGGCGGCATCGGCAGGTCGATCACCACGTAGTTGGCGCGGCTGCGCAGCATGTCCAGCACCCGGCGCAGGCCGGCTTCAACCGGCTGCGGCAGACTGTCCAGCGGCTCCTCGGCGGCGATCAGGCGCAGCCGGTCGGCAATGGGCAGGCCAGCGCGGTCGAGGAACAGCGCATCGACCCGCTCGGGTTCCTCCAGCGCCACCCGCAGACCACTGCCGGGGCGCACGCCCAGCATCAACCCGGTGGTGCCGCCGCGCAGATGCAGGTCCAGCAGCGCGACATGGCCGTGGCTGCGCTCCGCCAGTTGCAGCGCCAGGTTCACCGCCACGGTGGTGGCGCCGCTACCGCCGCGCATGCCGCACACCGCCACCACCTTGCCGCCCTTGCTCGCCTCGGTGGCCTGGCCCGCCAGTTGCGGGCCGAACAACCGCGCCACCATGTCCCGCGTCAGTGGCTTGTGGGCGTATTCGGCCACGCAGAGGTCGCGGGTCAGTTGGCGGTAGAAGCCGATATCGGTCTGCTCGCCCACCACCAGCACCCGCACATCCGGGGCACAGACCGCGGCCAGGGCCTCCAGCGCCGCCACCGGCTCGGCCAGGCCGGTGATGTCCACCAGCAGGGTGTGCGGCGTCGCTTCACGCTCCAGCGCGCGGGTGGCGGTGCGGGCATCGCCGCGGCGCAATTGGGTCGGGCCCAGCAGGTTCGGCAGGCCGCCGCGCAGCGCCGCCTCGCTGGCGTCGTCGGTCACGAAGGCAAGGCAGCCGGGGCGTTCCCCCAAGGGCCGCGCGGCGCCGCGTGCCGTATCCGCCGCCTCACGCGGAACCACGGGTTCAGGGCGCATGGCCGGCCTCCGGCGGGGCGCTGGGTGGCGGCACGGCGGAAATGCCGACGCGCGACGCATTGGTGTTCAGCAGCGGGCGCCGGTTGTCCCGCTCCAGCCGACGGATCGCCAGGGTGGCCGGCACCGCGCGCTCGGTGCGGGCGGCCTGGCCCTGGGTGGCATCGGCCGGGTTGGCCAGCATGGCGCGCAGGTTGGCGTCGTTGACGCCGCTCGGCGCCCAGGTGCCTGGCCGGGCATAGTCATCGCCGCCCCCGGCGCATCCGGCCAGCAGCAACAGGAACAGGAACAGGCGGTGCTTCGGCATCTGTGCTGCCCTCAGTCCAGGATGAAGCCGGCGTCGAGCCCCGGCGGCAGCGCCAGCGCCGGGCCGCCGCGCGCGGCCTGCCGGCGGTGCAGGATGCGGTCCAGGTCGGTGGCGGGGCGGAAGCCGTCGGTCGGGGCCGCCAGCGCCTGCCGGTTCGACACCGGCCGCACCAGGTAGGGGGTGATGATGATGACCAGCTCGGTCTCGTTGCGCTGGAACCGGTCCGAGCGGAACAGCGCACCCAGCACCGGCACGTCGCCGAGGCCGTTCAGGCCGGCATTCTGCAGGGTGTTGCTGCGCTGGAGCAGGCCGGCGATGGCGAAACTCTGGCCGCTGCCGACCTCCACCGTCGTCTCCGCCCGGCGCACGCTGAGCGCCGGGATCGTCACCACGCCACTGGCCAGCGGCAGGCTGATGGCGCCATTGCTGGAAAGCTGGCTGACCTCCGGCCGTACCCGCAGGTTCAGCCGCTCCGGCCCCAGCACGGTGGGCACGAAGGAAAGGCTGACGCCGAACTGCTTGTATTCCACCGTGATGGAACCGTTCAGCGCGCTGGCCGCGACCGGCACCGGGAATTCACCGCCGGCGAGGAAACTGGCCACCTCGCCCGACTGCGCGGTCAGGTTCGGTTCGGCCAGAATGGTGATGAGCTGGTCGGAAGCGAGCGCGTCCACCACCGCGTTGATGTCGAGGCGGGAGGAGCTGAAGCCGGCGCCGAGGCGGCCGACCGAGCCGGTGCTGGTGGCGCTCAGCGCGTTCAGCACATTGCCGACGCCGCCGGTGTTCAGGCCAATCAGCAGGCCGGCGCCGTTGTTGGCCAGCGCCTGCCAATTGAAGCCCAGGTCGCGGCTGACCTGGCGCGAGATCTCGGCCACCCGCACCCGCAGGTTCACCTGAATGGCGGACAGCAGCGCCAGGTTGTTGATGACCTCGCGCGCCTCGCCGCCGAAGGTGCGGGCGATGGCCTCGGCGCGCTGGGCATCGGCGGCGGTTGGTACCTCGCCGTTCAGCACCAGCGTGTTGCGGCCGCCGGCCTGCACCACCAGGCCCTCGGCGCCGGGCACCAGGCGGCGGATCATGCTTTGCACCGCGGCGGCGTCGGGGGCGCGGGGCGCGGCCTCGGCCGATGGCGCCATGGCACCCGGCACGCCGGGCGCGGCACCAGGGCCGGGCAGCACGGTGATGTCGTATTCCGCCACCGGCGCACCATCCTCGGCGGTGGCGATCACCGTGGTACGGCCAGCCCCCACCGCCATCAGGAACAGGCTGGTGGGCGAAACCGGCTGCACCCGGGCGATGCGCGGGTCGGCCGCCATGACGGTGATGGCCGGGCGCGGCAGCCGCAGCAGCCGCCCGGCCCCGGCTTGCAGCCGCAGCGCCACCGGCAGACCGGCGGCTCCGACTGGCGCCGCCAGTTCCACCGCCGACCGAGGCAGCACGGCGCTTTGGCCCAGCCGGACCTGGTCGGGGCGAGACAGGTTGGGGCGAGACAGGTTGGGGCGAGACAGGTCGGGACTGGCGCGACCCGGCCGCTCCGCCGCGTCGCGCCGCCCCTGCGCGCTGGCCGGCGCCAGGGCCAGCAGCAGGCCCAGCCCCAGGCCCGCAAGGCCGCTACCGAAGGCACGAAGGGTCATGGGAAGCTCACATTCTGTGATTCGTCGCCTTGGATCACCCGCATGCGGGCGCCCTGGGACAGCCCGGCACCCGCCAGCGCGGCGGAGACATCGGCACCGAACATCGCCCCGCCGCGGGCCACCGCCGCCGTCACCGCCGGCTCCATCGCGCGCACCGCCAGGGCGATGCGGCCCAACCGCCCGGCCACCGCCACGCGCTCGGCCTGCTCGGTGGTCACTTCCAGCGTCACGGTGCGGGCAACCCGGCCAGCCAAGGCGTCCTCGGGGTTGGCGCCGCGGGTGAATTGCTGGTCCACCGCCACCACCCGCACATCGGCCAGCACCGTCTCGCCCACCACGCGGCGGGCCAGCGGCGCCTCGGTCGCGGCCAGTTCCTGGGTCAGGATCAGGTCCACCTGGTCGCCCGGCCAGATCAGCCCGGCAGCACCGGTCACCACGTCCACGCCCAGCGCGAAGGCGCGGGTGCCCGGCCGCAGCACGGCGGCAAGGAAGCCATTCTCCCGCGGGCGCAGCACGTCGTCCCGCAGCATCACGCTGTCGGCCGCCAGGTAGCGCCGCAGCAGGGCGCCGCGCAGTTCCAGCCGCAGATCGTCACCGGGGGTGATGAAGCCCGCGGGGGCCTCGGCCGGGCTGACCTCGCGGATGGTGAAGTCGCTGTCCTTCAGCAGGGTGCCGGCCAGCAGCGGGCGCGCCGCGACCATCAGCCGCAGCCGGGCGGGCGGTGGCGCGGCAGCGGTGGCCAGCGGTGGCCCGGCCGGCGCCACGGGGGCCAGCAGTTGGAAGCCCAGCGTGCCAAGGCCCAGCGCACTCATCGCCAAGGACAGGATGATCAGCAGGCGCAGGTACATGGCGCCTCAGCCCCGGGCGACGAGGCTGAGGATGCCACCGCAGGCAATGGCGACGCCGTAGGGCACCGGCCCGCCCCGGCGCAGGCGCCACACCTCGATACGCCACAGCCGGCCCCGCGGCCAGCGGGCGCCGGGGCGCCAGCGCGGCGGCAGATGCGGCGCCACCAGGTAGCACAGCCCCAGCACGCCCCCGGCCAGCACCGTGTTGTTGAGGAAGCCCAGCGTGGCGAGCGGCGGCAGGCCAAGCGCAACGGCCGCCGCCAGCTTGACATCGCCGCCCCCAAGCCAGCCCAGCATGGCCAGCCCCAGCAGCAGGGCGAGGACCAGGGCAGCCATCAGCACCGCCTGCGCCAGCGGCAGCCAGCCGGCACTGGCCTGCTCGGCCAGGCCGAGCGCGGCAAGCATGAGGGCAAAACGGTCGGGGATGCTGCGTGTCAGCAGGTCGTACCAGGCCGCCACCACGAGCAAGGCACCGAGCAGAACCGATATCGCCACCTGCATCTGCGGGGTTCCCCATGGGGCCTGGCGCGCCACCCCGGCCAGCCCGCGCGGCGCGGACCGGCCGGGATGGCCTGCGCTCACAGCGTGAGGCCGGCGAAGACGGCGGAGATGCGGGCACCGAAGCTGGTGGCCGCCAGCCCGACCGCCACGACGATGCCGGTGGCCAGAACGGCGTATTCCGCGGCGGTAACGCCCTTGCGGTCGGCGATGGCACGGGAAGCGGCGGCGATGATGGTGTTGATCATGGCGTGGTTTCCTTGTTCCGATGAAGGAGAGCGGCAGCCCCGATGCCAGCGGCGGTTTGCCGTAAGGGCCGGGGTCGTCGCGCCATGCGCTAAGATTGCATGCGCCTGACGAATACAACCCTAACGTGCATTCCTTGGGATGTTCAACACCCAATGAGCCGATGCTCATGCTGTGAGACTATTTGATACAACCTGAGATTGTATCCCGCTCTAGACTGGCCCCTGCCCCGTTGGAGGACAGGCCATGGCAGCCCCCTTGCGCAGAACCCACCCGCCACGGCGCGGCGCCACCGACAGGCTGCGGGACCGGCGCGGCACCACCAGCCTGGAGTTCGCGCTGGTGGGCGGGTTGCTGCTGTCGCTGCTGGTCGGCGGGCTGGACCTGGCGCGCTACATGTTCACCCTGGAATGCCTGCGCGCCACCACCGCCGAGGCGGTGCGCCTGGCCACGCTGCGCGGCAGCCAGAACCTCAATGCCGGCAGTGCCGCCTGCAGTTCCCTCAGCGGCAGCCTGGCCGGCGCCGCGGCCCGGGTGCCGTTCCTGCACGCCGACCAGGTGACGGCCACGCTGAGCGGCTGCGCGACCCAGGCCGGCGTCACCACCGTGACCGTAACGGTGCAATACCCGTTCAGCTTCGCCGTCGGCTACTTCGGCGCCAAGAGCCGGCCGATGAGCGAGACCGCGCAGGCGCTGTTCAACTGATGGAATGGGGCCGCCTGTGCGGCCCTTGGCGACACGGCTCGTCCCGCGGCCTGCGGGCCGCGGGGCCGAACCGCGTGGGCGTGGTATCAGGCCCTAATGGAAGCGCAGCTCCACATTGCCGCGCAGCGTCGCCAGCGCCGGGAACAGGGCCGCGGTCAGCGGCGAGACAAAGCCCAGCGGCTGCGTCACGGTCACCGAAACATAGGCGAGCGGCGCCACGGTGGCCGCCCCGAACGGGCAGGTTCCCGTGGTGCAGTTGGCGGCAACGCCGTTGTCGCAGCGGCACGCCATGGTAGGCGAGGCGATGGTCAGGTTGCCCCATCCCGGCAGGCTGGCCTGCACCCGGGCGGCGATGCCGGCGCTGTCGGTCGGGTTGGCGAAGGCGTATTGCGCGCCGACCCGCGCGGCGGTTTCCAGTTGCAGGGTGCGCCACATCGCCCGGCCCACATCATAGGCGCTGAGAAAGACCAGGATCACCACCGGCGCGATCAGCGCGAACTCGGCGGCGGCGATGCCGCGGCGGCCCGCCAGGGCGCGATGGAAGCCGGCCATCACGCTCATTCCACCAGCCGGGCCAACTGCGTCGCGGGCACCGGGGTGGCGTGGCTGGCGCAGGTGGAGATGTCGAAGCGGTAGCTGCTCAGGCTGCCGATCTCCACCGTGCCGCCCACCACCGCCAGGCAGCCGCTGTTGGCGGTGGAACTGACATTGCCCATCTTGATGTAGGCGTTGGGGAAGTAGATGCCGCCGGTGAGGTTGAAGGACGACACGCTTTGCAGGTTCAGCGTCGGCGCGCCGCTGCTGCCGCTGGCGCTGCGACCGGCGCGGTAGAACAGCACGCCGTCGTAGTCGGCATCGCTGCTGTTCACCGTGGGCGCCGAGACGGTGACGGTGGAGGTGTTGCTGATGCTGAGGTTGCCGGGGGTGCTGCCGATGAAGATGAAGCTGCACCCGGCGCAGGCGAAGCTGGCGATGCTGCCGATGCTGAGCGACGCGTTCTGGAACATGTAGGTGCCCGGCGCGAAGCTGACCGCCGCCGTGTTGGAGATGGTCACCGAGGCACAATAGGCCTTCGTGGTGCCGCTGGGCTGAATGGGACCATTGGCGTTGAGGGGCGTGGTGTTCAGGCAACTGGCGCCGCTGATGCTGGGCAGGGCCTTGCTGTCCAGAAAGCCATAGGGGTTGCTCAGCGGCGGCGAATGTTCCTGATAGCCCTGGGTCAGGCTCCAGCGGCTGTTGCTGCAGCCCGCGCAGGTGCCCACCGCCGCGACGCCCTGCGCCAGCACCGCGCCATTGGACTGCGGAATATTGACCGAGACGCCGGGCAGGTTGGAGCCGACATAGCAATTGGCGGCGTTGAAGCTGCCGCTGTTCTGCACCGTCACGGTACCGCTGAGCGCCAGGATGCAGGCCCGGGCGTTGGGTTGCAGGCTGGCCACCCCACGGCGGGACGCCATGACACTGGCCGCCCCCAGGAAGGCCCGGCTGAGCGTGACCGTGACCGGCTTGTTGATCACCACCTCGAAGGCGTTGGTGTTGCCCGCGGCGCTGCCGGTGGCGGGCGGGTTGTTCACCGTGACCATGGCCGCGGTGAAGCCATTGCGCCCCGCCACCTCGATGGCGGCGGCCATGGCGGCGGCGCGGCCGCGATACTGGTAGGCCGAGGCCGCGGCCATGGCGGCGGCATCGGCGCTGGTCTGGGCGTTCAGCCTGGTCAGGTGGATCTCGCCCCCTTCCATCGCCAGCCCGGCCATGCCCACCAGCACGCTCAGCGCCACCGCCAGCAGGGCCGCGGTGGCACCGCGCCGGCTGCGCAGCACCGCGCCTGGCTGGCACCACCGGCACCAGGCCGTGGCCGCCGCGGGGGCTGCGCAGGTGGTTGCTCCCAGCCTCGACATCAGCTTCAGGCCTTCCCCCATGGCTGTGCGGCCGGGGCGTTACCTAAGGCGCGCGGAGGTTAAGAAACCATCTACCGCGGCTGACCTGTCGCCGGCGCCGCGGGGTCAGGCCGCGCAGCGCCGCACCAGGCCGGCATAGCGGTCCATCCAGCCCTGCAGGAAGCCATGGCTGGCCTGGCCGATATTGCCCTCGGCGTCGAACAGGCCTTCCTTGGCCTGCAGGAACACCTCCGGCTGCGCCAGGGTCGGCATGTCGAGGAAGACCAGCACGTTGCGCAGATGCTGCTGCGCCATGGCGGTGCCCGCCGCGCCCGGGGAAACGCCCAGCACCCCGGCCGGCTTGCCCGCCCACACGCTTTTGCCATAGGGGCGGGAGCCCTGGTCCAGCGCGTTCTTCAGCGCGCCGGGCAGCGAGCGGTTGTATTCCGGGGTCACGAAGATCACCCCCTGGGCCGCGGCGATCCCGGCCCGGAAGCGCGCCACCGCCGGCGCCGCTTCCTGCGCGTCGGCGTCCTGGTTGTACAGCGGCAGGTCGCCGATCAGCACCCGGTTGAAGCTGAAGCCGGGCGGGCCAAGCCGCTCCAGCGCGGTGGCCAGCTTCGCATTCAGCGAGTCCCGCCGCAGGCTGCCGACGACAACGGCGATGGTGTACTGGCTCATGGCTTTCTCTCCGAAACGGCGCTTGTCGCGCTCAGTGAAAAGCGTAGGCGTCCATCCGCAGCATGCCGTAGGTGCTGCTGCTGTGCAGGCGTTCGGCCTGCATGGTGGCGCCGCCGGCGCCCAGCGCGACATACAGCGGCAGCAGATGTTCCTCGGTCGGGTGCTGCTCGGCGGCGAAGGGCGCCTGGTGGCGATAGGTCAGCAGGTCGCAGCGCCGACCTTCGCGGATCGCCAGGTCCATCCAGTCGCTGAAGGCGGTCACGTCCGGCGTCTCCGGCGTGTCCATGGCCTGGCCGCGGAAGCGCCGCAGGTCATGCGTCCAACTGCCGGAGCCGATGACCAGCACCCCCTCCTCCCGCAAGGGCCGCAGCGCCTCGCCCAGTTGGGCATGATGCGCCGGGCCCAGCGCGCTTTGGATCGACAGTTGCAGCACCGGGATGTCGTGTTGCGGCCAGGCCAGGATCAACGGGCACCAGGCGCCGTGGTCCAGGCCGCGGCTGCGGTCGATGCGGCTTTCCAGCCCGGCGGCGCAGAGCAGGTCGCTGACCCGTTCCGCCAGCTTCGGCGCCCCCGGCGCCGGGTAGCGCAGCGCATACAACGGGCGGGGAAAGCCGTGGAAGTCGTGGATGGTCTCGTTCACCGCCACGGCGTTCACCACGGGCAGCGTGGTTTCCCAATGCGCCGAGGCCACCAGGATGGCCTTGGGCGCGCCATGGCGGGCGGTGACCTGGGCACCCAGGCCGGCCAGGAATTCGCTGGCCGGAGCCCGCACCAGCGGCAACATCGGCGAGCCGTGACTGAGGAAGATACTGGGATGCATGGCGATTTCCCCCTTCCGGGATGGCTCCGGAGCAAAGGCCGGCAGGGCTGCGTCAGCGGACGGCAGGGCTGCTCGCTGAAACAACCGGTTGGAGCAGTTTCCGCGCAGCAGCGTCAGCGGAAAATGCTCTAGCGGCCGCGGCGCAGCGCCAGGGCACCTTCGCCAAGCAGCGCCTGCACCAGCAGCGCAACGGTCCAGAACGCCGGATATTCCCAGCCGCCGCCCGGGGCGCTGAACAGGAAGCCCTTGGCGCCATGCGCGGCGAAGATGGTGCCGAGCATCAGCGGCACGAAGGCCAGCGCCACGATGCGGGTATAGACGCCCAGCACAAGCGCCAGGCCGCCCAGAAGTTCCGCCGCAATGGTCAGGTAGGCCAGGAAGGCCGGCAGGCCGAGCGACTGGAAATAGCCGGCGGTGCCGGCCGGCGTGAACACGAACAGCTTGATGGCGCCATGCGCCACGAACAGCGCACCAAGGCTGATGCGCAGCAGGGCCACGCCATAGGGCGCGGTGCTGGCGGTGGCGGGCAGGCTGGCGAGGCGGGCGGCGGTGGTGGCGGACATGGTGTTGTCTCCGGCTGGAAGATGGCGTTGCCGAAGCTTTCCTCCCTTTGCCGTTTGCATGGAATTCGCTGTTGGCGCAGCATGGCCATGCGAAAACGCATAGGCTCGGCATGCTGCCCTGGGACGACCTGCAAAGCTTCCTGGCCATTGCCCGCCACGGCACGCTTTCCGCCGCGGCCCGCGCGCTGGGGGTGATGCAGACCACCATGGGCCGCCGCCTGGCCGGGCTGGAGGCCCGCGCCGGCGCCCGGTTATTGGCCAAGACCCCGGGCGGCTACGTCCTCACCCCGGCCGGCGAAGCGGTGCTGGGCAATGTGGAACGCATCGAGGCCGAGGCGCTGGCGGTGGAACGCCGCATCACCGGCGGCGACATCCGGCTGGAAGGGGTGGTGCGCGTCACCACCGTGGAAATCCTGGCGGTGGAGGTGCTGACCAGCGCCTTCGCCGCGCTGCAACGCGCCCATCCCGGCATTCGGCTGGAAGTGGCGGCAGACGCCCGCAGCCTGAGCCTGGCCCGGCGCGAGGCGGATATCGCGGTGCGCCTGGCCCGGCTGACGCAGAACGACCTGGCGGTGCGCAAGGTGGCCAGCCTCGGCTTCGGCCTCTATGCCTCCGCCGCCTATCTGGAACAGCATGGCCCACCGGACTTCGGCGCCGGTGCGCCGGGCCACAGCACCATCCTGAACCCGTCGGAGGGCATGCACCTGCCCGAGATGGCCTGGTTCACCGCGCTGACCCACCAGGCCCGGCCGGCGGTACGGCACAACAGTCGCTACGGCCAGCGCGCGGCGGCCGAGGCCGGCATGGGCCTGGCGGCCCTGAGCCGCTTCATGGGCGACCCCACCGGGCTGGTGCGGCTGCCGACGCCAACGCCGGCCCCGCGGCGCGACGTGTTCCTGGCGGTGCATCACGACATCCGCCACACCCCGCGCATCCGTGCCGTCACCGAGGTGATCGCCACCACCCTGCGGGCCGAGGCCCACCGCCTGGCCCCGGGCGACTGAACCCCGGATGACTGAACCCTGGTTGCGCGCGGCCCCGGTTGCGCGCCGCCCGGGTTTTCAGCGACCATTGCCGCCGCCAAGCACCAAGACCTGCCCGCCGCGGCAGGCGACGCCCGCGCCCAAAGGAAGCACCGCCCCATGTCATCCGCCCCCACCGCCGCCTATGATTTCATCGTCGTGGGCGCAGGCTCCTCCGGTGCCGCCGTGGCCACCCGCCTGAGCGAAAGCGGCGCCTACAGGGTGCTGCTGCTGGAAGCCGGCACCGAGGGGTCGGGCTATTTCTGGTCGCGCATTCCCGCCGGCGTCTCCAAGCTCATCGACAACCCGGCGGTGAACTGGTGCTTCTCCTCCGAACCCGATGCCGGCTCCGGCGGCCGCCGCATCGAGGTGCCGCGCGGCAAGATGCTGGGCGGCACCAGTTCCATCAACGGCATGGTCTTCATGCGCGGCCAACCGCAGGACTATGACCACTGGGCGCAGCTGGGCAACCGGGGCTGGAGCTGGGACGACGTGCTGCCGGTGTTCAAGCGCATGGAGAGCTACGACGGCGGCTCCGACGACTATCGCGGCCGCAGCGGCCCGCTGCGCGTCACCGACACGGCGCGCCACAAGGTGCCGCTGCTGGAGAAGATGATCTCGGCCGCCGGCAATATCGGCCTGCCCTTCAACACCGACCTGAACGGGCCGAGCCAGGAAGGCATCGGCATGTCCCAGGTCACCATCGCCAAGGGCCGCCGCCAGAGCACCGCCTATTGCTACCTGGACCCGGCGCGGGGGCGGTCGAACCTCATCATCCAGTCCGGCGCCATGGCCGACACGCTGGTGCTGGAAGGCATGCGCTGCGTCGGCGTGCGCTACACCGTGGGCGGCGTGCAGCATGAGGCGCGGGCAACGCGCGAGGTTGTCGTCTCCAGCGGTTCCATCAACTCACCGAAGTTGCTGGAGCTTTCGGGCATCGGCCAGGGCGAGCTGCTGCGCTCGCTCGGCATCACCCCGGTGCATGAACTGCCGGGCGTGGGCGAAGGGCTGCGCGACCATTATTCGCCGCGGGTGAAGTTCGCCATCACCGAACGCAACCTGACCTTCAACGACAACGCCCGCGGCTGGCGCCTGGTGCGGGAGGCGATGAAATACGCCTTCCTGCGCGAAGGCTTCCTGGCCCGCACCGCGGTGCCGATCCGGCTGTATTTCCGCACGCGGGAAGGGCTGGAGGCGCCGGATGCCACCATCTCCATCCTGCCCTTCCTGTATGAGATGGTGAACCACGAGCGCCGCGTGGCCAAGCGGCGCGGCATCACCATGAACGTCAACGTGCTACGCTCGGAAAGCACCGGCTCGGTCCATATCAAGTCCGCTGATCCCACGGCACCGCCGGCCATTCGCTTCAACTTCCTCTCCACCCAGCACGACCGCGACGGCCTGCTGGCCGCCATTCGCAAGGGGCGCGAGCTGATGGCCGCCTCGCCGCTGAAGGAGATCACCGGCGAGGAGATCGCCCCCGGCAGCCACGTGCAGAGCGACGCGGACATGCTGGAATGGGTGCGCAACAACGCCGAGACCACCTATCACCCCGTCGGCACCTGCAGGATGGGCCCCGACCCGATGGCCGTGGTGGACAACGAGTTGCGGGTCCATGGCATCGCCGGGCTGCGGGTGGCGGATGCTTCCATCATGCCGACACTGACCAGTGGCAACACCAATGCGCCCTGCATCATGATCGGCGAGAAATGCGCCGAGATGATGCTGCGCGCCGCGGCCGGGGAGCAGCGCGCCGCGGCGTAGAGCCTGATCGCCTGAGGTGCGCTGACCGAGAGACTTGAGTCACGCGACAAAACAACATGCCGGAATCCGGTCGGCGCTTCAGGCAGCGCCGACCGGGCTCCGGTGTCCTGCTCCCGCAGGCCGGCGCGGCCACCTGGTCAGGTGGGATGCATATCCAGCAGGCGGATGATGCGGCCCCAATTCTCCACCTCGCTGGCCATGAAGCCACGCAGCGCGTCCGGCGCCACCGAGCGCACATCCAGCCCCTGCACCGCCAGTTGCCGCCGCAGCCCGGGCTCGGCCATCACCTCGCTCAGCGCGGCGTTGATCTGGTTCACCACCGGCTGCGGCACGCCAGCCGCCGCCCCCAGCATGAACCAGACCGAAAGGTTGTAGCCCGGCAGCGTTTCCGACAGCGCCGGCAGTTCGGGCGCCAGCGGCGAACGCGCGGCGGTGGTGACCGCCAAGGCCCGCACCCGGCCTTCCCGCGCCTGCACCAGCGCCTCCCCCAGGTCGGCGATGGTGTAGGAAAGCCGGCCGGCGGCGCAGTCGTTGGTGGCCTCCGGCTGGCCGCGATAGGCCACCTCCAGCGCCTCCATCCCCGCCAGCTTGGCCATCAGCGACCCCGCGACATGCCGGCTGGGCGCGCCGTGGCCAAAGGTAAGCACGCCAGGCCGGGCCTTGGCATAGGCGATGAGTTCCGCCGTGCTGTGCACCGGCAGCCGCGGGTCGCAGATCAGCAGGTAGGGCGCATCCGCCACCATGCCGATGGGCAGCAGGTCGCGCAGCGGGTCGTAGGGCAAGTCCTTGATCATGTGCGGCGCGCTGGCGCCGGTGGAAACGCCGATCATCAGCAGCGTATGGCCATCGGCCGGGGCCGCCAGCGCGGCGCGAATGCCGATGACACCCTGGGCGCCGCCGCGATTGTCGATGATGATCGGCTGGCCCAGCTTCTGCGCCAGCGGCACGCTGTACAGCCGGGTGAGGATGTCGGTCTGCGTCCCGGCCGGGAAGGTGACGATGATGCGGATGGGCCGGTCCGGCCAGGCACGGGCGCCCGGGGCCAGCAACCCCAATGGCGCGGCCAACAGGCTGCGACGACCAAGCTGCATGACGCTTCTCCCAGGTTGATTGCGGGTATTGAGGCGCATGCCGCCCGCCTCGGCAAGCCGGGGATGCCCTCCGAAGGGCAGGCCGGAGCGCCGCGGCTCCGGCCTTTTCCCGGCAGCGGGCCCAATCCACGCCCTGCCACAATCCGGTTTCAGCCGGTCACTATGCGCCGCTGCCCAGGTGCATCGCGCCGCCTCACGTCGGGTCGCGCAGCACCCGGTACAGCGCGGGTATCGCCAGCACGGTCAGCGCGGTGGAGGACAGCAACCCGAACAGCAGCGCCACCGCCAGGCCCTGGAAGATCGGGTCGCCCAGGATGAAGCCGGCGCCGATCATCGCCGCCGCCGCGGTCAGCGCGATGGGCTTGAACCGCACCGCGCCTGCCTCCAGCGCCACCGCGCGCAGGCTGCGGCCCGCGCGCGGGGCATGGCGGATGAAGTCCACCAGCAGGATCGAATTGCGCACGATGATGCCGGCCAGCGCGATGAAGCCGATCATGGAAGGCGCGGTGAAGGCGGCGCCCATCAGGGCGTGCCCCAGCACCACGCCGGGCAAGGCCAGCGGCACCGGCAGCAGCACCACCAGCGGCAGCAGGAAGCTGCGGAACTGCGCCACCACCAGCACGTAGATCCCCAGCAGCGCCACGCCGAAGGCCGCGCCCATGTCGCGGAAGGTGATGCGCGTCACCTCCCACTCGCCATCCCACAGCAGGCTGGGGCGGCTTTCGTCGAAGGGCTGCCCGGCCAGGCGGATTTCCGGCGCGCCGGGCAGGTCGCGCAGCGCCTCGGCCACCGCCAGCATGCCGTAGATCGGGGCTTCGTAGGTGCCGGCCAGTTCGGCAGTCACCATCTCGGCGGCACGGCCGTTGCGGCGGAAGATCGGCGGCGAGGCTGGCTCCTCCACCACCTGCACCAGGCTGCCAAGGTCCACCGTGCCGGTACGGCTGGGCACCGGCGTAGCCAGCAGTTGCTCCGAGAGGAACAACGCCTCCTTCGGCAGCCGCACCACGATGGCGACGGGGTTGCGCCCGGCGCCACGATGCGAAAAGCCGACCGGCACGCCGCCCAGCAGGCTGCGCAAGGTGTCGTGCACCGCGGCTTCCTCCACGCCGAAGAACGCCAGTTGGTCCGGCAGCAGCCGCACCCGCAGCCGGCGGCCGGGGTCGACAAAGCTGTCGTCCAGGTCCACCAGGAAGGGCACCTGGCGGAAGGCCTGGCGCACCACGGCGGCGGCAGCGCGGCGGCTGGCGGGGTCGGGGCCGTAGACCTCGGCCAGCAGCGTCGCCAGCACCGGCGGGCCGGGCGGTACCTCCACCAGCTTCAGCCGGGCGTTGGCCGGCAGCACCAGTGCCGCCAGCCGGGCCCGCGCCTCCAACGCAATGGCGTGGCTGTCGCGGTGGCGTTGGTGGCGGTCGGTCAGTTGCAGGTCAAGGTCGCCACGACGCGGTTCCTGCCGACTGTAGTAATGCCGCACCAGGCCGTTGAAGTTGAATGGCGCGGCAGTGCCGGCATGCAGCGTCACGCCCTGCAATTCCGGCAGGCCACGCAACAGGTCGGCGGCGGCCAGCAGCGTGCGCTCGGTATCCTCCAGGCTGGCGCCGGCGGGCATGTCCAGCAGCAGCGCCAGCTCGGATTTGTTGTCGAAGGGCAGCAGCTTCACCGTCACGTCGCGGGTGGCGAACAGCACCAGGCTGGCCAGCGTGGCGGCGCCGGTGACGCCAAGGAACAGCCAGGCCGTGCCACGCCGTTCGATGATCCGCCACGCCACCGCGCGGTACAGCGCGCCGAGCCACCCTTCCCCACCTTCCGCATGGCCGGCGCCCAGCTTCAGCATCAGCCAGGGCGTCAGCACCATGGCGGCGAAGAAGGAAAACCCCATCGCCGCCGAGGCCACCGCCGGGATCGGCGCCATGTACGGGCCCATCAGGCCGGAGACCGCCATCATCGGCAGCAACGCGACGATCACCGCCAGCGTCGCCACGATGGTCGGGTTGCCCACTTCCGCCACGGCGGCGATGGCGGCGGTGATGCGGTCGCGGCCGTCCCGCATCGCCCAGTGGCGGTCGATGTTCTCCACCACCACGATGGCGTCATCCACCAGGATGCCGATGGAGAAGATCAGCGCGAACAACGAGACGCGGTTCAGCGTGTAGCCCAGCATCCAGGCGCCAAACAGCGTCAGCAGGATGGTGACGGGGATCACCACCGCCGTCACCACCGCCGCGCGCCAGCCGATGGCCAGCCAGATCAGCGCGACGATCGAGGCCGTGGCCAGCCCGAGATGGAACAGCAACTCATCCGACTTCGCCTGCGCCGTGGCGCCATAGTCGCGCGTCAGGTCGGCGACGATGCCGGCCGGGATCATGCCGCCGCGCAGCGCCGCCAGCCGGGCCTGCACCGCGGTGGTCACCGCCACCGCATTGGCGCCGGCGCGCTTGGCCACCGCGATGGAAACCGCCGGCGCGCGCTGCCACTGGCCCGCCGCATCGCGCGTCAGCCGCCATACCCGCGCCTCGGCCGGCGCGGCGTCGGCGCTGATGCGGGCGACATCGCCGACATAGACCGGCCGGCCGTCGCGCGTGGTGAGCAGCAGCAGGCCGATATCCGGCACGCCGCGCAGCGTCTGCCCGGCCTGCACCACCAGCGTCTCGCCGACCTGGCGCAGCGTACCGGCCTGGAAGCTGCGGTTGGCGCCCTGCAGCTTCTCCACCAGTTGGTTCAGCGTCACGCCATGCAGCGCCAGCCGATCCGGCAGCGGCTCCACCCGTATCTCCGGCGCGCGGCCGCCCACCAGGTAGGTCAGCCCCACCTCCGGCACCTTGGCGAGTTCGGACAGCACACGGTCCGCCACTTCATGCAGCGCGGTGTCGGTCCAGCGCCCTTCGGCGGGGTGCTCCGGCCGCAGCGTCACCACCGCCACCGCCACGTCGTTGATGCCGCGGCCCACCACCAGCGGCTCCGGGATGCCCTGCGGAATGCGGTTCCAATTCGCCCGCAGCCTTTCGTGCACGCGCAGGATAGCGTCCTCGGCGCTGGTGCCGACCAGGAAGCGCGCCGTCACCATCACCTGGTCGTCCAGCGTGTTGCTGTACACATGCTCCACACCGGGGATGGCGGTGACGATCGCCTCCAGCGGCCGCGTCACCAGTTCCATGGCGTCGGCGGCGGCCAGGCCATCGGCACGGACCTGAATGTCCACCATCGGCACGCTGATCTGCGGCTCCTCCTCGCGCGGCAGCGCCACCAGGGCCAGCAGCCCCAGCGCCACCGCCGCCAGCAGCAGCAACGGCGTCAGCGGCGAGCGGATGAAACTGCGGGCGAGAATGCCGGAAAGCCCGAGGCTCATGGCCGCACCAGTTCATCGCCGGCATGCAGGCCGGAGAGCACCTCCACCCCGCCCTCCCGCGCCGGCCCGCGCTGCACCGGCACCAGCGCGCCGGAGGCCAACCTGGCCAGGTCGGTGCCTGGTGCCGCCAACAGGTAGTCGGCCGGCACCACCACCGCGGTACGACGGTCCGCCACCACCGTGACGCGCACCCGCTCGCCCACGAAGAAATCGCCGAGGCCGGCGCCCTCGGCATCCGCCACCACCTGGCCTTCCTGCAACTGCGGGTAGACCAGGCGGATGCGGCCTTCCCCCAGCATCGCGTCGGCGCGTTCCGCCAGGCCGCGGGCGCCCACCGCCACCGGGTCACCGGCGCGCAGGAAGCGGGCGTGGCGTTCCGGCAACCGCAGTCGCAGCACGTAGTGGTCGGTGGCGATGCTGAACAGCATCTCGCCCGGCATCACCACGGCGCCCGGGGTGCCGCGCACCCGCAGCACCCGGCCCGCTTGCGGCGCCAAGACCTGGCCCTCGCGCTGCTGCTGTTCCACCACGGCGCGCTCGGCGCGGGTGGCGGCGGCCTGGGCCTCCACCACGTCCAGCGCGGTCTGGGTTTCCTCCAGCCGCACCTGGGTGGCGGCGCCGGTGGCGCGCAGCGTGCGGGTGCGGTCGTGGTCCAGCAGGGCCTGGCGGCGCTGCGCCGCCAGCGCGGCCAGCCGGGCATCCAGCGCGGCGATCTGCATCGCCAGCTTGGGGTCCTCCACTTCGGCCAGCAATTGGCCGGGCGCCACCGCATCGCCCTCCCGCACGGCCAGGCTGCGCAAGGTGCCGGCGATGCGGGTGCGAGCCTCGACCTCGCGCATGCTCTCCACCGTGGCGAAGACCGGCTTGCGGTCCTCCACCTGGGTGGTGGTGACGCTGAAGGGCGCCTGGGCCTGAGCCTGAGCCTGGGCCTGGGCCTGGGCCGGCCCAGCCAGCAGCGGCACGGCCAATGCCAAGGCCGTCGTGAACCGCCGCATGAATGCTTTCGCCATGGCCAGCCCCAAGGTATGTTCTTTTTGAATTAGAATTCACTTATATAAAAAGCAAGCCTGATCCACGCGCCCCTCTCTGATGACCCGCCTGCCGGCAGGATCGCCCAGGCCGTGGCGACCATCCGGGGGGGATGAACCAAGCCCGGGCCACACCCGAGTTTCCCCTCGGGCTGCGCGGCGGAGGCCAGTTCACCGCCGCCAGGCCCGCCTTCCCGGCCGGCCAGGCGTCCCCCCATCCCCTGCAGCAATTCTGCAATGCGCCTGGTTGGGTCGACCGCGCTTTCCCCCCCCCAGCACCTCGATGTCGCGCTGGCTTACCCGGAAGCCGAGGTCGGACTGCTCGCGCCTCGGCTTTGGCGTGGCGGGGATGCCGAGGGCCTGCACCGTCACGGTGATGCCGGGCCGCTGTTGCGCCCGGGGATGGCGAAGCGTGGCACCCCGCCGGCAGCGCCGGTGGCCGCCAGCAGGGCTGGGCGCGAGACCATGGCGGCTTGCTTCAGCGCAGGGTGGGGTCCAGCCGGTCGCGCAGCCAATCGCCCAGCAGCGAGACCGACAATGTCGTCAGCACGATGACCGCGGCCGGCGACAGCAATATCCACGGCGCGCGGGTGAGATATTCGCGCCCATAGCCAACCATGTTGCCCAACGACGAAGCCGGGGGCTGCACGCCGAGGCCCAGGAAGCTCAGCCCGCTTTCCAGCAGGATCACTTCCGGGAAGACCAGCGTCATGCTGACGATCAGCGTGGAGGCGATGTTCGGCAGCACATGCCGGCCGTAGAGGCGGCAGGCCGAAGCCCCGAGTTGCCGTACCGCCGCCGCATAGCCTTGCGCACCGGCCGAAACCGCCAGGCCCCGGGCAATGCGCGCATAGCGTTCCCAGCCATGCAGCCCCAACAGCAGCACCAGCAACCCCAGCGCATTGCCGAAGAAGGCCAGCACCGAGAGCGCCAGGATCAGGAACGGCATTGCCGCCTGGAAATCCGCCAGCGCCATGACCAGCTGCTCCACCACGCCGCGGAAATGCGCGGCCAGGAAGCCCAGCGTGGTGCCGACCACCGCCGAGATCACCGTGGCGCCAAAGGCGATGAGCAGGCTCATGCGGATGGAGGCGATCAGGCGCGAGAGCACGTCCCGCCCGAGTTCATCCGTGCCCAACGGGTGCAGCCAGGTGCCGCCCATGAAGGCCGGCGGCGCCAGGCGGTTGCGCAGATCGAGCGCCGTGGTGCCATAGGGCATCAGCACATCGGCCAGCAACGCCACGGCCAGCATCAACGCCAGCCAGCCCAGCGCCACGCGCACCAGCGCCGGCATCAGCGACTGCCTCCGCGACGCAGGCGCGGGTCCAGCGCGCCGTACAGCAAATCAACCACCAGGTTGGCGGTGACCATGGTGGCGGCGACCAGCAGCAGGATGCACTGCACCACCGCCAGGTCGCGATTCGCCACCGCCACCACCAGCAGGCGGCCGACGCCAGGCCAGGAGAACACGCTTTCCACCACCACGGCGCCGGCGATCAGGCTGCCCACCATGAAGCCGATGATGGTGACGGTGGGAATGGCGGCATTCGGCAGCGCGTGGTTGCGCACCACCTGCGCCCAGGGCACGCCCTTGGCACTGGCGGTGCGGATGTAGCTCTGCCCCAACACCTCCAGCATCGCGGAGCGGGTAAAGCGCGCCAGCACCGCGGCGCCACCGACGCCCAGCGTGATGATGGGCAGCACAGCGTGGCGCCAACTCTCCTGCCCGCCAGAAGGCAGCCAGCCCAGATGCACCGCGAACACCAGCACCAGCAGCAGGCCGAGCACGAAGGACGGTACGGTGAAACCGGCGACAGCCAGCAGCATCACCACCCGGTCGGGCCAGGAATTGCGATGCAGCGCCGCATAGACGCCCGCTGGAATGCCAATGCCAAGCTTGATCAACAGCGCCGGCACGGTCAGCGCCAGCGTGGTGGGAATGCGCTCACCCACCAGCACGATGGCGTCGCGGCCATCGCGCATCGACCGGCCCAGGTCCCCGCTGGCGATGGCACCGAAATAGCTGAGGTATTGCCGCCATAACGGCTCGTCCAACCCCCAGGCCTTGCGGAAGGCGGCGACCGCTTCAGGCGGTGCATCCACGCTCATGATCAGCAAGGCCGGGTCGCCGGAAAGTCGCAGCACGACGAAGGCAAAGCTCACGACCAGCGCGATGGTCAGCAACGCGCGCGCCAGGCGCAGCGTCAGGAAGCGCAGCATCAGGCCGTCTCCGCCAAATGGCAGGCAACCAGCCGGGCATCGGCACGCGGCAGCAGCAGCGGTGCCTCCACGGTACAACGCGGCAGCGCCACCGGGCAGCGCGGATGGAAGGCGCAACCGCTCGGCCGGTCGGCAGGGTTGGGCGGGTCGCCCTGCAGCACCTGCCGCGGCTGGCCACGCTTGCTCGGGTGCGGAATGGCGCTGACCAGCGCGCGCGAATAGGGGTGCGCCGGGGCGTGCAGCACGGCGTCGGGCTCACCTTCCTCGACGATGCGGCCGAGATACATCACCGCGACGCGCCGGCTCATCTGCCGCACCGCGCGCAGGTCGTGGCTGATGAACAGCAGCGCCATGCCGAAGCGTTGCTGCAGTTCCACCAGCAGGTTCATCACCTGCGCCTGGATCGAGACATCCAGCGCGCTGATCGGCTCGTCGCACACCAGCAGTTCCGGCGCCGTCGCCAGGGCGCGCGCCAGCACCGCGCGTTGCCGCTGGCCGCCGGAGAGTTCGTGCGGGTAGCGCGCGGCCTGGTCTGCGCGCAGGCCCACGGCGGCCAGCAGTTCGTCCACGCGTGGCGCCAAGCCATGGATCGCGGCGGGCTCCGCCACCTGCGCGCCGATTGGCAAGCGGCGGTCCAGCGCGCCGAGCGGGTCTTGATACACCATCTGCATGCGGGCACGGCTGGCGCGCCAGGCGGAGGTGCCAAGGGCGGGCATCGGCGCACCGGCGAAGCTGACATTGCCTTCGTCCGGCGTTTCCAGCCCCAGTACCAGGCGCCCGGTGGTGGATTTGCCGCAGCCGCTTTCACCCACCAGGCCGAGCGTCTGCCCAGACTCCAGGCGCAGCGAAACGCCATCCACCGCCTGCACCGCCACCGGCTGGCCGAACAGCCCACGGCGCATGGTGTAGCGCCGGACCAGCCCTTCCGCCTGAAGCAAGGTCGTCATGCCGCCACTGGCCATTCTGCCGCGCGCAGGCAGGCCACGGCGTGGCTTGGCGCCACATGCTGCGCGAGGGGCGGCATGGCCGCACATGCTGGCTGGCCAACGGGGCAGCGTGGCGCAAAGGCGCAGCCGGGCGGCAACGCGCCGGGTTCCGGAACACCGCCCGGTATCGCCAGCAGCGGCGAGCGCGGGCCATGCAGCGGTGGCAGCGCGGCCATCAACCCCTGCGCGTAGGGGTGGCGCGGGCCGGCAAAGAAGCGCGTGGACGGCGCCTGTTCCACCAGGCGGCCAGCATACATCACGGCCACGCGGTCGCAGGTTTCCGCCACCACGCCCAGGTCGTGGCTGATCAGCACCAGCGCCATGCCGAGCTCTCGCCGCAGCGCCTGCAACAGGTCGAGGATCTGCGCCTGGATGGTCACGTCCAGCGCCGTCGTCGGCTCATCAGCAATCAGCAATTCCGGGCGCCCGGCCAATGCCATCGCAATCATCACCCGCTGGTTCTGCCCGCCGCTGAGTTCGTGCGGAAAGGCGTCCAGGCGGCGGGTGGCATCGGGAATGCCGACCAGGTCGAACAGCCGCTTCGCCTCGGCCCGCGCCGCCGCCCCCACCAGGCCGCGATGCAACCGCAGCGCTTCCTGCACCTGGCGGCCCAGCCGATGCACCGGGTTCAGCGCACTCGCCGGGTCCTGGAAGATCATGGCCACGCGGCCACCACGCATCCGGTCCAGCGCGGCCGGCGCGGCGTGCAGGATCTCCGCGCCATCCAGCTTGACGCTGCCGGCGACGCGCGCCTTGGCCGGCAGCAGGCCCAGCGCCGCCAGCCAGGTGACACTTTTGCCACAGCCGCTTTCGCCGACCATGCCGAGCGCTTCGCCTGGTGCAACGCCGAGGTCGATTGCGTCCACCACCGTGGCGCCGTCGAACGCCACGCTGAGTCCGGTCAGTTGCAGCAGCGGGGCAGCCATCAGCCCGGGAACCGCAGATTGGGGCCGCGCACATCCATGGTCCAGGCCTTCGCGGTGCGCCACTGGATATCGCGTCGGGTGAGGTGCATCAGCCGCCCCAGTTCCTGGCGCGGAAGTCCATGGCGAAGGCCGGCGCCGCCTGCCACTTCAGGTCGCGCCGCTTGGCGGTGAAGGTGGCGTTCTGGTGCAGCACGGTATAGGCGGGGTCCTCGCGCTCGGCGATCTCCAGCAGGCGGCGGAACACGGCGCGGCGGCGGGCTCGGTCCGTGCTGGTTTCCAGTTCCACTGAAAGCCGGTTCATCTCCTCGTTCGTCCACTCGCCCATCTGCTGCTGCTGGCCATTCGGGCCATGCTGATTGACGAGAGAGGAAACCGGGTCGTTGAACGCCGCTGAGTTGGACCAATCGCGAATGCCGCGCTGGGTTGAGGTGTCGAAGATCTGCTGCCAGTTCTCCTTCATTTCTATCTGTACGTTCAGGCCAACGGCCCGCCACATTTCCACCAGCACCTGCGCGGTCGCGACCTGGTTGGTGTAGTAGTTGTTCAGCAGCCGATACGGGATCGGCTCGCCCTTGTAGCCGGCCTCACGCAGCAGCCGGCGCGCCTCGGCCTGGTCGAAGGCCGGCACGCTCCAATCGGCCTGGTACATCGGGCCGTAGAACTCCCATTGCAGCCCCTTCGGCACCACGGTGCGGCCGCCCCACAGCGCATCCACAATGGCCTGGCGGTCGATCGCGTGGGTGAAGGCGCGGCGCACCCGCGCGTCACGCAGTTGCGGGTGGGTCTTGTCGAACACCGTGATGCGGTGGTTCAGGATGGTGCTGCCCTTGACTTCAAAGGCACGGTTGCGTTCCACCGTCTCGATCTGGTCCGGCGGCAGGTCGGTGGCCATGGTGTACTGGCCGGAGAGCAGGCCGTTGATGCGGCTGGACACCTCCGGCACCTCGACGAAGCGCAATTCCTTGATCGGCGGCCGGCCGCCCCAGTATTCGTCATGCGCCTCCAGCACCAGCATGCTGTCGGCGCGGAACTCGCGCACCTTGTAGGGGCCGGTCGTGACCGGCTTGCGGGCCCAGTCCAGCCAACTGGTCGCCGCCTCGAAGCCGCGGCGACTGACGATCTCGCTGCCGATGCGCGACAGCCGGCCTTCCAGCACCACATCCGGCGTGCGGTTGACGAAGCGCACCGTGTGGCGGTCGATGATCTCGACCTTTTCCAGCGCCGGCAGCATGCGCCGCGCAATGGCCGGTACTTCCGGTGGCAGGCTCTTGCCGGCCAGGGAGGTGATCTCCGCCGTGGTGCGCATGGTCTGGCCCTGCAGGTCCGGGCGCATCCCTTCAGGGCCGAACATGCGTTCCGAGCCGAAGGAATAGGCCACGTCCTCGGCCGTCATGGTCTCGCCATTGTGGAACTTCACGCCGGGCCGCAGGGAGAATTCCACCGTGCGATCGTCGACCCGCTTCCAACTGGTCGCCAGCATCGCCTCATCCTGCAGGGCGCCCTGGTAGTTGCGGCCGATCAGCCCCTCGAACAGCGAGGTCAGGAACACCCGCTCGCCGACATTGCTCTGCTCGCGCAGCGGTTCCAGCGAGTTGGTATTGCTGATCTTCTGCACCGCCACGGTCACCACCGGGCGGGTGTCGGCCTGCGCCAGCGCGGGCATCGGCAGGGCCAGGCCAAGCGCCAGCGCCTGCCTGCGGTTCAGCTTGCTCATCGACGATTCTCCAGGCCCATGCGCGAGCCGCGGTAGGCGGTGAGGGTGCGTTCGGCGTGGTTCAGCCGCCAGGACAGCGCGCGCTGCGCGTAGTCCTTCACCAGGCTGGCGAAGGCAGGCTCCTCCGCCAGGTTGCGCAGTTGCGCCGGGTCCGCCGCCAGGTCGAAGAACAGCGGCGGCAGCGCGGCGAAGTGGACGTACTTGTACTTCTCGTCCTGCACCACGCAGAGCGAGCATTGGTCCATCTCCAGCCCCAGCGCACCTTCAGGTCGGCCGCTGCTGAAGATCACGTCGCGGAAGTCGAACTCATAATGCAGTAGGTCGCGCCAGCCCTGCGGCGCACCCCCGGCCATGAAGGGCAGCAGCGAGGCACCGTCGCAGGCGCGCGGGATTTCGCCGCCGAGCCAATCAAGGATGGTCGGCATCACGTCCACCGCCTCGGTCGGCGCGCGTTCCACCTGGCCGGCGCGGCCGGGATGGTCGGGGTCCTTGACCACCAGCGGCACGCGGAAGCTCTCGTCGAAATAGCCGATCTTGCCGAGCAGGTAGTGGTCGCCCAGTTGCTCGCCATGGTCACTGGTGAACACCACCAGCGTGTCCTTCCACTGGTTGGTCTCATCCAGCCAGGCGAAGACGCGGCCGAGGTTGTCGTCCACCTCGGAAATCAGCCCGGCATAGGTCGCGCGCATCTGGCGCACCGCGGCCTCATCCAACTCGCTGGCCGAGCCGCCGGCGCCGTGGAAGAAGCTGCCCTGCGGAATGCCCTTCAGGTAGAAATCCAGCAGCGGGTGCTGCTGTGCTTCCGTCGCCACGTCGGGCGCGCGCACCGGGCCGGGCATCTCGGCGGGGCGGTACATCGCGTGGTAGGGCGCCGGCGCGATGAAGGGCGGGTGCGGCCGGTAGTAGCCCAGGTGCAGGAACCAGGGCTGCTCGCCCTTGCCCTTCAGGTAGCTCAGCGCCCGGTCGGTGAAGTAGGCGCTGTCGGAAAGCTCGCGCGGAATACGGCAGGGGCGGTCGGTCACGCCGGGCACCGCGTCCTCGCCCTCCGGCAGCCAGATGTCCTCGCGCTTCTCGGGCAGCTTGTAGCCCTTGTGCGCCAGCCAGCCGAAATAGCCGTCCATCGTCGGCTCGAAGTCGCCGACATTGCGGAAGCCGTCCATCGTCTCGCCCAGATGGGTGAAGCGCGGGTCCTTCGGGCCGGTGGTGCGCGGGTCCGGCGTGGTGGTGGTGTAGCCGATCAGCGCCGGGTCATAGCCGGTGCGGCGCAGCGCCTTGCCCAGGTTGAAATGGCGCGCATCCAGCGGCACCGTGTTCTGCACTGCCCGATGGTTCATCAGGTACAGCCCGGTCAGCAGGCTGGCACGCGCCGGGCCGCAGGGCACCGCGTTGGTCACGTGGTTGGCGAAGGTCACGCCTTCGGCGCATAGCCGGTCGAGGTTCGGCGTGCGCAGAAAATCGGCGCCCAGCTTCGGCACGAAATCCGCGCGCCACTGGTCCACCACGATGAGCAACACATTCCGCCGCCGCGCCATCAGCCGCCTCCGCCAAGGCGGCGGCGTTTAACAATTGGCTGACACAGCCGGATGACGGATTGAAGGCAGCACCATGACAAAGGGCATCCCGGTGCCCGCGCTCGCGCCGGCGCTTGCGTTCAGCGCAGCTTCCTGCTTCGGCGGCCCACTGGCCTCGGGCATCGGTGTCGACCGCGGTGATCAGATGCTGGCCTTCGCCAGCCAGGGTAACGCTGCCACTCCATTGGCCGTCGGCGCCCACGGCCACGGTATCGAGCGGCTGCGAGTCGTCGAGGAGGGTGACAGTGGTGCCGGGCTTGCCGGTGCCCGCAAGCGCCTGCCGCACCTGGCCGGTGAGGCCGCCGATGTCCCCCAACTGGCCAATGGCTTCGACAATGGTCCGGTCGAGCGCGGCGCCGGTATTGGCGGCGACCACCGCATCGATCCCGGCGGGATCTTCACCCGCAGATAAGCCGGCCTGGCCGGAAGCTGGAACACCAGCAGCAGTCAGAGGGCGGCGGGTGCCGGCTTGGGCTTGCCGCTCATCGCGCGCGGTCGGCCTCCTCGGGCGGGCGGACCTGGGCGAAGGCGCGCAGCAGCAACAGGTCGTAGGTGATCTTCAGCACCCCACAGGCCACCAGCGGCCAGCCGAAGCCACTCAGCCCCATCATCCAGCCCGCCAGCAGCGGCGACAGCGCCGCCGCCAGCCCACGCGGCACCGCGGTGACGCTGGCCGCCGCCGGGCGCTCATGCGGCTCCACCACCGCCATGACGTAGGAGGAGCGCGTCGGCACGTCCATCTGGCTGAGCAGGCCGCGCAGCAGCAGCAGCCCGAAGGCCACCCAGGGGTTCGAGGTGAAGGCCACCAGCATCAGGAAGACGCTGGACGGCAGGTGCGTGAACACCATGGTGTTGACCAGCCCAAAGCGCCGCGCCAGCGGCACCGCCGCGAACATCGAGACCGCCGAGCACAGCCCGGTGGCGAAGAACACCGCGCCAATGGTCGCCACGTCGAGCGCGAAGCGTTCCGCCAGCCACAGCGCCAGCAGCGAGTTCACCACGAAGCCGCCGCCGAAGCTGTCCAATGAGAACAGCGCAGCCAGGCCATACACCCGCCGGCGCGACGGCCCGAGCGGCGCCGGCGGGGCATCGCCCGTCGCTTCGGCGTGCGGCGACAGGCCGCGGTAGAGCACGAAGCTGGCCGTCCCCAGCGCGCCGTACAGCAGGAACATCGCATCGGTGACCGAAGCGGCCCCAACCAGCGGCGCCAGCCAATCCACCGCCCCCGCGGCGAGCGCCCCCAATGCCCCGACGACCGAACCGACAAAGGCATAGCGGGCGAAGGTGGCGGTGCGGTCGGCGTCGCGCACCGACTGCGCCAGCACGGTGTGCTCCAGCGGCAGGAACACGCTGGCATCGCCGCCGGTCGGGCTGAGCGTGCCGATGAAGGCGATCAGCAGCAGCGGCCAGAAGCCGTCGAACCATGCGGTGGCCAGGCCGGTCGCCGCCATCAGCAGGCTGGCCGCCAGCAGCGCCGGGCGGCGGCGCACCTTGTGGCCGACCGCGCCCAGCAGCAGCGTCAGCAGCGCCGAGCCGAGCAGCGTGGTGGTGGCGATGGCACCGACGGCAACCGGGCCGAAGCCGAGCGCCGACAGATGTACGGGCAACAGGATGGCGACATAGCCGTCGCCAAAGGCGCGCAGCGCGCGAGCCAACAGGATACGGGCAGTGTCGGCTGGCAAGGCTGTCATGACCCGTATCCTCAGGCAGTACAGGGGTTGAGCAGAAACGGGCTGTAGCGAAGCCGGCTGAACCGCCTCGCCGCCGCCTTCAGCCCAGGTCCACCATCATTCCCTGCTGGCCGCTCAGCAGCCGCCGCAGGTGGAAGCTGATCAGCCCATCCTCGGGTGCCTGTCCCAGCAGCGCCGCAAACGCGCCGACAGCCCCGGCAGCGGCAGCGTCGGCAAGGCGGAAAGCCTCGGCATAGGCGACCGCCAGCGGTCCGGTGGCACGCGCCTCGGTCAGTGGCTCGAAGGCGGCGAGGGGTTCGCTACGGCCGCGCAGCCGCAACCGGCCCACCGGGCGACCACGGAAGCCCGGTACTGCGGCCACCACCGTGGCGCTGGCGCAAATCCGCGTGCCCAGCAGCTTGTTTGCCGCTTCCAGTCGCGACGCGGTGTTGATGGTGTCGCCATAGGCCGTGTAGTCGAAGAAGCCGCTGCCGCCGAAGCTGCCGACCAGCGCCGGCCCGCTGTGCAGCCCTATCCTCGTCACGCCCAGCGCCACGCCACGCCCAGCCCATTCGCCACGCACCGCCTCTGCCCGCGCATCCAGCGCCAACGCGCAGGCCACCGCCCGGGCCGCGTGGTCCGGCTGGTCGGCCGGGGCGCCGAACAGCACGTGCAGCGCGTCGCCGATGATTTTTATGAGCGTCCCGCCCTGGGCGAAGACAACCTCGGTCAGTGCCGCCAGGTAGTCGTTCAGCAGCGCGGCGATCTCGGCCGGGGGCAGGTCCTCGGCCAGGCTGGTGAAGCCGGCGATATCGGTGAACAGCGCGGTCACCTCGCGCCGCTGCGGTGCCAGCGCGGCGGGGTCCTCGGCGGCGGCCAAGCTGGCGGCCACGGCCGGGGAGAAGTAGCGCGCCAACTGGGTGCGGGCACGCTCGGCTTCCTGCTGGCGGCGCTGCAATTCCCGCGTCTGCGCCAGGCTGCGCAGCGTCTTGGCAATGGTGGCATCCAGGTCGGCGAAGTCGATCGGCTTGGTCAGGAAGTCGAAGGCGCCGCGGTTCATCGCGGTGCGGATGTTGGACATGTCGCCATAGGCCGAGACGATGACCGTGGCGCGCTGGTTCGCCGCCGCCTGAATGTGCTGCAGCAGCGTCAGCCCATCCATCCGCGGCATGTTGATGTCGGTCAGCACCATGTCGATGCCGGCATCCTCGGCCAGCATCGCCAGCGCCGCCACGCCATCGGCGGCGAAGCAGAAGCTGAGTTCCCCGGCACGCACCTGGCGGCGGAAACGCTGCACGATCAGCGCCTCCAGGTCCGGCTCGTCATCCACCACCAGGATGCGCGCGGTCATGCGCCGCCCCGCGCCCCGGCCAGCACGGCGGTCACGTCGCGCTTCAGCAGCGGGAAGTCCACCGGCTTGGTGAGGAACTTGCTGGCGCCGCGCGCGGCGGCCTGCGCCATGGTCGCGCCATCGCCATAGGCCGAGATCATGAACACCGGCAGGTCCGGCCGGCGCGCCTTCACCAGCGGCAGCAGGTCCAACCCGCTCATGCCGGGCATGTTGATGTCGGAGACCAGCAGGATCAACTCGCCCGCCACCGCGTCGTCCAGCTTGGCCAATGCCGCCTCGGCCGACAGGGCGAAGTCCAGCACGCATTGCCGGTCGCGCAGTTCGCGGCGGAACTGCTGGCGGAACAGCGCCTCCACATCCGGCTCGTCGTCCACCACCAGGATGCGCAGCATCACGCCGCCCCCATTGCTGCGCGCGCCACCCGGGGCAGCAGGATGCGGAACTCGGTGAAGGCGCCCTCCTGGCTTTCCACGGTGAAGCTGCCGCCATGCTGCTTCACCACGATGTCATGCGACAGCGAAAGCCCCAGCCCGGTGCCCTCGCCGGCCGGCTTGGTGGTGAAGAAGGGCTCGAAGATGCGCTTGCGCATCGCTTCCGGAATGCCGGTACCGTTGTCGCGCACCGACACTTCCACGCCATCCTCCAGCGCGTGGGTGCTGACGCGCACCACCGGCTCGTAGCCCGGCCCGGCGTGTTGCGCCCGCTGCGCGGTGGCATAGACCGCATTGCCGACCAGGTTGAGCAGCACGCGGGTGAACTCCTGCGGGAACAGCCACACCTCGCCCACCGCCGGGTCGAAGTCCCTCTCCAGCGTCACGTTCAGCCCGGGCTTTTCCGCCCGGGCGCCATGCCAGGCCAGGTTCATGGCTTCCTCCACCAATGGGTTCAACGCCAGCTCGCGCCGCTCCCCACCACCTTCGCGCGAATGCGCCAACATGTTCCGCACGATGCTGTCGGCACGCTTGCCGTGCTGCACCACCTTGGCCAGGTTGCCGCGCAGCAGCTCCGCCAGTTCCGCCACTTCCTCGCGCAGTGCCGCCGGCACCGCTGCCCCGGCGGTGGCCAGGGCTTCCTCCAGCTCCTGCACCAGCTCGGCGGACAATTCGGCGAAGTTGTTGACGAAGTTCAGCGGGTTCTTGATCTCATGCGCGATGCCGGCGGTGAGCTGCCCCAGCGAGGCCAGCTTCTCGGTCTGCACCAGCCGGTCCTGCGCCAGCCGCAGTTCGTCCAGCGACCGCGCCAGTTCCCGGGTGCGGTCCGCCACCTTGGCTTCCAGGGTTTCCTGCGCTTCCTGAATCCGCCCGGCCATGTCGTTGAAGCGCCGCGCCAGGGCGCCGATCTCATCCTGGCTGTCCAGGCTGATCCGCTGCCGCAGGTCGCCTTCCCCCAGTCGCTGCGCGCCGGCCTGCAACTGGCGGATCGGCACCACCATGCGCCGCGCCAGCCAGCCACCCAGCAGCAGCGCCATCAGGGTGCCGAGCGCCAGCAGCACCAGGGTCTGCATCAGGCTGGCCCAGACCGGCGCCAGCACCTCCCGCCGCGGCAGTTCCACGAAGACGATCCAGCCGAGCTGCGGGATCACCGCATGCGCCGAGAGCACCTGCCGCCCGTCCGGCCCCGGCACCGTGGTGGGCGTGGCGTCGCCATGGGCAATGGCACCCGCCACCTGCGGCAGGCGCGAGAGGTCGGTCTCACGCAGCACCAGGCTCATGTCCGGGTGGGCCACCAGGCGGCCGGCGCCGTCGGTGACATAGGCGTAGCCGGCGCGGCCGATGCGGATGGCGGTGACCACGTCCCAGATCAGCTTCAGGTTCACGCTGGCCGCGGTAACGCCGGGGTTGCGGCCGACATGCGCCAGCGACAGCGTCATGTACGGCTCCGACCCGCGGCGGAAATACACCGGCCCGCGCCACACCCGGGCCGCCACCGCGCTGGCGAAGACCGGGTCGGTCGAGAAGTCGGTGCCGCTGCCCACCACGTCCGGCTCCAGCCGGGAAAGCCGCAATTGCTCGCGCCCCGTGGCGTCGATGTATTGCAGGTCGGTGATCGCCGGCACCTGGCGCTGCAGCCGGATGAAGTCGTAGCGCCGCTGCTCCGGGCTTACCCGCGACCATTCGGCCCGGGTGGTCCAGCCGACCTGGCTTTCGATGCCCTCGATGAACTGGGCGACACGCTCGGCCGCCGCCTGGGCCTTCTCGCGCTGCACCTGCACCGCGCCGGCGGTGGCTTCCTGCCAGGTGACCCACATGTTCACCGCGCCGGTGCTGACCAGCGCAGCACTGACCAGCCCGACCATGGCCAGGCCGAAGCGCCGCGCCAGCCCGGCCGGCAGCAGCCTGGCCAGCAGCACGCGCAGCCCCCGCAGCCGGTGCATCAGCGGCACGGGGCGGCCGTGTCGGGGCGTGGAGCCATGTGGCGTTCTCCGGAGCCTGGGCAGAACGGGATCGGCAGCAACCTTACCCCAGCGGCAATGACCTGGAAAGCAACCGCCCTTGCCTACTCGAACACGTCGTCGGCCTGCGCCATCACCGTGGCTGGCAGGGTTATGCCCAGGGCCTGCGCCGTTCGCAGGTTCACGCCCAGGGTGTAGCGCGTCGGCAGCTCGATGGGGATGTCGCCCGGCGGCACCCCGCTGAGGATGCGGGCCACCTGGCTGCCGGCGCGCCGCCGCAGGTCGTCAATGTCCGGCCCGAAGCCGAGCAGGCAGCCGGCACCCGCCATCGAGGCCCATTCGCAGATCGTCGGCAGTTGCGCCTCCCGCGCCAGGCGCGCGAGCTGCGCCGCATCGCCGAAGAACTGCGGCGTGGCCATGATCAGCAGCGCCTCGATCCGGGCTTCCTGCATGGCCGCGAAGGCGGCCGGGAAGCCCTCGCGCGTCGCCACGTCGAACAACCGCAGCTCCAGCCCCAGGGTAGCGGCGGTGCGGCGCATCTCCCGCTCGCTGGCGGGCCGGTCCGGCGAGGGGGCGTACATCAGCGCGCCAATCCGGCGCCGCCCCGGCAGGGCCTGGTGCAGCATGTCCAGCCGCTTGCCCTCCAGTTCCGCGGCCAGGATGGAGATGCCGGTCAGCATGCCGCCCGGCCGCGCCAGGCTGGCGGCGAAGCCCTGGCCCACCGGGTCGGCCCCGAAGTACACCACCGGCACCGTGGTGCTCTGCGCCCGCACCGCCTGGGTGGTGTCGCTGCCGGTGGTGAAGACGACATCCGGGCGTTCCTGCAGCAAGGCCCTGACGCGGTCGGGCAGCTCCGGGATTTCGCCCCAGTACATGGAAACGCCGAGGTTGCGGCCATCGACGAAGCCCAGCCGGGCCAGGGCGGGCAGCATGCGGGTGCGGGTGACCTCCAGCGAGAGCGGGGTGGTGGCCAATACCGCCAGGCGCCAGGGCCGGGTTTCCGGCGGCTGCGCCCGCGCCGCCAGCGAGGCGCACAGCAGCATGCAGCAGGCAGCCATCAGCCGAACCCGGATGAGCTTTGTCACTCCCCACAGCATCCGCTGCAACGGCACCGGTATTCGATGTGTTTCCTGGTTCCGGCGAACCAGACGTTACAATAACCCTACAGCAAGACAACGCCCCTGCCACCGCTGCGCGTGGCCCCGGTACGGTGACGTGATGAAACCAGGCGTTGCCGCCGCGCGGCGCCATCTTGCCCGGGCCGGTGGCGCCGCCGCATGATCGGCACATGAGTCAGTCCCATCACCGGCGCCGCCACCTGCTTGCCGTGCCCGCTGCCCTGGGGGTACTGGCAGGGCGCGGGGCATTGGCCCAGCCGGCGGCGCGGCCGGGGCGCCCGCCCAAGGTGGTGACACTGTCGCCCGGTCCCACCCACACCCTGCCAGCCTTCCGCAGCGGGCTGGACGAACTCGGCTACCCGATCGAGGTCGAGGCCTTCGAAAGCGGCCTGGACGGCCCGCAGGTTGCCGCCGCCGTCGCCGCGGCCACGGTGGTGCTGGCGGTGGCGGGTCCGGCGATCGAAGCCGCCCGGCGGCTGACCACCACGGTGCCGATCGTGGCGCTGGACCTGGAGCGCGACCCCGTGGGCAATGGCCTGGTGCAGACCCTGGCGCGGCCCGGCGGCAACCTGACCGGCCTGTTCCTGGACCAACCCGGGATCGCCGCCAAATGGCTGCAACTGCTGGCTGAGGCGGTGCCGACACTGCGCCGGCTGGCCATGCTATGGGACCCCCGCATCGGCCCGGAGCAACGCGATGCGGTGATCGCCGCCGCCGGCCAACTGGGCATGCAGGTGGAGATCTTCGAGCTGAGCCGCGACGCCATCGACACCAGCTTCAGCCGCATCCGCGCGATGCGGGCCCAGGGGGTGGTGCTGGCTTCCGCTCCGCTGGTGTTCCAGATCCAGGACCGCCTGGCGCAACTGGTGCTCGCCGCGCGGCTGCCCAGCATCACCATGTTCCCCGACTTCGTCACCGCCGGTGGCTTCCTGGCCTATGGGCCAGACCGCAGCGACATGGGCCGCCGCGCCGCCGGCTATGTCGACCAGATCATCAAGGGCCGGCGCGCGGCCGACCTGCCGGTGGAACGGCCCAGCCGGTTCGAGCTGGCGATCAACCTGACGACCGCCAAGGCGTTGGACATCGATGTGCCGCAGACCCTGCTGGCCCGCGCCGATGCGGTCATCGAATAGCCGGCGGGGTCAGTCGAGCACCACATCCGCCCGCGCCAGCAGGGCCAGCGGCAGGTCCACTCCCAGCGCCCGCGCGGTCCGCGCATTCACCACCACCTCGAAACTGGTCGGCTGCTCTATCGGCAGGTCCGCCGGGTTGGCGCCGTCCAGGATGCGCCGCACGAAGTACATGGCCCGCACCAGCAGTGCCCGGTGCGGGAAGCCGTAGCTCAGCAGGCAACCCGCATCCACGAAGGTGCGGATCGCCGCCGCCATGGGCAGCCGCAGGTCCAGCCCAACCTGGCTGATGGCCGCCACCTGGTCGAACAAACCCGCATCCGGCAGCACCACCACAGCGCCGGGAGGCCGCGCCCGCAGCGCCGCGCTGGCTGTTGCGGCATCGCCAGGCCGGCTCCAGGGCACCACCCAGCTGGCCACGCCCAACTGCTGCGCACGCTCGGCCAGGATGGCATCCATCCGCCGGTTGGACGGGTTCAGCGGGTTGCTGATGGCGGCCAGGCTGTGCAGCCGGGGCTTCACCTCCAGCAGCAGGTCAATCAGCTTGGGCACGATCTCGGCGGTGTTGGTGGCCATGCCGGTGATGTTGCCGCCGGGCCGCGCCAGGCTGGGTACCAGGCCGACCGCCACCGGGTCGTTGATGGGCAGCATCACCACCGGCACGTCACGCGTTGCCGCCAGCACGGCCCTGGCGGCGGTTATGGTGCTGACCAGGATCACCGCCGGGCGCGAAGCGACAACCTCGGCGGCCAGCATGGCGAAGGCGCTGTAGTCCCCCGCCGCCCAGCGGTCCTCCAGGTACACGTCAACGCCTTCAACCAGGCCTTGTTCGGCCAATCCCTCACGGATGAAGCGCAGCAGGGAGACGCTGGTGGCATCGGTCTTTGCTCCGGTACCCAGCAGTATCACCCGGCGGGGTGTGGCCAGCGCCGGACGTGGCAGGCCCAACCCGGCAACCCCCGCGATGATGGCTCGGCGATGCATGCGATGACCTTGGGCTGCCCAGACGCAGTTGGCCGGAAGCCATGCGGAGTGGCAAGCAACACCTGCCTTGGCCGGGAATGCCGCGCGCTGCTGGCCACGACAGAGGCCGCTGCCGCCAACTGCTGGCGCCTGTGGCGGAACGTGCTGGAGCAGACGGAGCGGAGTGGCGCTGCGGGAGTGACTGATGGACCCGGCGCTGTTCG
>CANBXZ010000008.1 GCA_947373495.1 Acetobacteraceae bacterium
GTGGCGCCGTTGGCGCGCTGGTGGGTCGCGCCGGAGGCGCGCGGAGAAGAGTCGCCGGAGGCGCGCGGAGAAGCGGCGCCGGAGGCGCGCGGAGAAGAGTCGCCGGAGGCGCGCGGAACAGCCGCGCCAGCCGCGCGCGGAGTGGGGACGCCGGCGGCATCGGCTTCCGGCGGCACGGTCACGCCCGGGGCGCGTGGTTTGGCGAGGGGGGCGGGGCGCGGCATCGCCGGGCGTATCGCATGCGGCGTGCCAGGCGCCTATGGCCCGCCGCCACCACCATGGCGGGTGGTGGTTGCACGCCGCGGGTGCTTGCGCCGCCGCATTCCGTGCCCCAGGTTGCCCGTTGATTCATCATGCCCGAACGTCAGCCATAGGCAGGCCATGCCCGATCACGCGCTCTACGTTACCCTCGGCCCGAGCCGTTACCGCGTGGAACGGCCGTTCGGCGACCTGCCCGCCGGGCTGGGCTGCGTCACCGATGTGGCCTGCACCGCGGATGGCACGGTGCTGGTGCAACTGCGCCGCGACCCGCTGGTGGATGCCGCCGGCCCCGCCATCGTCGCCCTGGCGCCGGATGGCCGCCGCCTGGCCGAATGGGGCGGCGCCGAGGTGGCGGATGGCCACATGTTCACCCCGCACCCGGATGGCCGGGTGTTCGTGGTGGACCGCGACGCGCATGAGGTCATCATCTTCAATGCCGCCGGGGTGCGGGTGGGGGCGCTGGGCCAGCGCGGCCAGCCCGGGGCGCCGTTCAATGCGCCCTGCGACGTGGCCTTTGGCCCCGACGGCACCATTTATGTCGCCGATGGCTATGGCCATTCGCAGGTCCATCGCTTTTCGCCGGAAGGCACGCTGCAAGGCAGCTGGGGCGCCCCGGGCCGGCGCGCCGGGGAGTTCTCCACCCCGCACAGCATCTGGGTGCTGGCCGATGGCCGCGTGGCGGTGGCGGACCGCGAGAACAACCGGGTGCAGATCTTCAGCGCCCAGGGCGAGCATCGCCAGGACATTTCCGACCTGCACAAGCCGATGGACGTGCATGGCGCCGCCGATGGTGGCTTCTACGTGACCGACCAGGTGCCCCGGCTGTCCCGCTACAACGCCGAGGGGCGCCTGGTGGGCCGCTGCCGCCCGGTGCTGAACGGGGCGCATGGCATGTGGCTGGGGCCGGACGGGGTGATCTACCTGGCCGAGATCAACCCCAGCCGGGTCACCCGCCTGGTGCCCTGCTGAGGCCTGGGCCGATGCCGGGCAGCGCCCTTGTCGTCGGCGGCGGGGTCATGGGGCTTTCGGCCGCCTGGGCCCTGGCACGGGCCGGCTGGCGGGTGCGGCTGCTGGACCAGGTCGCGCTGCCCAACCGCAATGGCAGCAGCCACGACCAGCACCGGCTGATCCGCCACGCCTACGGCGCCGAGGCCGGCTACATGGCCATGGTGGACCCGGCCTTCACCGCCTGGGAACAGCTTTGGGCCGAGCTGGGCGAAAGCCTTTATGTGCCCACCGGGGTGCTGGCCATGGCCGCTGCCTCGGCCGACGGTGCGCAGGGGTGGCTGGCCAGCAGCCGCGCCGCGCTGCGCGCCGCCGGCCATGCGGTGCAGGACCTGGCGCCGGCCGAGCTGCCCGGGCGCTACCCGATGCTCTCGGCCGCCGGGCTGACCGATGCCTTCCATACCGTGCCCGGCGGCGTGCTGCTGGCGGACCGGATCCTGGCCGGGCTGGAACGCCGCTGCCGCGCGCTCGGCGTGGCGGTGGAGGCGGGCGCGGCCGGCCAGGTGCTGGAGGTGCAGCCGGAACAGGGCCGGGTGCTGACCTCGGCGGGCTGGCAGCAGGCCGAGGTGGTGGTGGTGGCCGCCGGCATCTGGGTTGGGCGGTTGCTGCCGGGGCTGGCGCCGCGGGTCACGCCGTCGCGCCAGGTGATCGTGCGGCTGCGGCCGCCGGCCGGGTTGCGGGCGGCCTGGCAGGCGGCGCCGATGCTGCTGGACCTGGCCGAGGAGGGCGGCTTCTACGCCGTGCCGCCGGTGGCCGGCACCGACCTGAAGATCGGCGACCACCGGTTTTCCCGCAGCGGCGATCCGGATGCCAGCCGGGAGGCCAGCGCGGCGGAGGTACAGGCGATCCTGGACCTGGCGGCGGCGCGCCTGCCGGGGCTGGCGCAGTACGAACTGCGTGGCGCCCGCGCCTGCTACTACGACGTGACGGCGGATGAGCGTTTCATCCTGGCGCCGCTGGGGGCGCGCGGCTGGGTGATGAGTGGCTTTTCCGGCCATGGCTTCAAATTCGCCGCGCTGCTGGGCCTGGCGCTGGCCCGGGCGGCGGCAAACCCGGCCGTGGCGGCCCTGGTGCCCGCCTGGGCGGCAGGAATGGCGCCACCCCCGCCCGGTTTGCTATCATCCGGGGCATGAGCAAGAACCCCGCGCCCCTGGCGACCACCCCCACCGAAGACCTGGTTTTCGGCCTCACCCGGATGTTCGACCTGCCTGGCCTGGCCGGCGCCGCCGGCGCGCCACTGGGCACCGAGGACATCGCCGCCATCCTGGGGGAGGCGGAGAAGTTCAGCCGCGAAGTGCTGTTCGCCGGCAGCCGGGACGCCGACCGCCATGGCGCGGTGTATGAGAACGGCGTGGTGCGCCTGCCGCCGGGCTATTACCCGGCCTACAAGGGCTGGGTGGAAGCCGGCTGGCAGGGCGTTTCCGGCCCTGAGGAATTCGGCGGCCAGGGTCTGCCGCCCAGCATGTGGGTGGCGGTGCAGGAATTGGCCTGCGCGGCCGACATGTCCTTCATGCTCTGCCCATTGCTGACCGGCGGCGCGATCGAGGCGCTGGCCCGCTTCGCCACGCCCGAGCAGAAGGCCGCCTGGCTGCCGAGGATGGTGACCGGCGAATGGACCGGCAGCATGAACCTGACCGAGCCCCAGGCCGGCAGCGACCTCTCCCAGGTGCGCACCCGGGCCGAGCCGCTGGGCGGCGGCAAGTACGCCCTGCATGGCCAGAAGATCTTCATCACCTTCGGCGAGCACGACCTGACGCCCAACACCATCCACCTGGTGCTGGCCCGGCTGCCGGATGCGCCGCCCGGCACCCGCGGCATTTCGCTGTTCGCCGCGCCCAAGGTGCTGCCCAACGGCCAGCGCAATGCGGTGCGCTGCGGCGGCATCGAGAAGAAGCTCGGCATCCATGCCTCGCCCACCTGCGTCATGCTGTTCGAGGGTGCCGAGGCCGAGATGGTGGGCGAGCCGAACAAGGGCCTGAACGCCATGTTCGCGATGATGAACGACGCCCGGCTGAATGTGGGCCTGCAGGGCGTGGCCATGGGCGCCCGCGCGGTGGAACTGGCGGAAGCCTATGCCGCGCAGCGCACCCAGGGCGGCCAGCCGATCAGCCGCCACCCGGATGTGGCGCGCATGCTGGCGGAAATGCGCGCCATCACCCTGGCCGGCCGGCTGATGGTGCTTGAAGCCGCGCATTGCCTCGACCTCGGCCGGCTGCAGCACGACAACAGCGCCGAAAGCCGGCTCGCCCTGCTGATCCCCATCGTCAAGGCCTGGTGCACCGACCGCGGCGTGGATGTCGCCTCGCTCGGCGTGCAGGTGCATGGCGGCATGGGCTTCGTGGAGGATACCGGCGCGGCGCAGATCCTGCGGGATAGCCGGATCGCGCCGATCTATGAGGGCACCAACGGCATCCAGGCGATCGACCTGGTGCAGCGCAAGCTGTTCCGTGACGGCGGTGCCGAGATGCGCGCCCTGCTGGCCGAGGTGCGCGCCACCGACCCCCGGCTGCACGCGGCGGCGGATGCGGTGGGCGCCGCCACCGACTGGATGCTGGCCAACGCCGCCCGGCCGGACGCGGCCCAGGCTTCCGCCGTGGCCTACCTGGACGCGGCCGGTTGGTTGCTGGGTGGCTGGGAACTCGCGCGGGCGGCGGCGCTTGAGGAGCGGTATGCTCCCCTGGCGAATTTCTACCTGCGCCGGCTGCTGCCGCGCGCGGCGGCGCGGCTGGCCGAGATCGAGGCGGCGGATGCCGTGCTGGACCTGCTCGGCGCCGCGTGACCGCGGCGACGGGCGGAACTGGCACGGCGCCCGGCCGGCAGGCGGCGCCATGCATGGATAGCCTGGTGGGGCCTGCCCCGGATGCCGCCCCCAGGGCTGATCCAGGAACTCCCGCGATGCCCCACCTGGCGCCCAGCCGGCGGCATGTCGCCGTTATCGGGGCCGGGCCGGGCGGCCTGGCGGCGGCGATGCAACTGGCCGCCGCCGGCGCCCGGGTGACGGTGTTCGAAAAGGACGCCGTGGTGGGCGGCCGCAGCCGCACGCTGGAAACACCGGAAGGCTTCCGCTTCGACCTGGGACCAACCTTCTTCCTTTACCCCCGCATCCTGGCGGAGATCTTCGCCAGCTGCGGCGCCCGGCTGGAGGACGAGGTCGAGCTGGTCAAGCTGGACCCGCATTACCGCCTGCAGTTCGAAGGCGGCCCGACCATCGAGGCCACCAGCGACGTCGCCCGCATGGAAGCCGAGATCGCCCGCTTGAACCCGGCGGACGCGGCCGGCCTGCGCCCCTGGCTGGCCGAGAACCGGCGCAAGCTGCACGCCTTCAAGCCGGTGCTGGAACGCGCCTTCGGCCGCGCCGCGGACATGATGGGCGGCGACATGCTGCGCGCCCTGCCGCTGCTGCGCCCGCATCGCAGCCTGGACGCGGATCTGCGCCGCCACTTCAAGGACGAACGGGTGCGCCTGGCCTTCGGCTTCCAGGCCAAGTACCTGGGCATGAGCCCGTTCCGCTGCCCCAGCCTGTTCACCATCCTGAGCTTCCTGGAATACGAGCACGGCGTGTTCCACCCCATCGGCGGCTGTGGCGCGGTGGCGGCGGCCATGGCCCGGGTTGCGGCGCGGCTGGGGGTGGCGTTCCGGCTGGACACCCCGGTGGAGCGCATTGCCCTGGCCGCCGGCCGCGCGGTGGGGGTGGAGGCCGGCGGCCAGCGCCACGCCGCCGACGCGGTGGTGGTGAATGCGGATTTCGCCCATGCCCTGCCGCGCCTGCTGCCGAATGCGGCGCGCCGGCAATGGCCAGACAAGCGCATCGCCGCGGCGCGGTATTCCTGCTCCACCTTCATGCTGTACCTGGGGGTGGCGGGGGCGCTGCCGGAACTGGCGCACCACAACGTGCTGCTGGCCGGGGATTATCGCCGCAACATCCACCAGATCGAACAGGGCGAGCTGCCGGACCTGCCCAGCCTGTACGTGCAGCATGCCGGCGTGACCGACCCGACCATGGCGCCGCCGGGCCACAGCAGCCTGTACGTGCTGGTGCCGGTGCCCAACCTGAAGCACGGCGCCGACTGGGCGGCCGAGGCGCCGCGCTATCGCGCCCTGGCGCTGGCCCGGCTGCGGGCGCTGGGCCTGCCGGATATCGAGGCGCGGATCCGCTGCGAACGCATGGTCACGCCGCAGCACTGGCAGGACGAGTTCGCGGTGGGCCACGGCGCCACCTTCAACCTGGCGCACGACCTGGGGCAGATGCTGGTGTTCCGCCCGGGCAATCGCTTCGCCGACGTGCCCGGGGTGTACCTGGTGGGCGGCGGCACGCATCCGGGCAGCGGCCTGCCCGTCATCTATGAAGGCGCGCGCATCACCGCCGGGCTGGTTCGCCAGGACCTGGGGCTGGATGCGCTGCAAGGGGCAGTGGCATGAGCGCGAAGGTCATCATCGTCGGCGGCGGGCTGGGCGGGCTGGCGGCGGCCTGCGTCGCGGCGGCGCGCGGGCACCGGGTGACGCTGCTGGAACGCAACCACTGGCTGGGCGGCAAGGCGGCGGAACTGCGGCTGGACGGCCCGCTGGGGGAACGCTTCCGCTTCGACATGGGGCCGACCATCCTGACCGTGCCGCGGGTGCTGCGGCGCATCTTCGCCGAGGCCGGGCGCGACCAGGCGGCGGACCTGCCGCTGATTCGGCTGGACCCGCAATGGCGCTGCTTCTTCGAGGGCGGCACCCAGATAGACCTGTGCCAGGACGTGGCGGAAATGGCCGCCGCGATGGAACGCTTCGCCCCCGGCAACGGCGCCGGCTACCGCCGCTTCCAGGACATCGCCACGCACCTGCATGAGGTCAGCGAGAAGTTCTTCTTCTGGAAATCGGTGGAAGGCATCGGCGACACCATCGACTGGCGCAGCCAGATGCAGCCCGGGGTGATGCGGGACGTGCTGGCGCTGCGCATGGGCCAGACCGTGGCCAAGGTCATCCGTGGCCAGGTGCCGGATGCGCGGCTGGCGCAGATGCTGGACCATTATTGCCAATATGTCGGCAGCAGCCCTTACCTGGCGCCGGCGGTGCTGTGCGGCATCGGCGACATGCAGGCCAGCGAGGGCGTGTGGTACCCGCGCGGCGGCACCAGGGCGGTGGCGGAAGGGCTGGCGGCGCTGGCGGCCTCCCTGGGTGCCGACCTGCGCACCAATGTGGAGGTGACCGGCTTCGATATCGCCGACAACGCCATCCGGGGCGTGCGCACCGGCACCGGGGAGGTGCTGCTGGCCGATGCCGTGGTCTCCAACATGGATGCGATCCGCACCTATACCGAACTGGTCGGCGGCCGCGCGGCGAAGCACTACGCCGGCCGATACCAGCCGGCCTGTTCCGGCGTGGTGCTCTACCTGGGGCTGAACCAGCGCTACGACCACCTGGCGCATCATGACTTCGTCTTCTCCCGCGATGCGGAGGAGGAGTTCGACGCGATCTATGCCAAGGGCATCCCGGCGCCGGACCCCACCGCCTATATCGCCGCGCCCTCTGCCACCGACCCCTCGGTGGCGCCGCCGGGTGGGGAGGCGCTGTATGTGCTGGTCCACACCCCGCACCTGCGCCCGGGCCAGGACTGGCAGCGGATGTTCCCGGCCTATCGCCAGGTGATCCTGGACAAGCTGAAGCGCAGCGCCGGCATGGCCGACATCGAACGCCGCATCGTGGTGGAGCGCCACCTGACACCGCAGGACATCCACGACCGGTACCGGGTGCTGGACGGCGCCATCTATGGCCTGGCCAGCCATGGCCGCTGGGCCGGGGCGTTCAAGCCGGGCAACCGCAGCCGCCAGGTCAAGGGGCTGTACCTGGCCGGCGGCGCGGCGCATCCCGGCCCCGGCATGCCCATGGTGATGATGAGCGGCTGGATCGCCGCCGATGCGCTGGACCACGACCTGGGCGGCCCCGGCATGCCGCCGGCCGCGCTTCGCGCCGGCCAGCCGGACCGGCTGCGCCCGGCGGCGGCGGAATAGCCCATGGCGGCCGAAGCCTCGCCGGTGGCGTTGCGCTCGGCCGCGCTGCACCGATTCTTCCACGCCGCCTTTCAGCGCCGGGCGCGGGCCGGGCTGCGTGCGGTGCGCGTGGCGGCCTGGGGCCAGCCGGAGGTTCCCGCCGGGCCATTGGTGGTCTTCGCCAACCATCCTTCCTGGTGGGACGGCATCGCCTTCGTGCTGCTGGCCCAGGCGCTGTTCCCGGGCCAGCAGATGTATGCGCCGATGGCGGCGGAGGCGCTGGCCCGCTACCGCTTCATGCGCCGCATCGGCGTGTTCGGGGTGCAGGCCGGCACCACCCGGGGCGCCGCCGGCTTCCTGCGCGCGGCGGGGGCGGTGCTGGCCACGCCCGGCGCCATGCTGTGGGTGAACGCCCCCGGCCGCTTCATGGATGTGCGGGACCGCCCGGTGCCGGTGCTGCCGGGGTTGGCCCGGTTGGCCGAGATGGCGCCCCACGCCAGCTTCCTGCCGCTGGCGCTGGACTATCCGTTCTGGGGCGAGCCGCGGCCGGAACTGCTGTGCGGCTTCGGCCCGCCGCTCAGCGCCGCCAGCCTGCTGGAACAGCCCCGGGCCGACCGCGCCGCCACCCTGGGCCTGGCGCTGGAAGCCTGCATGGACCGGCTGGCGGGGGACGCCATCATCCGCGACCCGGCCCGCTTCGCCACGCTGCTGCACGGGCGGGAAGGCATGGGCGGCCCCTGGCAGGCGTGGCGCCGGCTGGGCGCCGCCCTGCGCGGCCAACGCTTCGATGCGCGGCACGAGCAATGATCGCCGCGACGCCCCTGGCGCTGGGGCTGGCGGCGCTGCCGGCCGGGCTGGGCGCGCTGAACCTGGCGATGCTGCCCCGAGCCGGCGGCCCGGTGCCGGCCGGCGCACTGGTGTCCATCCTGGTGCCGGCGCGGGACGAGGCGGCGAACATCGAAGCCTGCGTCGCGGCCGCGCTGGCGCAGCAGGGCGTGGCGGTGGAGGTGCTGGTGATGGACGACGCCAGCACCGATGCCACCGCGACGCTGGTGGCCGCCCTGGCGGTGCGGGAGCCGCGCCTCCGCCTGCTGCGCGCGCCGCCCCTGCCGCCGGGCTGGACCGGTAAGGTGCATGCCTGCGCCGGGCTGGCGGCGGCGGCGCGCGGCAGCCACCTGCTGTTCATCGACGCCGATGTGCGCCTGGCGCCGGCGGCGGCGGCCCGGCTGGTCGGGCATGCGGCGCGCCGCCGGCTGGCCTTGGTCAGCGGGGTGCCGCGCCAGCACCTGGGCAGCCTGGGCGAGGCGCTGGCGGTGCCGGCGATCAACCTGCCGCTGCTGGGCTACCTGCCCGGCGGGGGCCGCGCCGGCTCGCGCTGGCCGGCCCTGGCGGCGGCCTGTGGCCAGTTGCTGCTGGTGGAGGCCGCGGCCTATCGCGCCGCCGGCGGCCATGCCGCGCTGCATGCGGTGCTGCATGACGCCTTGGCGCTGGCCCGGCTGCTGCGCGCCGCCGGCGCCCGCACCGAGGTGGTGGCCGGTGCCGGGCTGGCTGAATGCCGGATGTATCATGGCCTGGGCGAGGCCTGGGCCGGCTTTCGGAAAAACGCGCGGGAGGGCATGGCGACGCCGCTGGGCCTGCCGGTATGGACGCTGCTGCTGGCCGGCGGGCACCTCTGGCCCTGGCTGCTGCTGCCCAGCCCGGCCGCCGCCCTGGCCCTGCTGCTGGGCTTCGGCCTGCGCGCCGCCATCTCGATTCGGGCGCGGGAAGCCTGGTGGAGCGTGCCGCTGCACCCGCTGACCGTGGCCGTGGCGCTGGCCATTCAGTGGCATGCGCTGCTGGCGCGACGCCCGGCGGGCTGGAAAGGCCGCGCATATCCGTCCACAAAGGCGGCATGAGCCTCGCCACGCCCTCCGTCGCCGTTGCCGCCACCCCCACGCGGGACCACGACGAAGAGAATTTCCCCACCGCCAGCCTGATTTTGGCCAAGCCGCTGCGGGCCAAGGTCATGGCCTTCTACCGCTTCGTCCGCACCGCGGATGATATCGGTGACAGCCCCGACCTCAGCGCCGAGGAGAAGCTGCGCCGGCTGGACCTGATGGAGGCGGCGCTGGACGACCCCGGCACCACCATGCCGGAAGCCGCCGGGCTGCATCGCCACGCCGTGGGCACCGACGAGGCGCGCAAGATGCTGCGCGCCTTCCGCCAGGACGCCACGAAGACCCGCTACGCCGACTGGGCCGAGCTGGAAGACTATTGCGCCCACAGCGCCGACCCGGTGGGCCGCATGCTGCTGCGCCTGCATGGCGATGGCGACAACGCGGCCGGCAACGCCGCCGCCGATGGGCTCTGCACCGCGTTGCAGGTGCTGAACCACCTGCAGGACCTGGTGGGCGACCGCGCCAGCCTGGACCGGATCTACCTGCCCACCCCCTGGCTGGACTGCGCCGGCGGCGAGGCCGCCTTCTTCGACCCGGCCAACACCTCCCGCCGGCGGGAAGTGCTGGATGCCGCGCTGGACCGGGTGGAGGAACAGCTCGACCGCGCCGCCGCGCTGCCGCGCCTGGTGCGGGCGAAGCGCCTGGCGATCCAGAGCGCCATGACCATCGGCCTGGCCCGCCGGCTGCTCGCCAAATTGCGTGCGGCCGACCCGGTATTGGGCCGGGTGGCGGTGGGCAAGCTGGATTTCCTCGGCGCCCTGCTGGGCGCCTTCGGCACCGGGCCGACGGATGCGGAACTGGTCGCGGCCCGGGTCTCCCGCGCCGGGTCTTCCTTCGCCCGCGGCATGGCGGCGCTGAAGGGGGAACGCCGCCGGGCGCTGTGGGGGGTCTATGCCTTCTGCCGCGCGGTGGACGACGTGGCCGACAACACCATGCCGGAAGCCGAGAAGCGCCGCTTCCTGCTGGACTGGCGCCGCAAGCTGCTGGAGCCGGACTGCGCCGTCTCGCGCGAGTTGGCCTTCGCCCGCAACGCCTATGGCGTGCCGTTGGTGGAATGCGAGGCGATGATCGCCGGCATGGAAACCGACGCCACCGACTTCCTGCGGCTGCAGACCGAGGCGGACCTCGACCTCTATTGCCGCCGCGTCGCCGGCAGCGTCGGCGCCATGAGCGTGCGGATCTTTGGCGCGCCCGAGGCGGAGAAATTTGGCCTGGAACTCGGCCACACCTTCCAGCTCACCAACATCCTGCGCGACGTGGACGAGGATGCCGAGCGCGAGCGCGTCTACATCCCGCGCGACCTGCTGGACGCCGCCGGGGTGCCGGAAGGCCCGGCGCGGGACATCGTGGCGCACCCGGCCTTCGGCCCGATCTGCGCCACGCTGGCGGCCCGCGCCCAGGCCGGCTTCGCCCGGGCGCGGGCGGAGATCGGCCAGTTTCCCGCCCAGGCGCTGCTGCCGGCGGCGGTGATGGCCTGGGGCTATGGCCGGCTGCTGGACCGGCTGGTGGCGCGCGGCTTCACCCACCGCAGCGGCCCGCGCCCGAAGCTGACCAAGGGCGAGAAGCTGAACATGGCGCTGATGGCGCTGGGGCTGAAGCGCCCGTGAGCCTGGCCCTGGCATGACCATTCACGTCATCGGGGCCGGCCTGGCCGGGCTGGCGGCGGCGCTGGACCTGGCCGAGGCCGGCCGCCCCGTGCACCTGCATGAAAGCTCGCCCCAGGCGGGCGGCCGCGCCCGTGCCCTGCCCGATGGTACCGACAACGGCACCCATGCCCTGGTCGGCGCCAATACCGCCGCACTGGCCTTCCTGGCCCGCATCGGCGCCCGTGACGGCTGGGTGGAGCCGGAACCCGAGGGCCTGCCGGTGCTGGACCTGGCCGATGGCAGCGCCCGGCGCGTGGCGCTTTCGCCGCTGGCCTGGGGCAACAAGGCGCTGCGCCCGGCCGGGGCTTCCTGGGGCGCGGTGCTGGCCATGGCCGGCATGGCGCTGCCGGGGCGGGACCGGCCGATCGCCGAGGTGATGGCGCGGCACCCGGCGTTTCATCGCGGCTTCGTCGACCCGTTGGTGATCGCCACGCTGAACACGCCCTCCCACCAGGCCAGCAGCGCCCGGCTGGGCCAGGTGCTGCGCCGGCTGGGCGGGCCGGGCGCCACCCGGCTGTATGTGGCCGAACACGGGCTGGGGCCGGACCTGGTGCAGCCGGCGCTGGCGGCCTTGCAGCGCGCCGGCGGCACGGTGCGCTACGGCGCCCGGCTGCGGCGGGTGGTGCAGGCGGCGGGGCGGGCCTCGGCGCTGGATTTCGGCGAGGACGCGGTGACCCTGGCGCCCGGCGACCAGGTGGTGCTGGCGACCCCGCCCTGGGAAAGCCAGCGCCTGCTGACGCATCTGGCGGTGCCGACCCAGCACGCGCCCATCGTGAACCTGCATTTCGACCGAACCGGGCCGGGGCCGGTGCGCTTCATCGGCATGCTGGGCGCGTTGTGCCAATGGGTGCTGGTGCGCCCGTCCGGGGTGGCAGTGACGGTTTCCGCCGGCGACGCTGAGGCCGGGCTGGGCGAGGCCGAACTGGCACCGCGGGCCTGGAGCGAGATCCTGCGCGCCGCCGCCGCCTTCCGCATTGCCGGTGAATGGCCGTTGATGACGCCAGCCTGCCGGGTGGTGAAGGAACGCCGCGCCACGCCGCGCCATGTGCCGGGGGAGGTGCTGCGCCCGGCCCGCAAGCCGCTGGCCAACCTGGCCCTGGCCGGCGACTGGAGCTGGCCGGCGCTGCCGGCCACGATCGACGCCGCGGTGCGTAGCGGCCAGGCCGCCGCCCGCGCGCTGCTGCGCGGCTAGCCCGGCCGATGGCGCCGGCCGCCGCGTCGGCCGCCGCGTTGGCCGCCCTGCGCCGGGCCGCGGCGCGGGATGGCGTGCCGGATGCCGCCCGGCGCCGCGCCCTGCTGGCCGCGCTGGCGGCGGCGCTGCTGGCGGCGGCGGATGATATCGTGGCGGCGCTGGAGGCGGATTTCGGTGGCCGCTGCGCCGAGGAAACCCTGCTGGCCGAGGTGATGGTGCCGCTGGCCGCCATGCGACTGGCTCGCGCCCGGCTGCGGCGCTGGATGCGGCCGCGCCGGGTTGGGGTGCCGTTCCATTTCTGGCCGGCCAGCGCCGCGCTGGTGCCGGCGCCGAAGGGCGTGGTCGGCATCATGGCGCCGTGGAATTACCCGGTGCAACTGGTGCTGATGCCGCTGGTGGATGCGATCGCCGCCGGCAACCGGGTGGCGGTGAAGCCCAGCGAGGCCACGCCGCGCACCGCCGCGCTGCTGGCCCGGCTGCTGGAAGCGGCGCTGGGCGCCGACATGGTGCGCAGCGTGCAGGGTGGGCCGGCGGTGGCGGCGGATTTCGCCGCGCAGCCCTGGGACCACCTGGTGTTCACCGGCGGCACCGCGGTGGGGCGCCAGGTGGCGCTGGCGGCGGCGCCGGGGCTGGTGCCCATCACGCTGGAACTGGGCGGCAAATGCCCAGCCCTGGTGCTGCCTGGCGCCAATCTGCTCCGCGCCGCCCGGGCGATTCTGGCCGGCAAGCTGTTCAACGCCGGGCAGACCTGCGTGGCACCCGACACGGTGCTGCTGGTTGGCCACACCCCCCAGGCGTTCGAGGCGGCGTGCCGCGCCACTGGCCTCGGCCTGCCGGAAACCGCGGTGGTGAACGAGGCGCAGTTGCACCGGCTCGACGCCCTGTGCGCCGGGACCGAACTGGTGCCGCTGGCGGCGGATGGCCCCGGCCGGCGCCGCGCGCTGCGGCTGGCCCAGGCCCCGGCCGACCACCCGCTGCACCAGGCGGAGGTGTTTGGCCCGGTGCTGCCGGTGGTGGCCTGCGCCGGGCTGCCCGCCGCGTTGGAGTGGGTGAATGCCCGGCCGGCACCCCTGGCGGTGTACCTGTTCGGCGCCTCGGCGGCGGAAGCGGCCAGGGTGGCGGCGGCCACCACCTCCGGCGCCCTGGTGCGGGAGCGGTGCCTGGAATATGCCGGCATGGCCGGGCTGCCGTTCGGTGGCATCGGCGCTTCCGGCCAGGGCCGGCGCAATGCGGAGGCCGGCTTCCTGGCGCTGAGCAATCTGCGGGCGGAGGTGGTGCACGGCCGCTTCAGCCTGGCCCGGCTGCTGGACCCACCGCGCGGGGCGCGGGCCAGGGCGCTGGTGCGGCGGATATTGCGGTAGGGCGCGAGCGCCCGGCTTCAGACGGCGACGCAGCCCTGCGGCTTCACCTTGCGCTGGGTGCTGGCCGGGTGCTTTTCCAGCCGCGCCACCGGCCGAATCGGCCGGCGCACCAGCTCGCCGCCGCAATTCGGGCAGATGCCGCGCAGCGTGGCCTCGGCGCAACCGGCGCAGAAGGTGCATTCATAGCTGCAGATCCGGGCGTCGAGGCTCGCCGGGGGCAGGTTGGTGCCGCAGCATTCGCAGCAGGGGCGGAGTTCCAGCATGGCGCCAGCTTGGGGCGGCGCGGCCGGCGCTGGCAAGGCCCCTCCCGAGCCGGGCCGCAGCGGCCGGCCGCGCCGCCTCGGCTGACCCTGGCAGCCATGGCCCTGGGGCCTGACCTTCGCGCGGTGCGAACTACCAGATCGGCAACCGCAGCGTGGCGCCGGGGGAGGGCAGGCGGATACCCGGCTGGCTGCGGGTCTCACTCATCGAATCGGGGCGGGCGAAGGTCTCCCCCAAGCCGAACAGCGGCGGGGTCGGCACGCCGAAGGTGATGCTGGGGCGCGGCTGGCGGTCCACCAGGGGCGGCTGGGCATTGCTGGCCGGCAACGGGGCGGGCTGGGCGCCGGGGCCCGGGGGTTCGGGCGCCGGGCGGTCGATCGCCGCGCGCGGTGGCCGTGGCGGCTCGGCCACCGCGACGGGTGGTGCCGGGTGGGCGGTGGGCGGGCGGCGGCGCCGAGGCGCTGGGGGGGCCTCCTCGGCATGGAGCGAGGCGGGCAGGGCCAAGCCCAGCACCACCCCCAGCAACCCGCGTCGCCCTGCCATGCCTGCCTCCACCGCCCGGGCAGTACGCAGCGGCCCGTGGCGGGTTCCGCCGTTCAGTTCAGCCGTTGGCGCAGATCCTCGATCATCACGCGGATGCGGGCCGCCATCTCGCCCTTCGGCGCCAGTTCCAGGCAACGGTCCAGGCAGGACAGCGCGGCGCCGATCCGGTCCAGCCGCTGGTTCATCAGCCCGGCTTCGCGCCACAGCAGCGGGTTTTCCGGCGCCAGGCGCAGCATGTCCTCGGTGCAGACCAGGGCGGCTTCCATCTGGCCAGCCTGTAGCCGGCGCAGCTTGATATTGTTCTGCAACCGCAGCAGCACGGTGCGCTTGCCCATGGCGCTCAACAGGCCGGGGCGCAGCTCGGCGCGCTCGCCTTCCGCGCGTTTCAGCAGCTCCCGCAGTTCCGGGGCTGCCAGCACGGCACCGCCATGGAACACATCCACCACCAGCTGGCCGCGCTGGCCCTGCAACCCGACCAGGAAATGGCCGGGGAAATCCAGCCCGCAGGCGTTCCAGCCGGCAGCCTCTGCGGCGTGCAGCCACAGCAGGCCCAGCGCCACCGGCAGGCCCCGCCGGCGCCGCAGCACCTCGATCAGGTTGGCATTGGCCGGGTCGTCGTAGGTTTCGCTGTCGCCGTCGAAGCCGGCCTGGTCGTGCAGCACCTGGGCCAGGGTCTGCACGCGTTGCGCCAGGTCGCCTTCCGCCGCCCGCGGGTTGGCGTCGGCGGCCTGTACCGCCTGCCGCGCCAGGGCGGAAAGCGTGGCGTTGGCGGCCTGCCAATCGGCTTCCGGCCGGTCGATGCGGGCGAATTGCAGGGCCACCGCGGCCAGGTCGATCTCCTGGTCCGGCAGGGTGCCGGCGGCGGTGATGGCGGCGCGGGCCTCATCCTGGGGGCTTGGGGGCATGGCGGCAGTCTCGGGGCGGGGCTGGCGGCGCGCAAGCGATACCCGCGCGAGCAGGGCCGGCCTGGTTCAGGGCAGCAGGCGGAAGATGGTCACGTCCCGGGTATCGCGGTCTTCCAGTTCCCGCGTGGTGGGCACGCTGTAGCGGGCCAGTTCGGCCAGACCCTGGCGCGGGCGATAGCTGCGGTCAGGGTCGGCCAGCCACACCTCGGCGCCGGCGGCCGCCATGGCGCGCAGCCAGGGCATGATGTGGCCGGTCATCGGCGCCTCGTAGCAGACATCCCCGGCCAGGATCAGGTCCCAGCGGCAGGCGCTGCCGACCACATCGCCGCTGGGGGTGGCCACGACGGCGTGGTTCAGCGCCGCGTTCAGCCGGGTGGCGGCCAGCGCCAGCGGGTCGATCTCGGCGGCCTCGGCGCTGGCGGCACCGGCCCGCATGGCGGCGATGGCGGCCAGCCCGCAGCCGGCGGCGAAGTCCAGCACGCGGCGGCCGGCGACGTGGTGGGGCTGGTCCAGCAGCAGCCGTGCCATGGCCTGGCTGCCCGGCCAGGCAAAGGCCCAGAACGGCGGCTCGATGCCCTGCTGCGCCAGCCAGGCTTCGGTAGCCTGCCAGATCGGGGTGATCTCGGTGGCCAGGTACAGCGGGATTTCCGGCACGAAGGCGCTGCGCGCCACCGTGGTATGGGCGCGGATGAAGCCGGCGTGGTCGGCGGGTGCGCTCAAAGCCGGCCGGCCAGGAAGGCCAGCGCCACCGCCAGCCCGACCTCCCGGTTGGCCTTGAACAGCCGCAGGCACAGCGCCGGGTCGTGGATGTCCAGCCGCACCACCTGGTGGGCCAGCAGCGCCGCCGGCAGCAGCAGCGCCGGCCAGAACCAGGCGCCGCTGCCGGCCAGCCAGCCGGCCAGCCCGAGCAGCGCCAGCATCAGCGCGTAGCAGCCGGCCAGGAAGGGGCGGGTGTTCTCCCCCAGGCGCAGCGCGGTGCTGCCGATGCCAACCTTGGCATCGTCCTCGCGGTCCTGGTGGGCATAGATGGTGTCGTAGGCCAGAATCCACACGAAGCCGGCGGCCCACAGGGCATAGGCCGGCGCCGCCAGGGTGCCGGTGGCCGCCGCCATGCCTTCCGGCGCCGCCCAGCTGAACACGAAGCCCAGCATGGCCTGTGGCCAGTTGGTGACGCGCTTGGCCAGTGGATACAGCACGATGGGCAGCAGCGCGCCGAGGCCGAGCCAGATGGCGGCCGGGTTCAACTGCACCAGCACCGCCAGCCCCACCAGGCAGAGCCCGGCCAGGAAGGCCAGCGCCTGCTTCGGCCGCACCGCGCCGGAGGCCAGCGGCCGGCCGCGGGTGCGTTCCACCCGGGCGTCGATATCGCGGTCCCACAGGTCGTTCACCACGCAGCCGGCGCCGCGCATGGCGAAGGCGCCGAGCAGGAACAGCGCCGCCAGCCGCAGCCCCTCGGCCCAGCCCGGCGCGGCCAGGGCGAAGGCCCAGAGCCCGGGCAGGAACAGCAGCCAGGCGCCGATCGGCCGGTCGAACCGGGCCAGCAGCGCATAGGGGCGCCAGCCGGCCGGCAGCCGCGCCACCCAGCCCTCGTGGCGAATATCGGTGAAACCCTGCATGGCGCGTATAAGCCCCGGCAGGAGAAGCCATGTCCACCCATTCCCCCGCCGTTGCCGCGCCCCCGGGCACCCCGGTTGCCACCGGCCCCCGCCTGTTCACCACGGCCGACCTGGCGGCGGGCGCCGAGGTGCCGGCCACGCCGAACCAGGCGCACTACCTGGGCAACGTGATGCGCCGCGCGGTGGGCGACCCGGTGCGGCTGTTCAACGGGCGGGACGGCGAATGGGCCGGCCGCATCGGCGCGCTGCGCAAGGACCGTGGCGTCTTCGTCGCCGAGGCCCAGGCCCGCCCGCAGGCGCCGGAGCCCGAATTGCGCCTGCTGCTGGCCGCGGTGAAGCGGGATGCCATGGACTGGGTGGCGGAAAAGGCCACCGAGCTGGGGGTAACCCTGATCCAGCCGGTGATCACCCGCCGCAGCATCACCGACCGGGTGAACACCGCCCGGCTGGCCGGCATCGCCCGCGAAGCCGCCGAGCAATGCGAGCGCCTGGCGGTGCCGGTGGTGGCCGAGGCCCGGCCGCTGCACCTGGTGCTGGATGCCTGGGATGGCGGGCCGCTGCTGGTGGCGGCCGAACGCGCCGGCGCCCCGCCGCTGCGCCAGGCCCTGGCCGTTCTGCGGCCGCCCCTGGCCTGGCTGGTGGGCCCGGAGGGGGGGTTCGAGCGGGCGGAACTTGACGATCTGCTCCGGCGTGCCTTTGTTTCGCCTGTTGCCCTCGGCCCGCGCATCCTGCGGACCGAGACGGCGGCGGTTGCCGGCCTAGCCGCCCTCCAGGCGCTGGCGGGCGACTGGGCGTAGCACTACATCAGGCCTGAACCACGCGCGCCGGCCCATGCTGGGGCCCGACAAGAACGGACGTACAGAATGTCGAACCCCGGCGAGGCCGATCTCACGCCGATCACCTCCGTGCGCCAGTTGGCCGAATGGTTCGCCGCCGGCAGCAAGCCGCGGGCGGATTGGCGAATCGGCACCGAGCACGAGAAATTCGGCTTCCGCCGCGGCGACCTCAGCGCCCCCGGCTATGAGGACCAGGGCATCCGCGCCCTGCTGGAAGGCTTCTACCAGTTCGGCTGGGAGCCGATTCTGGACAATGGCAACCCGATTGGCCTGAAGAAGGCCGGCGGCATCTCCATCAGCCTGGAACCGGGCGGCCAGTTCGAGCTTTCCGGCGCGCCGCTGGCCGACCTGCATGCGGTGCAACTGGAACTGGGCGAGCACCTGCGCGAATGCCACCGCATCGCCGGGCCGCTGGGCATCGGCTTCTCCGGCCTGGGCTTCCACCCGCTGGCGACGCGGGAGGAGATGCCGTGGATGCCCAAGAGCCGCTACGGCATCATGCGGCGCTACATGCCCACCGTGGGCCGCATGGGCCTGGATATGATGCTGCGCACCTGCACCGTGCAGGCCAACCTGGACTTCGGCGACGAAGCCGACATGGTGGAGAAGCTGCGCATTTCCCTGGCGTTGCAGCCCATCGCCACCGCGCTGTTCGCCAATTCCCCCTTCGCCGAGGGCAAGCCCAACGGCTTCCGCACCCTGCGCGGCCAGGCCTGGGTGGAAACCGACGCCCGCCGCACCGGCATTCCGCCCGTGGTGTTCGAGCAGGGCTTCGGCTTCGAGCGGTTCTGCGAATGGATCCTCGACGTGCCGATGTACTTCGTCATGCGGGATGGCCGCTTCGTGGACGCCGCCGGCGCCAGCTTCCGGGACTTCATGGACGGCAAGCTGGCCGCGTTGCCGGGTGAGCGGGCGACGATGGGCGACTTCGCCGACCATGTGACCACCGCCTTCACCGATGTGCGGCTGAAGCGCTTCCTGGAAATGCGCGGCAGCGACGTGGGCAGCGCGGCGATGATCGTGGCGCAGCCGGCGCTGTGGGTGGGGCTGCTGTACGACGACGCGGCGCAGAAGGCGGCCCGGGCGCTGACCCGGGACTGGGGCGCGGCCGAACTGGCGGCGCTGCGCCAGGCGGTGCCGCGCACCGCCCTGGCCACCCCGTTCCGCGGCCGTACGGTGCGCGACTGGGCGCAGGACGTGCTGGCCATCGCCGGCCAGGGCCTGCAGGCGCGCGGCATGGGGGAGGAGGTGTATCTTTCCCCGCTGCGGGAGATTGCCGAAAGTGGCATGACCCAGGCCGACCGCTGGTTGCAGCGCAGCACCGCGCTGTGGGGCGGCGCGGTGACCCCCGCTCTGGCCGCGGCTGAGCTATAACTCGACGGCAACGACTCGCCGTGCCGGCCAACCGAAGGTGCCCGTGATGCTGCCGAAGACCATCCTGCCCCTGTTGGCCGTGCCCGGCACCAACCAGGCCCCTCGTCTGGTGGTGGAAAGCTGGGCGGGCGACGAGCCGTTTTCCGGCTGGCTGCTGGACCGCAATCGCCAGGTGGTGGCGCGGCTGCTGAACTACCGCTTCCGCTTCGTCGGCTTCGACGTGGAGGCCGAGACCCTGGCGGCGTTCCGCTGCCTGCGCCCCACCGCGCTGGCGCCCAGCCCGCAGCCGGTCAGCCTGCCGCTGGACAGCCCGCGGCTTGCGCTGGAAGGGGATTGGGCGGCGACGCCGGGGCAACTGCACTCCCCGGGTGGCGTCGGCAGCCTGCTGCGCTTCACCACCAGCGCCCCGCGGGTGGGGCTGCGCTGCTTCGCCTGGCCGCATGGCGGCCTGCTGGAGGTGCGGCGCGACGGTGCCGTGGTGGCGGAGCTGGACCTGTACGACCCGGTGGTGGGGTTGCCGACCGGGGTGACGATCGACAACCCCGGCGGCGGCAGTTGCGAGATCGTGCTGGCCGCCACCGGGCGCAGCGACCCGGCGGCCTTTGGTTGCGAAGTGCGGCTGGTGGGCATTACCGAGGATGTCGGCCCGCCCGGGCTGCCCACCCCCACCGTGCCGCTGGCGCCCTTGCTGGCCGCGCCGCCGATGCTGGCGCCGTTCATGGAATGGGTGGCCGCGCTGCCGGCCGATGGCCTGGCCCTGGACATCGGCGGCCCGCCGGAGCGCCAGGCCGACCCGCGCCTGCTGCAGATGGACTGGCTGGCCTTCGACGCGCCGCACCTGCTGGGCAACCCGCTGGCGCTGCCGTTCCGCGACAACAGCCTGGACCTGGTGCACAGCAACGCCACCATCAACCACCTGGTGGACCCGGTTGGCTTCGCGCGGGAAATCCACCGGGTGCTGAAGCCGGGCGGCTGGGCGCTGGTGGGCGCCATGCCGGGCCACTGGACACGCTTCGGCGCCCCGCACCTGCTGGACCTGACGCCCGCGGCGCTGCGCCGGGTATTCGCTGGTTTCGGCGAATGCCACCTGCAAAGCGGAGGCACCCTGGCCGACCGGGCCCTGGGCATGATCAGCGCCACCGGGGTGGACCCGGCGGTGCTCTCCAAGGCCAACTACCGGATTCGCGCCGACATCTCGCTGTACGACCCGCTGCTGCCGCCGGGCGCGGTTGATGCGCTGCCGCTGTGGAGCATCCTGCAACTGCGCAAGTAGCGCCGGGCGCCGGGGCAGCGGCCCCGAACCACGCCCCGAACCAGGGTAGGGCGGGCGGGACCCGCCGGCCCGGGCTGTTGCCGCCCGGCCAGGGGGTGGAACCGCCTGGGCTGGAGCGTGATCGTCTGAGGTTCGCTCACCGCAAGGTGTGAATCCCGCGACACATCAATAATCCAGGGCGTGATCGGCGCTTCAGCCGGCGCCGATCACGCTCCAGCGGCGCGCGCTACATCGCGGTGCCGCCCACGGTCAGCCCGGCCAGCTTCAGCGTCGGCTGGCCCACGCCCACCGGCACGCCCTGGCCGGACTTGCCGCAGGTGCCCACGCCGGGGTCCAGCGCCATGTCGTTGCCCAGCATGGCCACCTTGGTCAGGCTGTCCGGCCCGTTGCCGATCAGCGTCGCGCCCTTCACCGGGGCGCCGAGGCGGCCATCCTCGATCAGGTAGGCTTCCGAGGCACTGAACACGAACTTGCCGCTGGTGATATCCACCTGGCCGCCGCCGAAATTCACCGCGTAGAGGCCGCGCTTCACGCTGCGGATGATCTCCTCCGGCGCGTGGTTGCCGTTCAGCATCACGGTGTTGGTCATGCGCGGCATCGGCGCATGGGCGTAGCTCTGGCGCCGGCCGTTGCCGGTGGGGGCCACGCCCATCAGCCGGGCATTCTGCCGGTCCTGCAGGAAGCCCACCAGGATGCCATCCTCGATCAGCACGGTGCGGTGGCTCGGGGTGCCCTCGTCGTCCACGGTCAGGCTGCCGCGGCGGTCCGGCATGGTGCCGTCATCCACCACCGTCACCCCCGGCGCGGCGATGCGCTGGCCGAGCAGGCCGGCAAAGGCGCTGGTGCCCTTGCGGTTGAAATCGCCTTCCAGCCCGTGGCCGATGGCTTCGTGCAGCAGAATGCCGGGCCAGCCCGGGCCCAGCACCACCTCCATCTCCCCGGCCGGGGCGGGCACGCTTGCCAGGTTCACCAGCGCCTGGCGCAGGGCTTCGCGCGCCGCGCCCTGCCAGACCTCGGGCGCCACCACGCGGCTGTAGTCGAAGCGGCCGCCCAGGCCCTGGCTGCCGGTTTCCCGCCGACCATCCTGTTCCACCACCACGGCCACGTTGAGGCGCACCAGCGGGCGGATATCGGCCACCCGGGTGCCATCGCCACGCAGGATCTGCACCGCCTGCCATTCGCCATGCAGCGAGGCCATCACCTGCTTCACCCGGCTGTCCAGCGCCCGGGCGAAGGCGTCGATTTCCCCCAGCAGGCTGGTCTTGGCGGCAAAGTCCAGCAGGCTCAGCGGGTTGCTGTCGGTGTAGAGCCGCTGGTTGGTGGCCTGGGGGGCGACATCCTGGGTGCCGGAATGGCCGGACTGCACCGCCCGCACCGTGGCCGCCGCCCGGGCCAGCGCGGCTTCCGAGATTTCGCCGCTATGGGCATAGCCCGCCGCTTCCCCGGCCACCGCGCGCAGGCCGAAGCCGCGGCTGGTGTCGAAGGCGGCGCCACGGATGCGGCCGTCATCCAGGCTGACCGATTCGCTTTCGCGGTATTCCAGGAACAACTCGCCATCATCCGCCCCGGCCAGTTCGGCCCGCACCAGGCGTTCGGTGGCGGCCTGGTCCAGTTCGGCGAAGAACAGCCGGTCGGTGGCGGCGAGCGGGGTGTCGAGGGGCATGGTTCTGGGCCTCACGGGGCGAAGACGGGTTGGGTCGGCGGGGTATCGGGCGCGCAGGGTACCAGCCGGTTGGGCGGAAAGCGCAGCACCGCGGTGGTGCCAACGCCCGGCCCGCTTTCCAGCGTCAGCTTCGCCCCCTGTGCCTCGGCCAGGGCGCGGGACAGATATAGGCCCAGCCCGCTGCCGGGGAAGCGCCTGGCCAGCGAAGATTCCAATTGGCTGAACGGCTGGAAGGCGCGGGGCATGTCCTCCGGCTTCACGCCGATGCCGGTGTCCCGCACCCGCACCACCAGGGAACCGTCCTGGTCCATCCCGGCCGAGAGCGTCACGCTGCCCTGGGCCGGGGTGAACTTCACCGCATTGGACAGCAGGTTCAGCAGCACCTGGCGCAGCCGCACCTCATCCGCGCGCAGTGCCGGCAACTCCGGTGCCAGGTCCAGCGCCAGGGCCACCTGGCCGCTGGTGGCGGCGGCGCGCATCACCCGCACCACGCCCTCGCACAGCGGTTGCAGGTCCACCTCCCCCACCGCCACCTGGAAGCCGGTGGTCTCGGCCCGGGTCACGTCCAGGATGTCGTCGATCAGGGACAGCAGGTGCCGCCCGGCTTCATGGATGGACCCCAGGTATTCGCGCGCCCTCTCGGCGTCGGGCGCGGTCTGCAACGCCTCCGAAAAGCCGATCACCGCGTTCAGCGGGGTGCGCAACTCGTGCGTCATGGTGGCCAGGAAGCGGGACTTGGCCAGGTTGGCGGCCTCCGCCGCCTCGCGTGCCGCCTGCAGTTCGGACCGCACCCGGCGTTCCTCGGTGGCGTCGGTATAGGTCAGCACGAAGCCGCCATCCGGTGTCGGGTCGGACACCACCTCGATGATCTGGCCTTGCGGCCCGGTGCGGACATGCTGGTTGGAATGGGCCGGGTTGAAGCGCGCCAGGGTGGCCTCGGCCCGGTCCAGGGCCTCGGCATCGGAGCCATAGACCCCGGCCTGGGCCAGCCGGCGGATGTAGTCGGGCAGCGGCAGCCCGGCGCGCAGCGCGTCCTCCGGCAGGCCCAGCATGTGGTGGACCCGGGGATTGGCGGCCACCAGCCGGTGGTCGGCGTCGAACAGCACGATGCCGTGGCGGATGTTGTCCAGCATCACCCCCAGCGTGGTGGCGCGGCTCTGCGCCACCGCCTCGGCCTCCACCAGCCGGGTGATGTCGGTGGAGGTGACGACGAAGCCGCCATCCGGCGTGGGGTCGGAGGTGACTTCCAGCGTGCGGCCATCCCCGGTGGGGCGGGTGTGGCGGGAAGGCTTGCTGCGGTCCAGCGTCAGCGCCTGGCGGGCGATGGCCTCGGCACCCGCGGGCACCGCGCCGCTGTCCAACTGTTCCGCGATCAACTGGTCGAGACTGACGCCGGCGACCAGGGCATCCGGCGCATGGCCGCCCAGCCTGGCGGCCAGCGCATTGGCCGCCACCACCCGACGGTCCGGGCCATAGTAGCAGATGCCGTGGCGGATATTGTCCAGCATCACCTGCAGGATGGCCGCCCGCTGGCTGGCCGCGGTTTCCGCCGCCACCAGGTCGCTGATGTCGCTGATGGTGACCACATAGCCGCCACCCGGCGTGGGGTTGGCGGTGAAGCTCACCACCGTGCCATTCGGCCGGGTGCGGGTAATCCGGCGCGCGGTGGTGATGTCGGCGTTGACGCTGCTGCGCCAGAGCGCCTCGCTCACCTCGCCGCGCTCGTACAGCATGCGGACGATATCCGGCTCCCGCATGCCCACCAGGTTGGTGTCGGGCGGCAGGCCGTGCAGTTCCAGCGCCAGGTGGTTGGCCATCACCAGCCGGCGGTCGCGGTCGTAGCGCACGATGCCATGGCGCATGTTCTCCAGCATCAGCTGGAGCAATTCGGCGCGGTGGCGGGATTCGGCCTCGGTCCGGGCCAGCGACGTCACGTCGGTCAGCGTCATGACGAAGCCGCCATCGGGCGTCGGGTCGGAGCCGATCTCCAGCATCGTGCCGTCGGGGCCTTCGCGCAGGTAGCGGGCCGGCTTGGTGCGGTCCAGGCCCAGCGCGTAGTGGGCATGCTCGGTGTCGATGATGCCGCGGCGGACCTGTTCCTCCACCACGTCCTTGAAGGTGGTGCCCACCGGCGCGTGATCCAGCGGCAGCCCGGCCAGCCGGGCGGCCAGGGCGTTGTGTTCCACCAATTCATGGCGGAGGTTGAACAGGGCGATGCCGTGGCGCATGCCATCCATCATCACCTGCAGCACGTCGGCGCGGTTCTGCGCCTGCGCCCGGGCCATGCTGAGTTCGGTGACATCGCTGTGGGTCACCACGAAGCCGCCATCCGGTGTCGGGTCGGAGCGCACCTCCAGCACCGCGCCATTGGGCAGGCTGGCCACCGCCCGGTCGGGCTGCGAGCGGTCCAGCGCCAGTTGGCGCAGCTTCTGCGCTTCGCTCAACCGGCCCAGCGCCTGCTGTTCCTCCAGCAATTGGCGCAGCGTCCAGCCGATCCGGCTCGGGCCTTCCAGGGCGCCGTTCATCTGCGCCACCAGCGCATTCGCCGCCACCAGGCGCTGGTCGGCGTCGTACAGCGAAATGCCGTGGCGCATGTTGTTCATCATCACGTGCAGCACGGTGGCGCGGCGCGCTGCCTCGGCCTGGGCCTCCAGCAGCGGGGTGATGTCGCTCCAGCCCAGCACGTAGCCGCCATCGGGCATCGGGTTGCCGCTGATGTCCAGCACGCGGCCCCGGCTGTCGGTGCGTTGGAAGCGGCAGGGCTGATGCCAGTCCCGCGCCAGGGTTTCCCGCAGGAAGGCTTCCGCCTGGGCGCCGGCGCCAAAGGCTCCCCGCTGGAACTGCAACCGGATCAGCTCGGCATGGAGCAGCCCTGGCTGCATCTCCTCGGGTGTCAGGCCGCAATGGTCGGCGGCCATGTGGTTGGCGGTGACCAGCCGGCCCTCCTGGTCATACACCGCGATGCCGTGCTGCACGTTGTCCAGCATGGCCTGCAGCAGGGCGGCCCGATGCTGCGCCGCGGCCTTGGTCTGGCTCAGTTCGGTGACATCGCTGTAGGTCACCACGAAGCCGCCATCCGGTGTCGGGTCGGAGGCGATTTCCAGGATGGTGCCGTTGGGCCGTTGCCGGGTGTAGCGGAAGGCGCGGCGGCGGTCCGGCCGCTGCGTGCCATCCACCAGCGGCCGTTGGCCGCTGGGGCCGAACTCGCCGGCAAGCAGTTGCGCCTCGCCCAGCTCGTGCAGGGTGGTGCCCGGCCGCAGGCTGCCCTCGGGCAGGCCGATCAATCCGGCGGTCAGGGCGCTGGCGCTGACCACGCGCTGCGCGCTGTCGAACAGCACGATGCCGTGGCGCATGTTGTCCAGCATCACCTCCAGCACGCCGGCGCGGCGCTGCGCCTCGGCGCGGGCCTGCTCCAGCGCGGTGATGTCGGTATGGGTGATGACGAAGCCACCATCCGGCATGGGCGCCGAGGTGACCTCGATGATGGCGCCGTTCCGCAGGTGCCGCAGGTAGCGGTGGTGCTGGCCGCGGTCCATCGTCAGCACCGTGGTGGCGATGCGCGTGGCTTCCGGCTCGGCGCCGAAGAAGCCGGAACGGTGCTGCCGCTTGACCAGGTCTTCCAGCAGGTGGTCGGCGTACAGCTCCATCTCCGGCAGGCCCATGCCGGGGCCGGCCAGGCGGTTGGCCACGCGCAGCCGGCGGTCTGGCCCGTACAGCGCGATGCCGTGCTGGATGTTGTCCAGCATGGCCTGTTGCAGGTCGGCGCGCTGCTGCGCCTCATGCTGGGCGGTGGCCAGGGCGGTGATGTCGGAAATGGTGATGACGAAGCCACCATCCTCGGTCGGCTCGGAATGGATCTCCATGATCCGGCCGTTCGGCCAGTGGCGCAGGTGGCGGATCGGCAGGCTGCGGTCCAACGCCAGCAGTTCGGCTTCGGTCCGCCGGGCGGCCTCGCCCTGGCCGAACACGCCGGAATCATGCTGCAGCCGCACCAGGGCGGCATAGGGCCGCCCCACCATCACCGTATCGGGCGGCAGCCCGCACAGCGCGCGGAACAACGTGTTGGCGGTGCGCAGCACCCGGTCCGGCCCGTACATGGCAATGCCGTGGCGCATGTGGTCCTGCATCACCTGCAGGTCGCGGGCGCGCTCGGCGGCCTCGGCCTCGGCCCGGGCGCGGGCGGGGATTTCGCCGAAGGTGATGACGAAGCCGCCATCCGGGGTCGGGTCGGAGGTGACCTCGATGATGCGGCCGTCGTTGACGTGGCGCTGGGTGCGCAGCGGGGTGCAGCGGTCTGCCCGCGTCAGGGCCAGGATGGCGGCTTCCTGGTCGGGGTCCTGGTCGAAATAGCCAACGGTCGCCAGGGCGCGCAGCAGGGCTTCCTGGGTCATGCCCGGCCGCAGGGTGCCGGCGGGCAGGCCGGTAACCTGGGTGGCCAGGGCGTTGGCGACGATGAGCCGATGGTCGGGGCCGAACATGGCAATGCCGTGGCGCATGTTGTCCAGCGCCGCCTGCAGCATGCTGGCGCGGCTCTGCGCCTCGGCTTCCGCCCGGGCCAGCGCGGTGATGTCGATGTGGCTGAGCACGAAGCCGCCATCCGGCATCGGGTCGGACCGCACTTCCAGCATGCGGCCATCGGCGGTCCGGCGCTGGTGGCGATGGGCCTGCCGGCGGTCCTGGGCCAGGGCCTGCACCGTCAGCCGCTCCGCCGCCGCCCGGTCTCCGGTGGCATTGACCGCCAGCTGCTCGCCGACCAGGTCGTCCAGCAGGGCGCCGGGCGTCAGGCTGGCAGCCGGTATGCCGCCCAGTTCGGCCGAGAGCGGGTTGGCCGCCACCAGCCGGCGGTCGGGGCCGAACAGCGCCACGCCCATGCCCAGGTTGTCGATCATGGCCTGGAGCGTGGCGGCCCGTTGCTGGGCTTGTTCCTCGGCCCGGGCCCGGGCGGTGATGTCGATGTAGGTGCGGACGAAGCCCCCCCCCGGCGTGGGGTCGGACGCGATGTCGAGGATGCTGCCATCCGGCCGCTGCCGGGTGTAGCGATGCGGCTGGCTGGCGTCGTGCTGTTCCGAAATGGCGATGAGCGCGCGGGCTTCGCTGGCGGTGCCGAACTCGCCGGCCTCGGCCTGCAGGGCGCGCAGTTCCGCCACGCTGGTGCCGGGGCGCATCGCTTCCTGCGGCAGGCCCACCAGCCGGGCCGCCAGCGCGTTGGAGGTGATGAGCCGCCGGTCGCTGTCGAACAGCGCGATGCCATGGCGCATGCTGTCCAGCATCACCTGCATCAGCGCCGCGCGCTGGGTGGCTTCCGCCTGGGCCTGGTGCAGCAGGGTGATGTCGGCCAGCACCTGCACGTAGCCGCCATCCGGCAGCGGCGCCGAATGGATCTCGATGGCGGTGCCATCCGGCCGCACCCGGCGGCGCAGTGTCGGCTCGGCGGCCAGCGGGGTCAGGTTGGCGGCGACCAGCGCCTCGATATCGCCCGGGCCGTAAAGCCCGGCCTCGGCGCGGCGGCGGGCCACCACCTCGCGGTGGTCACCCACCTTCAGCTCGGAGCCGGCGAAGAAGCGGTGGCAGCCACTGTTCAGCAGCACGATGCGCATGTCCGCGCCCACCACCATCACGCCCAGCGGCAGCGCTTCCAGCACCGCGTCCAGCATGCGGGCGCGGCGACGCGCCTCGTCCTCCGCCCGCTTGGCCGCGGTGATGTCGGTCACCTCCACCAGCCAGCCGCCTTCGGCCACCGGCTGGCTTTCGAAGTGCAGCACCCGGCCATTGGGCCTTTCGCGGGTATGCTGGTGCGGCCGGGTGCGGTCGATCAACGCCCGGCTGGCCAGCAGGGCCTCGGGGTCGGCATTGGCGAAGTCGCCGCGGCGGGCCAGTTCCCGCAGCAGGTCGGGGTAGCTGGTGCCGGGGGGCAGCAGGCCGCGGGGCAACCCGAGCAGGCGTTCATAGGCCGCGTTGTTCAGCACCAGCTTGTGGTCGGGGTCGTACACCGCCAGCCCGGCATGCAGCCGATGCAGCACATCCTCCAGCCGGCGGGCCAGGGCTTCGGCTTCTCCCCCGGCCGCGGCCACGTCGGTCACGTCCAGCAGCAGGCTGACAAAGCCGCCATCCGGCAACGGGCTGGAATGCAGGTCATAGACCCGGCCATCCTCCCGCCGCAGCAGGCGGCGCAGCGGGCGGCTGCGGTCCTGCCGAACATGCGCCTCGGCCAGGGCTTCCGGGTCGCCCGGGCCCAGCAGGCCACGATGCGCGATCATCCGGCTGGCTTCCGCCAGGGAGGTGCCGAGCGGCATGCGGCTGGCATTGACCCCGGCGCTTTCCCGCGCGGCGGCATTGGCGAAGGCCAGGTGCTGCGTGCCGTCATACACCCAGATCGGGCAGGGCAGCGCCATGGCCACGGCGGCGAGCAGGCCGTGGAGTTCCGGCGTATCGGTCATGGCGTGGCCCCCCCGGGCGCCCGGCGCAGCGCGTGCAGCAGGAGCAGCAGCATGGTCAGTACCAGCACCGCGGTGGCCTGGTGCAGGGTGCCGAGCCAGACCGGCACCACCAGCAGCAGGGTGGCGATGCCCAGCAGGTATTGCAGCGCCACCGCGCCACCCAGCCCCAGGCAGGCGCGCCGCGCCGCGCCGGGCGGCAGCAGGCGCCAGCCCAGCCAGGCGCAGCCCAGCGCCACCAGCCCGCCCAGCGTGGCCAGCAGGCGATGGTTGAACTGCACCGCGGCGATGTTCTCGGTAAGGTTGCGCAGCCAGGGCGACAGGTCGGCATAGCCGGCGGGCACCAGGCGGCCATCCATCAGCGGGAAGGTGTTGTAGGTGAAGCCGGCATGCAGCCCGGCCACGAAGCCGCCGGCCAGCATGGTGGCCAGCAGCAGCAGCGTGGCCGCATGCGCCGCACCGCGCAGCCGCCCGGCGCCGGCCGGCAGCGGCGTGGCCCGCGGCCGCAGCAGCGAAAGCGCGGTCCAGACCAGCGCCGCGTACAGCAGCAGCGCCATGCCCAGATGCGCCACCAGCCGATAGGGCGAGACCGCGGTGCGATCCGCCTCGAACCCCGAGGCCACCATGAACCAGCCGATGGCGCCCTGCATGCCGCCCAGCACGAACAGCAGCCCCAGCCGTGGCAGCAGCCGGCGCGGCACCAGGCCCCGCCACCAGAACCACAGCAACGGCAGCAGGAAGGCCAGGCCGATCAGCCGGCCCCACAGCCGATGCGCCCATTCCAGCCAGAAAATCTCCTTGAAGCCGGCCAGGTCCAGCCCCGCATTCACCACCGCGTATTGCGGAATGGTGCGGTACAGCCCGAACAGCCGCTGCCATTCCGCTTCCGACAGCGGCGGCAGGGTGCCGCGGAACGGTGCCCATTCCATGATGGAAAGGCCGGAGCCGGTCAGCCGGGTGGCGCCGCCCAGCGCCACCATGGCCCAGACCATGGCGGCCACCAGCAGCAGCCAGCGGGCAAGAAGGCGGGAAGGGCGGTCGGTTTCGGCGGGGCGGGCATCGAAGGGCATGGCGCTTACTATAGGTTGCCTTGGTGCTTCCGGCACCCCGCGGGTGGTGGCCCCGGCAGGTGGCGCTTGCCGGGGTGGGGCCGGGCTGCTACCGCACCGCCCGCATGTCGCCCATCCCCTTCGCGCCGCCCCCCGCTGCTTCCGCCGTGCCCGCCGTGGTGCCGCTGGTTTCGGTTGTGGTGCCGGTGCGCAACGAAGCCCCGAACATCGCCCCGCTGGTGACGGAGATCGAGGCCGCCCTGGCCGGGGTGCCGCATGAGATCATCTATGTGGATGACGGTTCCACCGACACCACCCCGGCGGAACTGGCGGCGGCGGCGGCCTGGGCCCCGCTGCGCTGGCTGCGCCACCGGGCCAGCTGCGGCCAGTCCGCCGCCGTGGTCACCGGGGTAAGGGCAGCGCGCGGCCGCTGGATCGCCACGCTGGACGGCGATGGCCAGAACGACCCGGCCGACATTCCCCGCCTGCTGGCCCGCGCCGAGGCCGAGGCCGCCGCCGGGCAGGGCGCCATCCTGGTGGCCGGCTGGCGGGTGACGCGCAAGGACAGCTGGGTGAAGCGGCGCAGCAGCCGCATTGCCAACCGCATCCGCGTGGCGCTGCTGCACGACGCCACGCCCGACACCGGCTGTGGCCTGAAGGTCTTCCCGCGCGAGCTGTTCCTGCTGCTGCCGGCCTTCGACCACATGCATCGCTACCTGCCGGCGCTGGTGCTGCGCCAGGGCGGGGTGGTGGTGAGCGAGCCGGTGAACCACCGGCACCGGACCCGCGGCGTTTCCAACTATGGCACGCTGGACCGGCTGGCGGTGGCCTTCTTCGACCTGGTGGGGGTTATCTGGCTGCAACGGCGCTGGAAGCGGCCGGTGGTCGAAGCCTCCGGCGAGCGAGGCTCCGAGGCAGCCTCAGGCGGGTTGGGCGCAGGCCAGGCCCTGGCCGGGCAGCCCGTGGTCAAAGCCCCCGGCGCATGACGCCGCGCGTTGCCGCCACGCTGAAGCTGGTGGTGATGGCCGCCGGGCTGGCCGGGGCCGGGCTGCTGCTGCGCGCCTTCGGCGCCGCCCCCGGCACCGAATGGGTGGACCTTCACGTGCGCGGCCAGGGCCTGGGCGGGGAATTGATGTTCCTGGCCCTGGGCGCGGCGTTGACCGCGGTGGGGGTGCCGCGGCAGGCGGTGGCTTTCCTCGGCGCCTATGCCTTCGGGGTTGCGGTGGGCACCCTGCTGGCGCTGCTGGCCACGCTGGCCGGCTGTGGCCTGAGCTTCTACTGGGCCCGGCTGGTGGCGCGGGACTGGGCGGAACGCCGGATGTCCGGCCGCTTCGGCCGCCGGCTGCGGCCGCTGCGGGATGCGCTGGCGGCCAGCCCGTTCGGCGCCACGCTGGCGCTGCGGCTGCTGCCGCTGGGCAACAACCTGGCGCTGAACCTGCTGGCCGGCATGGCCGGCGTGGCCTTCCTACCCTACCTGGCCGCCAGCGCCCTGGGCTACCTGCCGCAAACCCTGGTCTTCGCCTTCCTGGGCAAGGGGGTGCGGGTGGATGGCGCCTGGCAATTGGCGCTGGCCGCCGGGCTGTTCGTGGTCTCGGTGGCCATCGGCTTCTGGCTGCTGCGGCGGGACCGCACGGCCTGGGCGATGGAAGGGTAGGCAGGACCGCCCGCGGCGGATGCCGCGCGGCGTGAACGAGCCTCCCGGGCCCGCCGGCGCTCAATGCAGCCGGAACTGCCCGGCCGCGTAGCGCAACTCCGCCGGCTGGGTCAGCGCGGCGGAAGCCACCCGCACCGAATGCAACGAGCCCTCGATCTCGCGCCGCCAGAAGGCAAGGAACCGCTCCAGTTCCGGGAACTCCGGCGCGCGGTCCAGCTTCTGCCAGACGAAGCTCTGCAAGACGCCGGGATGGTCCGGCAGGTGGTAGAGGATTTCGGCCGTGGTCAGCCGCCAATCCGGAATCCGCACGAAGCCCTGCAACATCTGCTGAAGCACCAGGACAACCCCTTTCCCTTGCTGCCGGTGCCAAGCATGCCACGAGGGATATGTTGCCTTGCAACAAAAATACCTTTGATATCAGTCGATTAGCACTCGCTCTCGGAGAGTGCTGCAAGTACCTTGACTGTTCCGACGCAGGGCCCTACATCGCTGGCACTCCTCTCGGGGGAGTGCCAGCGGGCCTTTTGAGGCGGTTGGCACCCTGCCTGGGCAGAGAGGTAAACCCTGGACCAAGACGTCAGGAGAGGACTCGCAATGACCTTCCGTCCCCTGCATGACCGCGTACTCGTTCGCCGTGTCACGGCCGAAGAGAAGACCGCGGGCGGCATCATCATCCCCGACACCGCCAAGGAAAAGCCGCAGGAAGGTGAAGTCATCTCCGTCGGCTCCGGCACCCTGAACGACAAGGGCGAACTCCGCGCCCTGGACGTGAAGGCCGGCGACCGCATCCTGTTCGGCAAGTGGTCGGGCACCGAAGTGAAGCTCAATGGTGAGGAGCTCCTGATCATGAAGGAGTCCGACATCATGGGCATCCTGGCCTGATTCGCCGAAACTAAGCAGAAGGAACGAGCACAATGGCTGCTAAGGACGTTAAGTTCGGCGCCTCCGCCCGTGAGCGCATGCTGCGCGGCGTGGACATCCTGGCCGACGCCGTGAAGGTGACCCTGGGCCCCAAGGGCCGCAACGTGGTCATCGACAAGAGCTTCGGCGCGCCCCGCATCACCAAGGACGGTGTGACGGTCGCGAAGGAAATCGAGCTGGCCGACAAGTTCGAGAACATGGGCGCCCAGATGGTGCGCGAAGTGGCCTCGAAGACCAACGACCTGGCCGGTGACGGCACCACCACCGCGACCGTGCTGGCCCAGGCCATCGTGCGCGAGGGCTGCAAGGCCGTGGCCGCCGGCATGAACCCGATGGACCTGAAGCGCGGCATCGACAAGGCCGTGGCCCACGTGGTCGCCGAGCTGGAATCCAAGTCCCGCAAGATCACGACCTCGGCCGAAGTGGCGCAGGTCGGCTCGATCTCCGCCAATGGCGAGACCGAGATCGGCGAGATGATCGCCCAGGCGATGGAGAAGGTTGGCAACGAGGGTGTCATCACCGTCGAGGAAGCCAAGTCGATCCAGACCGAACTCGACGTTGTCGAGGGCATGCAGTTCGACCGCGGCTACGTCTCCCCGTATTTCATCACGAATGCGGAGAAGATGATCGTCGAGATGGAGAACCCCTATCTCCTGATCTTCGAGAAGAAGCTGTCCGGCCTGCAGCCGATGCTGCCGCTGCTCGAAGCCGTTGTTCAGTCGGGTCGCCCGCTGATCATCGTCGCCGAGGACGTCGAAGGCGAGGCGCTGGCCACCCTGGTGGTCAACAAGCTGCGCGGCGGCCTGAAGGTCGCGGCGGTGAAGGCCCCGGGCTTCGGTGATCGCCGCAAGGCGATGCTGGAAGACATCGCCATCCTGACCGGCGGCGAAGTCATCTCCGAAGACCTCGGCATCAAGCTCGAGAACGTGACGCTCGCCCAGCTCGGTCGCGCCAAGATGGTGCGCATCGAGAAGGAGAACACCACGATCGTCGACGGTGCCGGCGAGAAGAGCCAGATCCAGGGCCGCGTTGAGCAGATCAAGGCGCAGATCGAGGAGACCACCTCGGACTACGACCGTGAGAAGCTGCAGGAACGCCTGGCGAAGCTGGCCGGCGGCGTTGCCGTCATCCGCGTCGGTGGCAGCACCGAAGTGGAAGTGAAGGAGCGCAAGGACCGCGTCGACGACGCGCTGCACGCGACCCGCGCTGCGGTTCAGGAAGGCATCGTGCCGGGCGGCGGCACCGCGCTGCTGCGCGCCAGCGCCAACCTGGGCGGCCTCAAGGGCGCCAACAACGACGAGCAGGTCGGCATCGAGATCATCCGTCGCGCCATCCAGGCGCCGGTGAAGCAGATCGCCGAGAACGCCGGCAAGGACGGCGCCGTGGTTGCGGGCGAAGTGATGCGCTCGGGTGAATACACCCACGGCTACGACGCCCAGAAGGACGAGTACAAGGACCTGGTGCTGGCCGGTATCATCGACCCGACCAAGGTCGTGCGTACCGCCCTGCAGGACGCGGCTTCGGTGGCTTCGCTGCTGATCACCACGGAAGCCATGGTTGCCGACCGTCCCGAGAAGAAGGCCGCCGGTGGCGCGCCGGGCGGCGACATGGGCGGCATGGGCGGCATGGACTTCTAAGTCCGGCTACCCGTACCAGAGACGAGAGGGGCGGCCGGCAACGGTCGCCCCTTTTTTCGTGCCAGGAACTTGGCGCAAATGTGAGCGTTCGAGGTTTGACTCGCGCGGATTGATCTGCGCCCATGGCAGTAGCTTCCCGTGCTGCCGCCTTGCCGTGCCTTCCGGTCCCACCGGGCGCCCTTCAAGCCGAAATCAGCCGGTGGCTGTGGCACGGGCGATCGGCGCCGGTGCGTGAGAGACAAGGAGGGTGCATCGCATGGCGATTGGCACCGTAAAGTGGTTCAACGCGACCAAGGGCTTCGGCTTCATCGTGCCGCAGGACGGCGGCAAGGATGTGTTCGTGCACATTACCGCCGTGCAGAAGGCCGGCCTGGCCGGGCTGAACGAGAACCAGCAGGTCAGCTACGACGTGGTGGTGGAACGCGGCAAGGCCGCCGCCGCCAACCTCAAGCCGCTATGAGTTGAGCGCCGGCCGGGGGTGCCCCTCGGCCGGCGTTCCTTTTCCGGCGCCGTCAGACGCCACCCTGGTGCCAAACCCGGGTGGCGCCACAGGCTTGCAGCGTCATCGCCGCCTTGGCCCGCTTTTCCGGCGAGGCGGCGTGCACCATCAGCACCACACCCGCGACTTGCCCGGCGGCCCGCTGCGCCACGGTCTCGCCCTGCGGTGCCGCGGCGCCGGCCACGGCCTCGCCAGCCACCGCCGTGGCACCGCCTGCCGCTGCGGCCGCCGCCATTGCGGCCAGCGCCACGCCGCCGGTTGCCACCACCACGCCCGCGGCCGCCAGCGCGGCCACCGTTGCCGCCATGCTGGTGCCCAGGGTGCGCAGGGTGCGGGTGTCGTCCTCGCGCAGCAGGTTGTCCTGGTGGCCCTCACCGGGAACGCCAAGGCTCAGGTCGGCGCGCTGGAAGTCGCTGCCTTCCAGCCGCGACATCGCCTCGTTCAGCTTGTCCTTGTCGTGGAACTCACCGCAGACCTGGGCGGTGGCGTTGCCGGGCGGCGGGGCGCCCTGGGCGCTGTTCGTTGCATCGGCCATGGCGGGCTGCTCCGCTGTTGTCAGCCCGCCTCAACGTGTGCCGGGCGCCACTGTTCCGCCCGTGGCGGGTCAGATGACCTGGTAGCGCGCCTTGGTGGCGCGTTCGATCGCGCCGGCCACCAGCCGGTCCAGGTCCATGGCAATGCGGAAATCCTGCAGGAATTGCAGGGCTTCCTGCGCCGGGTCGCCATCCGCCGCCGCCACTTCGCAGGCCAGCAGATAGGCGGTTTCCCGCAGCCGGCTGGGCAATACCTCCCGAATCAGCTCGAAGGCGCGGTCCAGCCCGTCGGTCTGGCCCAGCAGGCCCAGCACAATCTCCGTCACCCGGTCGATCTCGCTGGCGGTGAAGTCGGAGAAGACCGGCAATTCCTGCACCAGCCGGGACATCGTGGCCAGTTCGCCATCGGACATGCGGGTGTCTGACACGGCGATCAGCACCATGGCGCAGATCAGGGCTTCCTGCGGGTTGAATCGGGTGCTGCCGGGCATGTGAGGTACTCCTTGCGCCGCCTTGCTGGCCCTCGGGGCGGCCGGCGTCAACCGCGCCGGCGCTCAACCGTCGGCGAGGAAGTCCCGGGTTTCCACCACCGCCTGCGCCAGCCCCAGCCGGCGCACGGTCACGCCTTCCGGCAGCCCGGCCAGCAGGCGGCTGGGGCAGGACTTGTCCAGCAGCACGAACACGCCCTTGTCGTCGTGGCGGCGGATCAGCCGGCCGAAGGCCTGGCGCAGCTTGTGGCGAGCCTGGGCGTCGTCATAGGCGAAGGGCCGGCCATGGCTCAGGTGAATGCGGCGTTCGCGGTGCAGGATGGAAGGGCGCGGCCAGGGCACCCGGTCGAACACCAGCAGGCGCAGGCTGCGGCCGGGCACATCCACGCCGTCGCGCATCGCATCGGTGCCCAGCAGGCAGCTTTCCTGCTCGGCGCGGAACACGTCCACCAGCGTGGCATTGTCCATGGCGTCGACATGCTGGGCGTAGAGCGGAATGCCCTCCCGCTCCAGTGCCGGGGCGATGCGCTGGTGGGTTTCCCGCAGCCGGCGGATGGCGGTGAACAGCCCCAGCGCACCGCCGCCGCTGGCCAGGAACAGCGCCTGCATGGCGGCGGCGACCTGGCCGGGCTTGGTCTTGTCCACATCCGTCACCACCAGGGCGCGGGTACGGCTGGCGTAGTCGAAGGGGGAGGCGACGGCCGCGCGCAGTGCCGGCATGGGCAGGTGGGAAGCGCCGGTGCGGGCTTCGGCCGCGCGCCAGGCGGCTTCCGGGTTCTCGGCGGTGTCGCGCAGCGTGGCGCTGGTGATGAGCATGCCATGCGCCTGCGCCGCCACCTGCACCGCGAAGGGCATGGTGGGGTCCAGGTGATGGCGATGCAGCCCGGCATCCACTTCCCGGCCGTCCCGCCGGGACAGCGCCAGCCAGTCCACGAAGGGCCGGCGCTCCCCGGGTTGCGGCGGGTTGTCCCGCAGCGCGCGCAACATGCCCTGCCAGGCCTGCAACGGCATGATGGCGCGGCGTTCGATGCCCTTGGCGGCGGTTTCCAGCCGAATCCGCTCGCCAACCTCCAACTCCTCGGCCTCGTCATCCTCCAACCGGGCGTTCAGGCGGTCCCGCAGCATGGTCAGCGGGTCTTCTATCCGCTTCAGCGCCCGTTCCAGCGCCGCGCCGGTTTCCGCCAGGGCCGGCAGCACCGGGTGCAGGTCGCATTCCACGTCGTAGACGCCGCCATCCTCGGCGGTGCGGGCCAGCACCTGCTGGCGCGCCACGCGCAGGAAGGCCTCGGTCGGGTTGGCCAGGCCGAGATCCGCCGCCAGCGCCGGGGCGCCGGGGCCGACGAACAGCGGTGCCGTCGTCTCCCGCAGCGGCGCGACCTCATCCGCCTCCGCCTCGGGCGGTGGGGACTCGTCTTCCGCCTCGGGCGGCGGGGCCGGGCGCGGCTCCTCGGCCAGGCGATTCGGCCAGCCCGGGCCGGGCAGGGCGCGGGCGGCGTTCAGCGCCGCGTCCATCGGGGTCAGCAGGTCCGGAATGTCGCCGGCCAGGTCCTCGATGCGGCGGCGCAGGCCCTTGGCGCGACTGCGGCCGCCCTCGGCACCCAGCAGCCAGCGGCGCAGCTCGGCGGTCTCGCCGCCGGTCAGCACCGCGCTGAAGGCGGCATCGGCGGCGTCGAACAGGTGGTGGCCTTCGTCGAACACGTAGCGCAGCGGCCGGCCATCCTCGCCGCCGCCCAGCGCCGCCTGGATCATCACCAGCGCATGGTTGGCCACCACCAGCGTGGCGGTCTTGGCGCGGCGGATGGAGTGTTCGACGAAGCACATCTTGTAGTGCGGGCAGGCGCTGCGGATGCATTCACCGCGCCGGTCGGCCAGCGGCGCGATGGTCATCGGGCCATACAACTCGCCCAGCCAGCCGGGGAAGTCGCCGCCCAGCAGGTCGCCATCCCGCGTCGCCTGGGCCCAGCGCGCCACCAGCGCCAGCGGCAGCGCGAAGGCCGGGTGGCTGGCCTGGCCGAGCATTTCCTCCAGGTTCAGCAGGCAGAGGTAGTTCTCCCGCCCCTTGCGCACCACCACGCGGCGGCGGCGCTCCTCCGGGTCCGGGTAGAGCCGGCTGAGTTCCTGGTCGATCTGGCGTTGCAGGTTGCGGGTGTAGGTCGAGAGCCAGACCGGCGCGCCGTTCTTTTCCGCCCACAGGCTGGCCGGGGCGATGTAGCCCAGCGTCTTGCCGGTGCCGGTACCGGCCTCGGCCAGCACCAGGCGCGGTTCGCCCGGAATGTCGCGCGGGATGAAGGCGATGGAGGCGGCGGAGGCGTAGTCCGCCTGTTGCGGCCGCTGCTCGCTGTCCTCGCCCAGAATCTCGGCCAGGCGGCGGCGGGCCTCGGCCGGTTCCACCCCATAGCTGTTGGGCGGCGGCGGCGGGCCGTCATCCTCCCATTCCGGCAGCCGGCGCCAGACCTTGTAGGGGTCGATCGAGCCCTTCACCCCGCTGGCGCCCAGCGCCGCCAGCACCGGCTCCGCCCAGGGCCATTCGATGGCCTCGCCCAGCTTGGCGGCCAGTTGGCCGGCATCCCGGTTCAGTTGCGTGGCGCGGCGCTGGCTGAGATGGCGCAGCAGCAGCTCCGCCATGTCCATCAGTTGGGTGCAGGCGGCGGCGTCATCCGCCGGGGGCGGCAGGTCCAGCGCCAGGGCCAGGCCGCGCGGTGTCGGCGCGGCCAGCGTTGCCGGCATGGCGAAGGCGAACAATTCAAGCAGGTCGAACGCCGTGTCGAACCGCGGCAGGTTCAGCCGGCGCGCGGTGGCCGGGGCATGCACCAGCAGGGGCGGCGGCATGTCCCGCAGGGCGCGGGCGATCTCAGCGGCGGAAAGGCTGAGCAGTTCGCCGTCGGGCGTCAACAGCGTGCCGCGGCCATGCCCGGCCACCAGCACCGGGCCATTGGGCAGCACCAGGCGCGGCGGCGCATAGGGGGATTCGGAGCGCGGGGGGCGGGCAGACATTGGCGGCACCATAGATGCCGCCAATGGTCAGGGGAACAGATGTTCCGGTCAGAGCATCCGCTCGGCGATCTGCACCGCGTTCAGCGCGGCGCCCTTCAGCAGCTGGTCGCCGCACAGGAAGAAGTCCAGCCCGCAATCGCCGAACACGTCGTTGCGGCGGATGCGGCCGGCTTCCACGTCGTACTGGCCGGTGGCGGTCAGCGGCATGGGGTAGACGGCGTTGGCCACGTCATCCACCACCTTCACCCCGGCGGCCTTGGCCAGCACCGCGCGGGCCTGTTCCGGCGTGCAGGGACGCTCGGTCTCGATCGTCACCGCCTCGCCATGCACCCGCAGCGTGGGGATGCGCACCGCGGTGCAGCTGATGGGCAGGCCCGGCATGCCCATGATCTTCCGGCTTTCCCACGCCACCTTCATCTCCTCCTTCGTGTAGCCGTTGGGCTGGAAGGTATCGATGTGCGGGATGACGTTGAACGGCAGCGGGTGGCGGAACACCTTGGCCTGCGCCGGGCCGCCTTCCAGCAGCACGCGCTTCGTTTCGTCCAGCAGCTCGGCCATGCCATCCGCCCCGGCGCCGCTGGCGGCCTGGTAGGTGGAGACGATGACGCGCTTCAGGCCGAAGGCCTGGCGCAGCGGCTCCAGCGCCACCACCAGAATGGCGGTGGTGCAGTTCGGGTTGGCCACCAGCCGGGCCTTGCCGATGGCGGCGGCGTTCACTTCCGGCACCACCAGCGGCACGTCATCCTCCAGCCGCAGCGCCGAGGAGTTGTCCACCACGATGGCGCCCTGCGCCGCCAGGTTGCGGGCATGGGCGCGGGAGAAATCGCCGGAGACCGACATCAGGGCGAAGTCCAGGCCGCGACCGGCCTCGGGGAAGAAGGCTGCCACCGTCTGCTCGCCCAGCGGCGTTTTCATCACGGTGCCGGCGGAACGGGGGGAGGAGTACAGCTTGAGTTCGGTGAGCGGGAATTTGCGGTCCCCCAGCACCTGCACAATCTCGCGTCCTACGGCGCCGGTCGCGCCGAAAACCCCAACCCGCATGGCTCCATTCCTTAAAAAAGCCGGGAAATAAGGCGGGCGGCATACGCCAGACCGGCCGCGAAGGCCATGTTAATCTGCATGCAGCGCAGCAATTCGGCCGGGTTTGATGCACCGCGTTGACCGCCGGGCCGGCCGCTGCCATGTCGGCGGGCATGACAGCCGATCCATCGCTCCGCTCCGTCAAGGCCTGGCCGTTCGAAGAAGCCGCCAAAGTCGAGGACCGCCTGAAGAAAACAGGCAAGACCGCGGCGCTGTTCGAAACCGGCTATGGCCCTTCCGGCCTGCCGCATATCGGCACCTTCGGCGAAGTGGCGCGCACCACCTGGGTACGCCGCGCCTTCGAGCGCATGACCGGCCTGCCCAGCAAGCTGATCGCCTTCAGCGACGACATGGACGGCCTGCGCAAGGTGCCGGACAACCTGCCGAACAAGGAATTGCTGGTTCCCCACCTGGGCAAGTCACTGACCGCCATTCCCGACCCCTTCGGCACCCATTCGTCCTTCGGCGCCCACAACAACGCCCGGCTGCGCGCCTTCCTCGACCAATTCGGCTTCGAGTATGAGTTCGCCAGCAGCACCGACTACTACAAGGGCGGCCGGTTCGACGCCGCCCTGCTGCGCATGGCCGAACGCCACGACGCGGTGCGCGACGTGATCCTGCCGACGCTGGGCCCGGACCGCCGCGCCACCTATTCGCCCTTCCTGCCGATCCACCCCGACACCGGCGTGGTGATGCAGGTGCCGATGGAGGAGGTGCGCCCGGCCGAGGACCTGCTGGTGTGGGTGGACCCCGAGACCGGCCGCCGCCACGGCACCCCCATCACCGGCGGTGGCTGCAAGGCGCAGTGGAAGGCGGACTGGGCGCTGCGCTGGTACGCGCTGGGCGTGGACTATGAAATGTCCGGCAAGGATCTGATCGACAGCGTGAAGCTCAGCGGCGCCATCTGCCGGGTGATGGGCGCCGAGCCGCCGGCCAGCTTCACCTATGAACTGTTCCTGGACGACAAGGGCCAGAAGATCAGCAAGTCCAAGGGCAATGGGCTGACCATCGACGAATGGCTGCGCTACGCCCCGCCGGAAAGCCTTTCCCAGTTCATGTACCAGGCGCCGCAGCGCGCCAAGCGGCTGTTCTTCGACGTCATTCCCAAGGCGGCGGACGAATACCTGGCCAACCTGGAAAAGCTGAAGGCCAACCCGGACCCGGCCAACCCGGCCTTTCACATCCATAACGGCCAGACCAACCAGCCCGGCAGCCCCATCAGCTTCGCCATGCTGCTGAACCTGGCCAGCGTGGTGAATGCCGACGAGCCCGAGATCCTGTGGGGCTTCATCCGCCGCTACGCCCCGGGCGCCACGCCGGAAAGCGAGCCGATGCTGGCCACGCTGGTGTCCCGCGCCATCAGCTACTACCGGGACCGGGTGGCGCCGGACAAAACCTACCGCCTGCCGACCGAGCTGGAACGCGGCGCGCTGGCGGACCTGCTGGCCACGCTGCGCGACCTGCCGGAGGACAGCACCGCCGAGACGATCCAGAACCTGCTGTTCGAGATCGGCAAGCGCCACGCCTTCGCCAACCTGCGGGACTGGTTCGGCTGCCTGTACCAGGTGTTGCTGGGCCAGCAGGAAGGCCCGCGCTTCGGCGGCTTCGTCGCGCTGTACGGCATTGCCGGCACCATCGGGCTGGTGGAAACCGCCCTTGACCGTGTGGCCCCGGCGGCGTGAGCACCGCGCTTTCGTTGCTGCGCCGCCATGGCCCGGCGGTGTTCGGCGTGCTGCTGCTGGTGGGGGCGCTGTACGTGGTGCAGCGCGAATTCCGCAGCCTGAAGGTGGAGGATATCGGCACCGCCATGGCCGCCATTCCGCACCGGGCGCTGTGGCTTTCGGGCGGCTGCACCGTGCTGGCCTACCTGGTGCTGGCGATCTACGACAAGCTCGGCTCGCTTTACGCCGGGCACCCGGTTTCCTGGCTGCGCAGCTTCATTGCCAGCTTCTGCGGCTATTCGCTGGCGCATAACCTGGGCTTCGCCGCGGTCTCGGGCGCCGCGGTGCGCTACCGGCTGTATTCCGCCTGGGGGCTCACCACCCTGCAGATCGCCAAGGTGGTCGGCTTCACCAGCCTGACCTATGGCCTGGGCGCCATGGTGCTGGGCGGCGCCGTGCTGGTGCTGGAACCCGAGGTGATTCCCTGGTTCGGCCAGCATGCCCCGCGCTGGGTGCTGCAGGCCTGTGCCGTGCCGCTGTGGGGCATCGTCGCGGCCTATGTCACGCTCAGCCTGTTCATGCAGCGGGTGCGGCTGTTCGGGCATGAGGTGGACCTGCCCGGCCCGCGCATGGCGCTGGCGCAGACCAGCCTGGCGGCGGTGGATGTCGCCATCACCACGCTGATCTTCTACGTGCTGCTGCCCGAGGCCGAGGGCCTGACCTACCTGCGCTTCGTCGGCATCTACCTGGCGGCCTATTCCGCCGGCATGCTGGCGCATGTGCCCGGCGGGCTCGGCGTGTTCGACGGCGCCATCCTGATCGGCCTGCAACCCTACATGCCGGCGCCCGAGGTGATCGGCGCGCTGCTGGTGTTCCGGCTGTACTACTACATCATCCCGCTGTTCGGCTCCGGCGCGCTGTTCGCGGGGTTCGAGCTGAGCCAGCGGCGCGGCGTGCTGAAGCGGCTGACCGCGGCCGGGGAAGGCACCCAGGCGCTGGAGGTGCCGGCCGCCGCCTCCCTGGTGGCGCTGGCCGGGGCGCTGCTGCTGTTCCTCGGCGCGCTGCCGGTGCGTGGCACCATCATGGAGGCGTGGCTCGGCCATTCCGCCGCGCTGGTCAGCCAGTTCGCCGCCTCGGTCGTCGGCTCGCTGCTGCTGGTGATGGCCTTCGGGCTGTGGCGCCGGCTGACCATCGCCTGGTGGGGCAGCCTGGTGCTGCTGCTGAATGGCGGGCTCATCGCCTGGGCGCGGGGCGAGGCGTGGTGGCTATGGGCCGGCTTCCTGGTGCTGGCCGGGCTGCTCGGTGCGCTGCGCGGCGCCTTCTACCGGGATGCGCGGCTGACCCGCGAGCCGCTTTCGGCCGAAGCCCTGGTGCCGCTGCTGTCGGTGGCCGCCTGCGGCATCACCCTGGCGCTGGTGGCCTATGGCGGCCGGGTGGCGGATGACAGTTGGTGGGAAGTGGTGGTTTCCAGCACGGCGCCGGATTCGCTGCGCTTCACCGTCGGGCTGGCCGGGCTGCTGCTGCTGCTGGGCATGGTGCGGCTGCTGCGCCCGGCCCGGCTGCTGGCGCTGCCCTGGACCCCGGCGCTGCGCCAGCGCCTGGCCGAGCTGGGGGCAGCCCCGCCCAGCGAGGCCGATGGCGCGGTGTTCGGCGAACGCGACCAGGCCGGGCTGGCCTATATCAGCCGCCCCGGCGTTTGGCTGGCCCTGGGCGACCCGGTGGGGGAGCGGCGCGACGCCATTTCCGCCATCTGGCGCTTCCGCGACCTGTGCGAGCGCCAGGGCGTGGATGCCGCCTTCTGGCGGGTCGGGGCCGAATACCTGCGGGTTTATGCCGATATCGGCCTGACCGCGGTGCCGCTGCCCGACGAGGCCGGCAGCGCCCGCTTCCTGGCCTTGCGCGCCGAACGCGACCTGGAGCGGCTGGACAGCCTGCTGCCGCCGGAACTGCGGCGTTCCGCCGCGCCGCGGCGCTGAACGCCGCCCGGCTATTCCGGCTTCGGCCCGGACATGCTAGGGCGGCTGCCGCATGACCGCCCGCCAATGTTTCAGCGCCTGATCCGCCACCCGCGCACCCAGGCGGTGCTTGCCCGGCTGTTGGCGGGCTACCTGGCCTTCGTCTATCGCACCACGCGGTGGACGGTGCTGGGGGAGGAACGCTTTCCCGGCGTGCTGGTGGACGGCGATGGCCGGCCGAGTGGCGCCATCATCGCCTTCTGGCATGAACGCCTGTCCATGATGCCGATGCTGTGGGCCAGCGCCAAGCGCAGCGCGCGCACGCTGGGGCTGCCGGGCATGGCCGGCCGCCAGGTCTTCGTGCTGATCTCGGGCCACCGTGATGGCCGGCTGATTTCCTCGGTGGTCAAGCGGCTGGACCTGGAAACCGTGGTCGGTTCCACCAATGCCGGGGCGCGGGCGGCGGCCATGGGGCTGCTGCGCCAACTGCGCCAGGGCAACTTCATCGCCATCACCCCCGACGGCCCGCGCGGGCCGCGCCGGCATGCCGCAATGGGCGTGGCGGAACTGGGCGCCCTGGCCGGGGTACGGATTTTCCCCACCGCCGCCCGCACCACCCGCTCCCGGGTGTTCCGCAGCTGGGACCAGGCGGTGCTGCCGCTGCCCTTCGCCCGCGGCGTGCTGGTGCTGGGCGAGCCGATCCTGGTGCCGCGCGGCGAGGCCACGGCGGCGCTGCCGGGCATCGAAGCCGCCCTGACCGCGGCCTGCGACCTGGCCGATGCCTGGGTGGCGGCGCAGGCATGACCATGCTGGGCTTGCTCTGGCATGGCAGCGCCACGCTGCTGGCGCCGGCGCTGCGCCTGCAACTGCGCCGGCGGGTGCGGCGCGGCAAGGAGATTGCCGAACGCCTGGGCGAACGCCAGGGCTTCGGCGTGGCCCGGCCGCCGGGCCGGCTGTTCTGGCTGCATGCCGCCAGCGTGGGGGAAACCCTTTCCCTGCTGCTGCTGCTGGAGGAAATGGCCGCCCGCGACCCCGAGCTGACCCTGCTGCTGACCACCGGCACCGTCACCAGCGCCCGGCTGCTGGAACATCGCCTGCCGGAGCCGCTGCGGCATCGGCTGGTGCATCGCTTCCTGCCGCTGGACGTGCCCGGCTGGTGCGCCCGCTTCCTGGATGGCTGGCGCCCGGACGCCGCCGCCTTCGTGGACAGCGAGCTGTGGCCCAACCTGCTGGCCGCGGCCCGGCGGCGGCAACTGCCGATGGCGCTGGTGAATGCCCGGCTTTCCCCCGGTTCCGCCGGGCGCTGGCGGCTGGCGCCCCGGCTGGCGCGGCAACTGCTGGGCAGCTTCCGCCTGGTGATGGCGCAGAGCGAGCCCGATGTGCAGCGGTTCCGCGCCCTGGGCGCGCCGCAGGTCAGCTGCCCCGGCAACCTGAAGGCCGCCGCGCCGCCGCTGCCGGCCGACCCGGCGGCGCTGGCGGCGCTGCGCCATGCCCTGGGGGAACGCCCGGTCTGGCTGGCCGCCAGCACCCATGCCGGCGAGGAAACCCAGGTGCTGGCCGCCCACAAGCTGATGGCCAGGGCGCTGCCCGGCCTGCTGACCGTGGTCGTGCCGCGCCATGCCGACCGCGGTGCGGCCGTGGCGGCGGAGGTTGTGGCCGCCGGGCTGCCGGTGGCGCAGCGTTCCGCCGGCGCGCTGCCAGGGCCGGCCACCGCGGTCTACGTGGCCGATACCATGGGCGAGTTGGGGCTGTTCTACCGGCTGGCGCGGCTGGCCTTCGTCGGTGGCAGCCTGGTGCCGCATGGCGGGCAGAACCCGCTGGAGCCGGCGCGGCTGGGCTGTGCCATCCTGGTCGGGCCGCATACCGGCAATTTCACTGAGTTGATGGGCCGCCTGCTGGCCAGCGGCGGTGCCTTGCTGGTGAATGACGCGGCGACGCTGGCAGCCACCGCCCTGGACGTGCTAACCAATGCGAGTCGTGGCGAAAATGTGGCGAAGGCTGCCGCCGAGACCGTCGCGCCCCAGCATGGCCTGCCGGGCCAGGTGGCGCGAGCGCTGCTGGAATTGCTGCCCGCGGGTGCCGGACCCCAGGGCAGGGCCTGAAAAGGATATGGTCGTAGCCTGATGCGAGCGCCCGAATTCTGGGGCGGGGACGGGAGTGGTCTGTGGCCACGCCTGCTGGCCCCCGCCGCCGCCATCTACGCCGCCGCCACCGCCCGCCGGCTGGCGCAACCCGGCTGGCGCGCGCCGGTGCCGGTGGTGTGCTGCGGCAACGCCACCGCCGGCGGCGCCGGCAAGACCACCGTGGCGCTGGATATCGGCAAGCGGCTGGCCAATCGTGGCATCAATGCGCAGTTCCTGCTGCGCGGCTATGGCGGCCGGCTGAAGGGCCCGCTGCTGGTGGACCCGGCCCGGCATGACAGCCAGGCGGTGGGCGATGAAGCCCTGCTGCTGGCGGCCGAACGCCCGGCCTGGATCAGCGCCGACCGTCGCGCCGGCGGCCAGGCCGCGGTGGCGGCGGGCGCCCAGTGCATCGTGATGGATGACGGCCTGCAGAACCCCGGCCTGATCCAGGACCTGGCGCTGCTGGTGGTGGATGGCAGCTATGGCTTCGGCAATGGCCGCATCATTCCGGCCGGGCCGCTGCGGGAGCCGGTGGCCAATGCCGCCGCCCGCTGCCGTGCCGCCGTGCTGATCGGCGAGGATGAAACCGGCGTGCTGGCGCAACTGCCGCCCCGCCTGCC
>CANBXZ010000009.1 GCA_947373495.1 Acetobacteraceae bacterium
CCAAGGGCACGGTCACCGCGGCACGGGCGATCGCTTCTGCCACCAGCGCCGCTCCGCGCTGGTTCCAGTGCGTGTCGGTGCGGAAATAGGCATCGCCGCCGGCCTTGGCGTCCAGCAGCACGCCCAGCGTATCCACCGGTTCCACTCCATGTGCCCGCAGCAGCGCGGTAAACTCCCCATGGCGTTGTTGCGCCTGGTCGGACCAGGGCGCCCCGCATAAATGCTCGCTGTGCACCCGGGCCTTGTCCGGCGTGACCGCCACGATCAGCGGAATGCCTCGCTCCCGCAGGCCGGCGGCGATGCGCCCCAGGCCGGCAGCGCGTTCTGCCATGGCCTGGTTGGCACCGGACCAGGGACGCAGTTCCTCTGTCAGGAACAGCCAGTTATCGCAGCCCAACCGCACCTGCGGCCCGCCTGAGTTGAAAAGCTCCCACCGCAGCAATCCACCAGCAGCGCGCAGCGCGTAGTCGGCCGGCAGGGCATGGGCCATGATGTGGTTCACTGCCGCCGCGGTACGGCCGCCCAGGAAGGCTTCCAGCGTCAGTGTCTCGCGCAGCCGATTCAGGCTTTCCGGCGCAGAGATGGCGGCAATGCCCTGCCAAAGCCCCCAGAGCATGACCAGGATCACCGCGACCCCCTGCCCCCTGGCCGCCGCGCGGGCGCCGTTCCAAGCCATCGCGCGCTCCCTCAGAACTGGAAGTACAGAAAGGGCACGGCGGCACGGCTGTACAGCAGCACCAGGCCCAGGATGAAGCCGACAAAGGGCGCAACCACCCAAACAGCCCGCCAGGCGGGATGCATCGACGCCGGCGCGCGTTCCCAGGGCAACCAGCGGCCGGCCAGCGGCAGGTAGGCCACGAGCAGCGCAATTGCCAGGGTCCACCACTGGTCCGGCATCACCTGCCAGGCCAGCATGTCGGAAAGCCTGGCGCCGTGCAGCCCCAGCATGCCGCCATACATCCGCCAGGTGGTCGCCAGGTCCGGCGCGCGGAAAGCCACCCAACCCACCACCACCGCCAGCATGGTGAGTGCATTGCCGGCGGCGTAGCGCATCGGCCCGTGCCCTGCGGCGCGCCAGGCCCGATGGGCCGCCAGCAGCCCTCCATGCCAGAAGCCCCACAACAGGAAGGTCCAGTTGGCGCCGTGCCAGAAGCCACCGATGACCATGGTGGCCAGCAGGTTCACATAGGTTCGGGCTTCACCGCCGCGATTGCCGCCGAGTGAAATGTAGAGGTAGTCGCGCAGGAAGCGGCTCAACGTCATGTGCCAGCGTTGCCAGAAATTCTGGATGCTGCCGGCCAGGTAGGGAAAGTTGAAGTTCTCGGGGAAGTGGAAGCCCATCATCAGCGCCAGGCCGATGGCCATGGCACTGTAGCCAGCAAAGTCGAAATAGAGTTGCAGCGTATAGGCAATGGCGCCGGTCCAACTGTCTGCCAGGCTGGGTGCCGGCAGCGCGAAGACGGCATCCACCACCGGGCTCAAGGTGTCGGCAAAGGCCACCTTCATGGCAAAGCCAACCATGAAGCGCCGGGCGCCCAGGCCAAACAGTTCCAGGCTATGGGTACGGCCCTTCAGTTCCTGCTCAATCTCGGCGTAGCGCACGATGGGCCCGGCGATGAGTTGGCTGAAGATGGCCTTGTAGGCGGCGTAATTGACGAAGCTGCGCGAAACCGGAACGTCGCCGCGCCACACATCCACCAAGTAGCTGACGGATTGCAGCACATAGAAGGAAAGGCCGATGGGCAGCAGGATCTCGGACCAACCCATGGGCTGCATGCCCAGCCCGGCCAACAGGTCGTTGAACGCGGCCACTCCGAAGTTGGCGTATTTGAAATAGGCCAACACGCCGAGATTGCCGGCCAAACCAACCGTCAGCAGCCGGGTACCGTTGCGGGTCTTCGGCCCCACCCGGTCCATCGCCATGACGGTGGCGTAGGTGAACACCGTCACCGCCGCCAGCAGCGCCAGGAAGTCCACCCGCCACCAAGCGTAGAAACCCCAGGACAACAGCAGCACCGGCCAATTCCGATAGCGGAACGGAGTCAGGTAGTACACCGCGAAGAACAGCGGCAGGAACAGGAACAGGAACTCGAAACTGGCGAAGATCACGGGTGCGGGTTTTCCACCGGGCGTTGCATCAGTGTGCCGGCAACACAAACCCCCTGTCGAGGTTACGCCGGGGAAAAAGCGACCTAGCTCCGCAGGAAAGGATTGGTTTGGCGCTCCACGCCAAAAGTGCCGCCCGGACCATGCCCGCACAGGAAGCTGATGTCATCGCCCAGCGGCAGCAGCTTGGTGATGATGGCCTCGATCAGCGCCGCGCCGTCACCATAAGGGAAATCGGTGCGGCCAACGGAGCCGCGGAACAACACATCCCCCACCAGGGCCACCCGCATGCCGGTATTGACGAAGACCACATGGCCCGGCGTATGGCCAGGGCAGTGGAGCACCAGGAAATCCTCCTGGCCGATCCGCACCGTTTCGCCCTCAGTGAGCCAACGGTCCGGCCGCACGGCGCGCGCCCCTTCGATCCCGTACTTGGCTCCCTGCGCAGCCAGGCCCTCAAGCAGGAAGGCGTCGCGCTCATCTGGCCCCACCACCGGGGCGCCGGTCATTTCGCGCAGTTCGTCGGCACCACCAGCGTGGTCCATATGGCCATGGGTCAGCAGAATGGTAACCAGCCGAACCTTCAGGTGCTCCAGCGTCCGGGCGATGTGCGCCACGTCGCCACCCGGGTCCACCACCACGGCCTCCATGGTGCTGTCATCCCACAGGATGGTGCAGTTCTGCTGGAAAGGCGTGACCGGCACGACAGCGGCTTTGAGGGCCATGGCGGCGCTCCATCGAGGGGTGGTTACCCGCCGGCTGTGCGGCGGCGTGACGACGGCGTCAACCCGGCTGGACCGCGGCGAGGTTCAACCGCAGGGTGGCGGCATGGGAAAACCCTCTGCTGCCGCCGAATCCGGTCCTTTGCCGCCAGTAGCCGTGGCCACCATGCTGATACTCTGCCTGGCCTGGGGGCTGAACATGGTGGCGGTGAAGCTGGGCAATGCCGGCATTCCGCCGGTGTTGCAGGCCGGTGTGCGCAGCCTGGTGGCGGCAGCACTGGTTGCGCTGTGGTGCCGCTGGCGGGGCATTTCGCTGGCCGGCTGGCGTGGCGAGGCATTCTGGCCCGGACTGACGGCCGGGCTGCTGTTCGGGCTGGAATTCCTGATGATCTTCATCGGGTTGCAGCACACCTCCGCGGCCCGGGCGGTACTGTTCCTGTATGGCGCTCCCTTCTTTGTCGCCGCTGGCGCGCATTGGCTGCTTCCGGATGACAAGCTTACCCCCGCGCGGTTGGCCGGCCTGGTACTGGCTTTCTCCGGCTTGCTGCTCGCCTTCGGCGACAAGGCCCAAGGCGCCTCCAGTTGGATGGGAGACCTGTTGCTGCTGGGCGCGGGGCTGTTCTGGGGTGCCACCACGGTGCTGGTAAAGGCCAGCGCATTGCGTCGCGCCGCTCCGGCGCTGGTACTGCAATACCAGTTGGTGGTCTCGGCGCTGCTGCTGCTGGCGGCCTCCCCGCTGCTGGGGGAGAGTTGGCGCCTGACGCTGACGCCAACCGTGATGCTGGCCTTTGCCTATCAGGCCATTGGCGTTGCCTTCGCCAGCTATACTGCCTGGTTCTGGTTGGTGGGGCGTTATTCGGCCTCGCGGCTTTCCGCCTTCAGCTTTCTCACCCCGATCTTTGGCGTGCTCGCAGGGGTCGTGCTGCTGGGGGAAGCTGTTGGGTCGCTGTTGGTGGTGGCCATGGCTCTGGTGGCTGCGGGCCTATGGCTGGTCAATCGTCCCTCCGCAACGAATACCAACTCGCCCTGAAATTGATCCAAATAGTGCCTGTTTTTTATGCGATGCCTATTTAGTCGCCAACTGCGTTCTCAGGTCATCACGGAAACGCCAGTAACCCGGTCATCCAGCCCGTGGCACGCCACTCGCATTGGCAATTGTGGATGAAGCGCCTCAAGCGGTTTCAGCCAGAACAAAGCCAGCCAAGAAAGGCTTCGCATGACCAACTTCACCCTCACCCGTCGCGGCGCCATCGCCGGCCTGGGTGCCGCGCTCGCCATGCCGGCGATCCGTCCTTCCTTCGCCCAGGGCGCCCCGATCAAGGTGGGCGTGCTGCACTCGCTCTCCGGCACCATGGCCATCAGCGAAACCGCGCTGCGCGACACCGTGCTGATGATGGTCCAGGACCTCAACAGCAAGGGCGGCCTGCTTGGTCGCCGGGTTGAGGCCGTGGTTGTCGACCCTGCCTCCAACTGGCCGCTCTTCGCCGAAAAGGCGCGCGAACTGCTGCAGGTGGCCAAGGTGGATGTCACCTTCGGCTGCTGGACCTCGGTGTCCCGCAAGTCCGTGCTGCCGGTGTTCGAGGAACTGAACGGCCTGCTGTTCTACCCGGTGCAGTACGAAGGCGAGGAGCAGAGCCGCAACATCTTCTACACCGGCGCCGCGCCGAACCAGCAGGCCATCCCGGCGCTGGACTACCTGCTGGGTGCCGATGGCGGCAACGCCAAGCGCATCGCGCTGCTGGGCACCGACTATGTCTACCCGCGCACCACCAACCGCATCCTGCGCAACTACCTGCTGTCCAAGGGCTTCACCGCCGACGACATCATGGAGGAATACACCCCGTTCGGTCACAGTGACTGGCAGGGCATTGTCAGCCAGGTGAAGCGCTTCGCGTCCGCCGGCAAGAAGACCGCCATCGTCAGCACCATCAACGGCGATGCCAACGTTCCGTTCTACCGGGAACTGGGCAACCAGGGCATCAAGGCGGAAGACATTCCCTGCGTCGCTTTCTCGGTTGGTGAGGAAGAACTGGCCGGCATCGACACCCGCCCGCTCGTCGGCCACCTGGCCGCGTGGAACTACTTCATGAGTGTGAAGAGCCAGGTGAACGACCAGTTCCTGGCGATGTGGCAGGCCTATATCAAGAACCCGCGCCGCGTCACCAATGACCCGATGGAAGCCACCTACACCGGCTTCAAGATGTGGGCACAGGCGGTGCAGAAGGCCGGTTCCACCAAGGTGGACGACGTCCGTGCGGCCGTTATCGGCCAGAAGGTCGCCGCTCCGTCTGGCTATATCGAGGAGATGCTGCCGAACCACCACCTGTCGAAGCCGGTGATGATCGGTGAAGTGCAGGCCAACGGCCAGTTCAACATCGTCTACAAGACCCCGGCCGTGGTCGCGGCCGAGAACTGGAGCCCCTACATCCCCGAAAACGCGAACCGCCGCCGCTAAGCGGTTCGTTCTGGGCGGCGCCGGCAACCCCGGCGCCGCTTGCTTGCCTGCGCCCTTCCCCAAGCGCCAAGAAGACCAATGAAGCGCCACCTATCCGGATTTCTGCCGTTCCTGCTGCTCTGCTGCCTGGCCTTCGCGCCGGCGCGGGCCCAGGACGCCTTCACCACCGCCCTGCCTGGCCTGGCCGGCAGCTTCGGCCAAATCGCCGAAGCAGTTGAAAAGCTGGGCACCTCGGCCGACCCGCGGGCGCTGCCGCTGCTGCAGGCGCTGCAGGATGGCCGCCTGCTGAAGCGCGAAGACGGCACCCTGCTGATCCAGACCGCCGCCGGCACCACGGAAGTGCTGGGCGGCAGCGCCACCGAGGCCGGCACGGCCGAAGCCGTGCGCGTGAACAATCGCGTCCGCGGTGCGCTGCGAGGAGCGCTCGGCTCTCTGCAAATCCTCTCCACCGACCCCGACGAACGCCTGAAGGCGGCAGAGGCGGTGTTCCGCAGTCGCAGCGCCGACAATATCCGCCCGCTGGAAACCGCCCTGTCACGGGAAACGGTGCCAGCCATCCGCACCCAGCTTGAACTGTCGCTGGCCGCCTCCCGCCTCGCTTCGCCCGACAATGCCGTACGCCTGCAGGGTGTTGCCGCCCTGGCCGAGGTGACCGACCAGAACGCCCGCGCCCTGCTGCTGGAAACCAAGGCGCAAGTGCCCGACCTGGCCCGGCAGATCGACGCCGCGGTGGCCAAGATCGAAGGCCGCCTGCGCGTGCGCCAGGTCGTCGAGACCCTGTTCCAGGGCCTGTCGCTCGGTTCCGTGCTGCTGCTGGCGGCGCTGGGCCTGGCGGTGACCTTCGGCGTCATGGGCGTCATCAACATGGCGCATGGCGAAATGGTGATGCTGGGCGCCTATGCCACCTACATGGTGCAGGAAGCCTGCCGCGGTACCTTCCTGGCGCCGGTGGCGCTGCCCCTGGCCATTCCCGCCGCCTTCCTGCTGGCCGCCGCCGTCGGCGCAGTGCTGGAACGCGGCTTGATCCGCTACCTCTACGGCCGACCGCTTGAGACACTGCTGATGACCTTCGGCGTCGGCATGATCCTGCAACAAGCGGTGCGGTTGATCTTCGGCGCGCAGAACCGCGAAGTGACCTCGCCGGCCTGGATGCAGGGCGTGATGACGCTGCCCGGCGGCCTGCAACTGACGCAGAACCGGGTATGGATCATCGTCTTCGGCCTGTTGGTGCTGGGCCTGGTGGTGGCCGCCATCCGCTACACCCGCTTCGGGCTGGAAATGCGTGCCGTGGTGCAGAACCGCCGCATCGCCGCCACCATGGGCATCCGCACCGGCCGCGTGGATGCCCTGACCTTCGCCTTCGGCTCCGGCATCGCCGGCATGGCCGGCGTGGCGTTGAGCCAAATCGACAACGTCTCCCCCAATCTCGGCACCGGCTACATCATCGACAGCTTCATGGTGGTGGTATTCGGCGGCGTTGGCTCCCTGGCGGGCACGCTCGTGGGCGCCTTGATGCTGGGCGTGGTGAACAAGGCGATGGAGCCCTATGCCGGCGCGGTGCTGGCCAAGGTGGTGGTGCTGGTAGGCATCATGTTGTTCATCCAGCGCAGGCCGCGCGGGATGTTTGCTCTCAAGGGACGGGCGGCCGAAGCATGAGCGCGACAACCGTAACCCTTCCCGCCACGCCGCGCGTGACGCTGCGCCTAGTGCTGTGGGGCGCCGTGCTGGCGCTGGCGCTGATCCCGCTGCTGAACCAGTTGCCGGAAAGCTCGGCGCTGCATGTCGGCGACTTCATCGTCAGCGTCACCGGCAAATGGATCACCTACGCCATCCTCGCCTTGGCCATCGACCTGGCCTGGGGCTACACCGGCATTCTGTCGCTTGGCCATGGCGCCTTCTTCGCGCTGGGCGGCTACGCCATGGGCATGCACCTGATGCGGCTGATCGGTCCGCGTGGCGCCTATGGCCACCCGGTACTGCCGGACTTCATGGTGTTCCTCGGCTACCAGGAACTGCCCTGGTACTGGCTGGGCTTCAACTTCTTCCCCTACGCCTTCCTGATGGCGCTGTTCATTCCCGGCTTGCTGGCGCTGATCGTCGGCTACCTGGCGTTCCGCAGCCGCATCACCGGCGTCTACCTCAGCATCCTCACCCAGGCGCTGACCTACGCGCTGATGCTGGCCTTCTTCCGCAACGACATGGGATTTGGCGGCAACAACGGCTTCACCGACTTCAAGGAGTTGCTGGGCATGGCGCTGAACACGCCGCTGGCCCGTGCCATGTTGTTCTACGCCTCGCTCGTCGCGCTGGTCGGCAGTTACTGGGTGTGCCAGCGCGTCTCCATCAGCAAACTGGGCCGCGTGCTGCTGGCGATCCGCGATGCCGAAAGTCGCGTCCGCTTCCTCGGCTACAGCACCACGCAGGTGAAGCTGTTCGTCTTCGTGCTCTCGGCCGTGCTGGCCGGGCTGGCCGGGGCGCTCTACGTGCCGCAGGTCGGCATCATCAACCCGGGTGAGTTCAGCCCCGGCAACAGCATCGAGGCGGTGATCTGGGTGGCGGTCGGTGGCCGCGGCACGCTGATTGGCGCGGTGCTGGGTGCCTTTTCCGTCAATGCGCTGAAGACCTGGCTCACCACCGCGGCGCCCGACCTGTGGCTGTTCGCCCTGGGCGGCCTGTTCGTGGCGGTTACGCTGTTCCTGCCGCGTGGCCTGGTGGGGCTATTCAGCCGAAAGGTGCAGAAATGACCAGCCACACGATCCTGTACCTGGACGATGTCTCCGTGGTGTTCGACGGCTTCCGAGCGTTGAACAACCTCTCCCTCTTCGTGGACCAGGGCGAGCTACGCGCCATCATCGGCCCCAACGGCGCCGGCAAGACCACGATGATGGACGTCATCACCGGCAAGACCCGCCCCACCGGCGGCACGGTTAAGTTCCGCGACACCGACCTGACACTGCTGGACGAAGCCGCCATCGCCACCATGGGCATTGGCCGCAAGTTCCAGAAGCCCACGGTGTTCGACGCGTTGACGGTGTTTGAAAACCTGGAACTGGCGCTGAAGGCGCCGCGCGGCCCGATGGCCTGCCTGCGCTGGGTGTTGGCCGGCGAAGCGCGCCGGCGCATCGAGGAGACATTGGAGGAAATCGGCCTGACCGCCCGGGCGCAGGACCGCGCCGCCATCCTCAGCCACGGCCAGCGGCAATGGCTGGAGATTGGCATGCTGCTGATGCAGGACCCCGAGTTGCTGCTGGTGGACGAACCGGTGGCCGGCATGACCGACCAGGAAACCGAACACACCGCCGCCCTGCTGCGTCGCATCGCCGGCACCCGCAGCGTGGTGGTGGTGGAGCACGACCTGGAATTCGTCCGCGCCCTGGACTGCAAGGTGACCGTGATGTGCGAGGGCAGCGTGCTGAGCGAAGGCACCATCGACCAGGTGCAGCACGACCCGCGCGTCATTGAAGTTTATCTGGGGCGCTGAGACATGCTGCGCGTTGAAACCATCGACCTTTCCTACGGCGAAAGCATCTGCCTGCGCGGCGTTTCGCTGGAAGCCGACCCCGGTTCCATCACCTGCGTGCTGGGTCGCAACGGCGTGGGGAAATCCTCGCTCATGCGCTCCATCGTTGGGCTGGAACGCATCCGTGGCGGGCGGATCATGTGGGAAGGCAAGGACGTTTCCAGCCTTGCCGCGTCCGAACGCGCCCGCGCCGGCATTGGCTACGTGCCGCAGGGGCGGGAGATCTTCCCCTTCCTGACCGTGCAGGAAAACCTGGAAACCGCCCTTGCCGCGGCCCCGCGCGGCAGCAAGGTGCCGGACGAGATCTTCGAGCTGTTCCCGATCCTCAAGCAGTTCCTCGGCCGGCGTGGTGGTGACCTTTCGGGTGGCCAACAGCAACAGCTTGCCATTGGCCGGGCGCTGACCGCCCGCCCTCGCCTGCTGATCCTTGATGAACCGACCGAAGGCATTCAGCCCAATGTCATCAAGGACATTGCCCGCGTCATCCGGCTGCTGGCGAAGGAACGGGGCATGGCCGTGGTGCTGGTGGAACAGTACTTCGAATTCGCCCGCGAATTGGCCGACCGCATCGCGGTGATGGTACGCGGCGAAGTGGCGCTGGGCGGCCCGGTGGACAGCCTGGACAACGAAGCCGTGCGAAAGCTGCTGACGGTTTAGAGCGTGATCGCCTGAGGTAGAATCACCGAAAGGCGTGAATCACACGAAAAATCAATAACCTAGAGCGTAGTCAGCGCCGACCACGCTCTAGGGACGGGCCACTTCAGCGCGTCAGCAGCAGGGCACCGGAGGGCAGCACCTCGGCGCTCCAGCCCGGCGGCAGCAGCGTGGTGGCGTCCAACTGCACCAGAATGGCCGGGCCGGCCAGCCGCGTGCCGGCCCCCAGCAAGCCGCGCTGATAGATCGGCGCCTCTGACGCGCCGCCCGGCAACAGCATGGCTTGCGCGCCGATTTGCGCCGTCGCCGGATCTCCGGCGCCAGGCAGCGGCATGGCCGGCGCAGGCAGGTGGCCAACCGCCTCCAGGCGCAAGGTCACGATCTCCATGCCCACGCCTTCCAAGGTGAAGCCATACAGCGCCTGGTGCGCGGCGGCGAAGGCGGCGGCCAGGGCAGCATGGTCCGCAGTGAAGGGCACGGCCAACTCGTGGCCCTGTTCCTCATAGCGCATCAGGGCCATGCGATGGCTGCTGCGATCTGCCGACGGTACCGCCTCCGCGCTGAACCAGGCTTCGGCTTCAGCCGCCAAGGTGGCGAAGGCAGCCTCAAGCCCAGCCGGTTTTGCCCGTTCCAGCGGCAGGGCGATGGTGCGACTGAACTCGGCCTTCAAATCCGCCGCCAACAGGCCCTGCGCGCACAACACCCCGGGTGAGGGCGGCACCAACACCCGCGTCATGCCCAGCAATTCGGCCAATGCGCAGCCATGCAGCGGCCCGGCGCCACCAAAGGGCACCAGGGCGAAGCCACGCGGGTCGTGGCCGCGCTCCACGCTGACCACGCGAATGGCACCGACCATGTTGTTGTCGGCAATGGCCAGGATGCCGCGCGCCGCGGCTTCGAGCGAAAGCCCCAGCGGCGTAGCGATGCGCTGAACCGCGGCGGCTGCTCGCGAAGGATCCAGCGCCATGCGGCCGCCCAGCAGGCTGGTGGTCAGGTGGCCCAGCACCAGGTGCGCATCGGTAACCGTGGGTTCCTCGCCACCCCGGCCATAGCAGGCCGGGCCAGGTTCAGCGCCGGCGCTCTGCGGGCCAACGGTCAGCGCGCCGTTGGCGATGCGGGCGATGGAGCCACCACCTGCCCCGATCGTCACCATATCCAGCATCGGCAGCGGCAACGGCCAGGGGCCAACCCGCCCGGTCTGGGTCAGGCCAATCTCGCCGCCGGCAATGCAGCAGATGTCCGCGCTGGTGCCGCCGATATCCACGGTGATGATGTCCGGCACGCCAGCCGCGCGCGCCATGGCCACGGCGCCCACCACACCCGCGGCGGGGCCGGAAAGCGCGGTCTGCGCCGGCGCCTGGCGAATGGCTGCGGCACCGGCCACGCCACCATTGGATTTCATCAGCAGCAGCGGGGCGGCAACGCCAGCCGAGTCCAACCGCTCCTCCAGCCGTTGCACATAGGTGGTGACAGCCGGCATCACCGCTGCATTCAGCACCGTGGCCATGCTGCGTTCATATTCACGCACCACCGGCAGCACGTCGCAGGAAGCGGTGACCGCCAGCTCGGGCGCCACCTGCTGCACAATGGCCTTGGCGCGACGCTCATGCGCTGGGCTGGTGAAACTGTGCAGGAAGCAGATGGCCAGGGCCTTGGCGCCCGCGGCCACGGCCGCCCGTGCCGCAGCCCGCACCGCTGCTTCGTCGAGCGGCACCAATTCGGCGCCATCCGCGCCGATGCGGCCAGGAATTTCATGCACCCAGGCCGGCGGCACCGGGCGTTTCGGCTTTACCCAACTCCACAGGTTGTCGCGGCGCGGCAGGTCGGCGCGGCCAATCTCCAGCACATGGCGGAAGCCATGCGTGGTCAGCATCGCAGTGGGCGCGGTCTTGCCTTCGAGGATCAGGTTGGTGGCCACGGTGGTGCCGTGCAGCACACGGCCCACTTCGGCCGCACTGCATCCAGCCTGGGCCAGCGCCAAGGTCACGCCAGTGATGAACGCCTCGGAAGGGTCGCCCGGCGTGCTGGGGGTTTTGGCGGTCCAGGCTTCGCCAGTCGCGGTATTCTGCAAGGTGATATCGGTGAAGGTACCGCCGATATCGACAGCTACGAGCAGGTCCCGAGCCACGTCCGCGCGTTGTTCACGCGCCACGTCCGCGCGTTGTTCACGCGACTGCATCACGGTACCCCTTGCGATGGAACAGCCCGGCTTCCGGGCGCCGCGCCCGCAACAGGGTGGTGGCAGCCAGGTCCACGCCACCGGCGCGGACCACCACGCCATAGTCCCGCGCTGCCGCGGCCTCGCTGGTGAAGCCGCCCAGCACGTCGGCCAGCACCAGTTCAGGGGCGCGGTCGAAGGGGTGGCCCCAGCCGCCGCCACCGCCGGTCTGCAATCGCACCACGTCGCCGCGCTTCAGCACCGTGCCGTCCGAAAGCGGTGGCAGCAGCCGTTCACCCGGCGTGCCCGGGTTCAGCACGCAGCGGCCAGAACCGCCATTCATGCCGCCGGCTACCCCCCAGGGCGGGTTCTGCACACTGTCGATCCGTACCGCCATCTGTGCAGCTTCGGCCAGCACCTCGTATTCCCGCACCACGCCGCAGCCACCGCGGAAGCGCCCAGCCCCGCCGCTGTCCAGATGCATGGCGTATTCGCGGATCCGCACCGGGTAGCCCAACTCCATGAACTCCACCGGGTAGTTTTCCTGCGCGACGAAATAGACCGCATCGGTGCCATCGGCGAAGGGCCTGGCGCCATAGCCCACGCCCACGCCATCGGTCATCAGGAAGCGCTTGCCCCCATGTTCACCGCGCATCGCCAGAATGACGTAGGCACTGTGCGCAGCCGGTGCGTTGCCACCACGCGCCACGGCCACCAGACCGTGCAGTGCCGCCAGCAGGCGCATCATCGTCAACCCACGCAGGCCGAGCGGCGCCGGCGACCTGGGCCACAGCAGGCTGCCTTCGCGCAGCCTTACCTCGTCGATCGCGCGCGGCCCGCCGGCATTCAGCACCTGGCCGGGTTCGCCTTGCAGGAAGTACAGGCCCAGCGCCATGCCAGGCACATCGGGGTGCATCAGCAGGTTAACCGGGCCGGGGGCCTGGTCGTCCGTGCCCGTGGCATCAAGGATGAAGCGGTCTTCCGCCGTGCGGGTCAGTGCCAGGCGCAGCACGAAGGGGCCGTTGCCGTGGCCATCGCTGTCGATGGCATCATTGAAGCAGGTGGTGCCCACCGGGAAGGCGGCGCATAGCTTGGCGCGAACCGTTGCTTCCGTTCGCGCCAGCAGTTGGGCCAGGGCGTCGGCCAATACCGCGCCCCCGAAGCGGGCGGCGATTTCCTCCACCCGCTTTTCTCCCAGCCGCACCGCGGCCATCAGCGCCCGCGTGTCGCCCTGGGACTGATTGGGGAAGCGGCTGTTGCGCCAGAAGGCGCGCAACAGGTCGATATTCGTCTCGATCTCCGTCCCGTTGGCGCGCTGCAACCGCACCGGCGGAATGATGATGCCTTCCTGGAAATGGTCGCTGGCATCCGGGCTCAACGACCCAGGCCGCAGCCCACCGATATCCGAGAAATGCGCCCAGCCCATGACAAAGCCAACGCGAACCTCGCCGAGAAAGACCGGCGCCAGGAACACCTGGTCGTTCGAATGCGACACCGCACCGCGTGAGCCGTAGCAGTCATTGTACCAATACAGGTCGCCGGGGCGCATCGTCTCCAGCGGAAAGTGCTGCGCCACGGGGCCAACGATGTCGCCGAAGATCGGCAGGTCGGAGCCGACCGCCATGGCGCCATCGGCGTCGAAAATCGCGGTGTAGAAATCCTTCTTCTCGCGAATGAAGGCCGACATGGCGGTGCGTTCCAGCAGCGCCTCCATCTCCGCCTGTGCCGCGCGGGCGGCACCACGGATAATCTCCAGTGTCACCGGGTCGCAGGTCATGCGGCATCTCGCCAATGGTGGCAGCAAACGTCGTGGCCCGCGGCCACCGACTGCTTCGTGGGCTCCTCCGCAGCGCAGATGGCATCGGCCAGCGGGCAACGGGGGTGGAAGCGGCAGCCGGAGGGAATGGCGCGCAGGCTGGGCGGGTCACCGCGCAACCCCGGCACGCTGGCCTGGGCTCCCAGCCGCGGAGCCGCGGCCAGCAGCGCCCGGGTATAGGGGTGGCGCGGCTGGGCGAACAGTTCCGCCGTTGGCGCCTGCTCCACGATGCGGCCCAGATACATCACCGCCACCTGGTCGCACACCCGACGCACCACCGAAAGATCGTGGCTGATGAACAGGTAGGTCAGGCCGAAGCGGTCGCGCAGGTCGCGCAGCAGCCGCAGCACCGCCGCCTGCACCGAAAGGTCCAGCCCGGCGGTTGGTTCGTCCAGGATCACCAGCTTCGGGCGCAGCAGCAGAATGCGCGCCAGGCCGATGCGGCGTTGCTGGCCGCCGGAAAGCTCATGCGGGTAGCGGTCTCCCAAGGCCGGGTCCAGGCCCACGGCGCGCAGGATCTCCGCGATGCGCACCGTGGCCTCGGCCCGGTCCGTGGTGCCCTGGATACGCAGCCCCTCGGCCAGCGTGGCGCCGACGCGCCACCAGGGATCCAACGCCGCGCCCGGGTCCTGGTGGACATACTGCACCGCGGCGCGCTGGCGGCGGGCCTGGGCCGGCGAGGCGCCGGAAACCAGCGCGCCTTCCAGCCGGATCTCACCACCGCTTTCGCGTTGCAGCCCCAGCAGCGTGCGGGCCAGCGTGGTCTTGCCACAGCCACTTTCGCCGACGACGCCAAAGGTCTCCCCGGCGGCAACGCTGAGCGACACGCCATCCACCGCGCGCACCCCGGCGCGGCGCTTCAGCAGGCCCCGTTCCGCCCCCAGTTCCACCACCAGGTCGCGGGCAGCGATCAGTTCAGCCAAGGGCTACCTCCGGCAGCGGGTCGGCGTGAAAGGGGCAGGCCACGCGGCTGCCGTCGAAGATGCGCAGCGGTTCCGGCACCGCCTGCGAACACACCGGCCGCGCGATGGGACAACGCGGATGGAAGCGGCAGCCCGGCGGCTGCGCCGTGGCCGCCGGCACGGTGCCGGGAATGCCCACCAGGTCGGTCGCCCGGTCCGGGTGGCAGGCCAGCAGCATGCGGGTATAGGGGTGGCGCGGGTCGGCCAGCACATTGCCGGTAGGGCCCCAGTCGGCCACCCGCCCGGCATAGAGCACGGCCACATCCTCACACACCGCGGACAGCACGCCGAAATCATGGGTGACGAACAGCAGGCCCATGCCGCGTTCCGCTGTCAGCCCGCGCAGCAGGGCAAGAATCTCCAGCTGCGTCGTCACGTCCAGCGCCGTGGTCGGTTCATCAGCCACCACCAGGTCCGGGTCGCAGGCCAGCGCGGCGGCGATCAGCAGGCGTTGCCGTTGGCCGCCGCTGAACTGGTGCGGGTACTTGTCCAACGCGTTCTCCGGCTCTGGCAGTTGCACCGCCTGGAACAGGCTGACCAGCTTGCGCCGATGCTCATCCCGGCTGCCCGACGCGTGGCGGCGCATGCCTTCCAGCAACTGGTCGCCAGCGCGAAACACCGGATTCAGCGAGAGATAAGGGTCCTGCGGGATGAAGCCGATACGGCCGCGCACCGGCGCCCGCAGGATATCCTGCCCCTGGAACAGCACCTGGCCCTGCGGCACCCGCGCGCCCTTGGGCAGGATGCCAAGGATGGCACGCAGCAGGGTGGACTTGCCGCATCCGCTCTCCCCCACGATGCCCAGCGTGCCGCCGGGCGGCAGGTCGAACGAGACCCCATCCAGAATGCGCGCCAGGCCGCCATCGGTGCGGATATGCACCGCCAGGTCGCGCACGCTCAGCAGGCTCGGCGCGGCTTCGGGCGAATCGGCCAGCATGTCGCTCATCTGCGGGACCGCCTGAGCCGTGGGTCGGCCACGTCGCGCAGGCCGTCTCCCAGCAGGTTGAAACCCAGGACCAACAGCAGAATGGCAAGTCCCGGGAAGGTGGCGAACCACCAGCTTTCCGGCAGGTGCTGCCGCGCCTCGGCTACCGCCAGGCCCCAGTCCGGGCTGGGCGGCGCGGCGCCGACACCCAGGAAGCCCAGGATGGCGGCGGTGAGGATGGTGAAGCCCATGCCGATGGTGGCGCGCACCAGAATGGCCGGCGCCGCATTCGGCAACACATGCAGCAGCAGGATGCGCGACGGGCTGGCACCGAGGCCGGCCAGCGCATCCACGAACAGCGCGCCACGCAGCCGCCGGGTTTCGGCATAGACCGTGCGGGTGAAGAACGGCCAATAGGTCAGCGACAACGCCGCCATCGCCGTGGTCAGCCCCGGTGACATCAACTGCCCCAGCGCCAACGCCAGGATCAGCTGCGGCACGGCCAGGAAGATGTCGGTGATGCGCATCAGCACATCCGAAACCCAGTTGTCCCGCCAGCCGGCCACCAGCCCCATCGGCACGCCGATGAGCATGGAGGCGACCACCACCGAAACCGCCACCGCCAGCGCATTGCGCGTGCCCAGGATGACCCGGGAGAAGATGTCCCGGCCGAGATAATCCGTGCCGAACAGGAACTCCCGGCTTGGTGGTTGCAGGCGTTGCAGCAGGTGGCTCTCGAAGGCGTCTTCCGGGTAGGGCGCCAGCCAGGGGGCGAAGGCCGCCACCACCACGGCGAACAGCACCAGCAGCAGGCCAAGGGTGGCCACCGGGTCGCGCAGCAACCGCCTCACTTCAGTTGCTCCGCCACGCGCGGGTCAACCAGGGCCTGCACCACGTCCACCAGCACATTCACCACCGCATAGACCACCCCCACCACCAGCGTCACCGCCAGCAGCGCCTTGTAGTCCGCAGCCAGTATCGCCTGCACCGCATAGGTGCCGAGGCCCGGCCAATCGAAAATCGCCTCCACCGCCACGGCGCCGGAGATCAGCGCCCCGAACAGCAGGCCCACCTGGGTGACGGTGACCGTGACCGCGTTGCGCAGCACGTAGATCGTGGCCAGCCGGAACGGGCTGTAGCCGGCGGCACGGGCATAGAGCACGAAGTCCTTCTGCAAGGTCTCCAGCACGCCGGAACGGGTGAAGCGGGCGATGCTGGCCAGCCCGGGCAGGCACAGCGTGACCGCGGGCAACACCAGGTGCTTCAGCGCATTGCCGGCCATGTCGAAGCGGCCGGCCAGCAGGCTGTCCAGCAGGAACAGTCCGGAAAACCGTGGCGGATTGCCGAGCGCCACATCCATGCGGCCGCGCAGCGGCAGCAGGTCCAGTTCCATGCTGAACACCAGTTGCAGCATGATGGCCAGCCAGAAGCCGGCGATGGCGAGGCCACCGACGGAAAGCAGCCGCACGATCTGGTCGACGGGCCCATTGTGGTCCAGCGCCGCCAACAGGCCCAGCGGCACGCCCAGCACCACGGAAAGCAACAACGCCACGAAGGTGAGTTCCAACGTGGCCGGCAGGCGGAAGCCGATCTCCTCCACCACCGGCCGGCCGGAGAAGATGGAACTGCCGAGGTCGCCGGTCAGCACCTGCCGCACATGCGTGACCGCCTGCTGCCACAACGGCTGGTCCAGGCCGTAGCGGGCCCGGATCTCCGCGATCTGCGCCGGGGTGGCGGCATCCCCGGCCAGCATCGCCGCCGGGTCAGCCGGCACCACCCGCACCAGCACGAAGGTCAGCAACACCAGCCCCAGCAGCGCCGGCAGCGCCAGCAGGATGCGTCGCAGAACATAGCGAGCCACGCCGCTACTCGCTGAGCGACATCAGCCGCAATTCACCGCCGCTGCCAACCGGGGAGAAGCTGTAGCCCTGCACCCGCCGGCTGAGGCCACGCAGATTGACCGTGTTGTACACCCAGATATCCGGGCTTTCGCGGAAGATGATGGTGGTGGCAGCGGCATACAACTCCTGCCGTTCGGCCTGCACCACGCTGGTGCGGGCGCGGGTCAGCAGGCTGTCCACTTCCGCGTTGCTGTACCAGCTGCTGGCCTTCCAGGTGCCGTGGAAGCGGCTGTCGTACATCTGGCCAACCCAGTTCTCCGGGTCGATGAAGTAGGCGCTGACCCAGTGAACCCACATGTCCGGCGTGGTATTGGCCGCCGCCGTGGCGGTGACGATGCCGGCGAAGGTATTCGGCACGATCTTCAGGTTCACGCCCACGCGGCGCAGGTCGGCCTGGAACATCTGCGCGGCCTGCACGGTCTGTTCCAGCTCGGTCTGCACATGGATCTCGATGTCGCGGCCCAGCGGGGCGCCGGCGGCACGGGCGCGGTCGCAATGCTGGCGGGCCAGCGCCAGGTCGAACTTGTAGGGCTCCATCCCCGCCGGGTTGCCCCAAAGGTTGTTCGGGTTGGGCCCGGCATTGCGCACCACCAGGCCCTTCAGGATGATGTTGTTGAAGCCTTCGTAGTTGAAGGCATGGGCGAAGCAGAGCCGCACATCCAGGTTGTCGAACGGCGCCTTGCGATTGTTCATCCGCAACAGGAAGACGCGCATGGACTGGTCCTGCGCCACGCGGGTGCGGGGGTTGCGGTCCACCCGCTCCACCTGGTCGGTCGGCAGGTAGCTGTCGGTGCTATCCAGTTCGCCGCGCATCAGGGACAGCACCCGGGTGCTGGTTTCCATCACCGGGCGGCTGCGCACCTGGTCGATGGCGCGCGGGTTGTGCGCCCAACCCATGAAGTGGTCGGGGAAGCGGGCCATGTCCAGGCTGACGCGGGCCTGGTAGTTGGCCGGGTTGACCACATATGCGCCGGAGCCGGCGTCATTCGCCGCCATCCATTCGGCGCCCCAGTCGTTGTTCTTCACATGCGGCGCGATTACGCGCGGATTGAGGATGGCGACAATCGGCATGGCCGCCAGGAACGGCCCATAGGACTGGCTGAGCACGAAGCGAACCGTGCGCTCATCCACCGCGGTGACGTTCTCGGGCGTCAGCACCGGGGTGAAGGCCGCGGCCGGGGCACGCTTCAGCGCCAGCAGGCGTTGGAAGCTGTAGACCACGTCGGCCGCGGTCATCGTGCTGCCATCGTGGAAGCGAATGCCGGGGCGAAGCTTGAATTCCCAGGTCAGGCCATCGGCCGAGACGGTGTGGCTTTCCGCCGCCCAGGGCACCAGGTCGTTGCCCTGGTACCGATAGAGGCCATCATAGGCGTTCAGCAGCACGAACTGGCTCGGCACGTCGAATACCGCGTGCATGTCCAGCGTCGCGGGCAGCGTGTCACCCCACACAAGGGGGCGCTGCTGGGCCCCGGCCTGCGGTGTGGCGAACAGCATCAATGCGGCAAGCAATGTGGCGAACAGGCGCATGACCGGTCTCCCCCAGCGTCTGTGGCGAAGTGTGGCGGCTGGCGGCAAGGGGGCGCAAGCCCTGGCGATGGGAAAACACGCCCCCTGGCTGGGCAGGCTGCCTGCGCGGCCGGCATCACGGTTGCCGCTGCCCGCTTCACGCGCAGCAAAACCCGGCATAGGCTTGGCTTCGTACCCAGAGGAGAACTGCCGATGGCCGACGAAATTCCCGTACTGGACCTGGCCCCGCTGCTGGCCGGCGAAGCCGGCGCCCAGGCGCGCCTGGGCGAGCAACTGCGCCGCGCCTTCACCGAGGTGGGCTTCTACACGGTGAAGAACCACGGCGTGCCGGAAAGCCTGGTGCAGGCGGTGTTCCAGGAAGCCGAGCGCTTCCACGCCCAGCCGCTGCCGGCCAAGCTGGCCATGGAGTTCGACCAGCACAACACCGGCTACCTGCCGATGCGTGGCGCCACCACGCGGATGAACGCGCTGGGCACGGTGTACAAGCCCAACGCCAATGAGGCGGTGTTCTTCAAGCGCGACCTGCCGGCCAACCACCCGGATGTGCTGGCCGACCGGCGCTTCCGCAACCAGCAGCGCTGGCCGCAACTGCCCGGCTTCCGCCAGGTGATCAACGACTATACCGCCGCGATGCAGGCGCTGGGCTGCCGGCTGCTGCCGCTCTATGCCACCGCGTTGGGCATGCCGGCCGACTTCTTCACCGAACGCTTCCGCGACCCGATGTTCACCCTGCGCATGACCCACTACCCGCAGCAGGACCCCACCACCGCCGACCAGGAATGGGGCCTGGCACCGCACGCCGACACCAGCTTCATGACCATCCTGGCGCAGAACAAGGTGCCAGGCCTGTCGGTGATGCTGCCCGACGGCCGCTGGGTGGACGCCCCTGCCCCGGCCGGTACCTTCCAGGTGAATGGCGGCATGATGCTGCACCGCTGGAGCAACGGGAAGTTCCTGGCCACGCCGCACCGGGTGACCAATCGCAGCGGCCAGGAACGCTACGCGATCCCGTTCTTCATGGATGCCGACTACGACACCGTGCTGGCCCCGTTGCCCACCTGCGTGGACGCGCAGAACCCGGCACAGTGGTCGCCCTTCACCTATCTGGACTTCATGACCGAATACACCGGCCGCAACTACGCCGAACGGGAAGCCCAGCGCCGCGCCAAGGGCGAAGTGGAATTGCAGGGCGCCTAGATTCCACTACCGGCCCGCCGGCCGGGGATGCTTTGCTGGCGCAAAATCGGGAGGATACATCCGTGATGCGCCGCCTTGCCCTCGCCCTGCTGGCCAGCCTGCTGCCAGCCCTTGCCCAAGCCTTCCCCGACCGGCCCATCACCATGGTGACCGGCTATTCCCCGGGCGGCTCCACCGACATCGCCGCCCGCATCCTGGCGGACCGGATGCCGGCGCATCTGGGCGCCGAGGCGCGCATCGTGGTGGAAAACCGCCCCGGTGCCTCCGGGGTCATCGCCACGGAATGGCTGAAGCGCCAGCCGGCGGATGGCTACACCATCATGGTGCAGGAAGTGGGTGCCGGCGCCGTGGCGTCCAGCGCGCTGTCGGGCGGCACCCGCTATGATTCGCTGACCGACTTCGTCCATCTCGGCCTGATCAGCGTGCCACCGAGCATCCTCATCGTCACCAATGGCTTTGCTGGTGGCAGCCCGGCGGCGGATTTGGCCCATATGCGCACCGCGCCGAGCGACAGCCTGACCTATGCCAGTTCCGGCGTCGGCGGCGTGCTGCATCTGCAGTCGGAATTGCTGGGCCGCCTGCTGGGCACCCACATGGTGCATGTGCCCTACCGGTCGGGCGCCTTGATGCTGCAGTCCATCCACACCGGGGAAGCTCAGTTGGGCGTTGCCGCGGTGGCCTCCGCAGCGGCCATGCTGAAGGAAAACATGGTGCGCGGCGTGGCCATGCTGGGCCCGCGGCGGTTTCCGCTGTTCCCCGCCATCCCCACCATCGCGGAACTGGGTATCCAGGGCTTCGATTCGCCGGCCTGGTTCATGCTCATTGCCCCGGCCGGCATGCCGCAGCAGGTCGCGGCGCAGTTGAACCGCGCCTTGGTGGCCACCCTGGCCGAACCGGCAGTGACCGCCCGCATGCTGGATGTCGGCCACGCCCCGCCGGCCGAGCCGAATACCATCGCCGGCACCCGCGACTTCATGGCGCGCGAATTGGCGCTGTACCGCGACATCGTCGCCCGCACCGGGGTACGGCTGGACCAGTAGCTGCGCCAACTGGCCCATTACGCCGGCGGCCACTGGCGGCTATGGTCGTTGCATCGCCATGCCCACACGACGCCCCCTGCTCCTAGCCGCGCTCGCGGCCCTGCCTGCCGCGGCGCGGGCCCAGGCGCCGCCGGCACCGCTGGTGGTCTGTGCCGTCGCCGGCCTGCAGCCCGGCCTGCAACGGCTGGACCAGTTGTGGCGGGCGCAGGGGGGGCGCGGGTTGAGGCTGCAATTCAACACCTCGGCGGCGCTGGTGCGGCTGGTGGAGCAAGGCGGCACCTGCGACCTACTGGCCCTGGCCGACCCGCAACGCATGGAGGCCCTGGAAGCCCGGCGCCTGCTGCGGCCGGACAGCCGCCAGAACCTGCTGGGCAACGACCTGGTGCTGGTGACCGCCGCCGACCAGCCGGCACTGCGCCGGCTGGCGCTGGCCCTGGACGTGCCGCAGATGCTGGGCAACGGCCGCCTGGCCCTGCCAGACCCGGCCCTGACCGCGGCCGGCCGCACCGCGCGGGAAGCGTTGACCAACCTGGGCGCCTGGGACGCCGTGGCCCCGCGGCTGCTGCCGGTGCCGGAAGCACGCACGGCGCTGGACCTGGTGCGCAAGGGCGAGGCCCGGTTGGCCATCGCCTATGCCACCGACGTGTTCCAGGAAGCCGGGTTGCGCGTGGCGCTGATCTTCCCGGCGGAAAGCCATGGCCCCATCACCTACGCCTTTGCCCAGCCTCGCCGCGGGGACGCCGGTGCGGCCGAATTGCTGGCGTTCCTGGCTGGGCCAGACGCCGCCGCCATTTGGCGCCAACTGGGCTTCGCCCCGCGCTGATTCGCAAGTTGCAATGCAGCATGCAGCATTCTCCTGGCATGGCGCGTGCAGTGCCCGGGCACGGCACATGGCCGTCCGAGAGCCCCCCAATGTCCTATCTGCAAACCATGCCGACCAGCCACGAACATCACGACGGCGCGAGCTATGCCGCCAATCCGCCCCTGGCGATTCTGGCTTCGGCCCTGCGCAGCCCGCTGCTGCCGGTGATCGGCTTCGCCGACCTGATCACCGCCGGCGCACCTGCTGCCGAGGTTCAGGCCTGGGCGAGCGAGATTTCCACCAGCAGCCGGCAGATGTTGGCGATACTGGACTGTACCCTGGCCCTGGCCGCCGGGCGCACCCCGCCGATGGTGGACAGCCAGACCCTGGCAGCGGCGCAGGACGCGGTGGCGGCGCTGCGCCAATTGCTGGCCTCGGCACCGTCAGTCGCTTCGTAGCATCGGCCAATGCCACCATTGAGTGTGGCGCGGCGCAACGCGGGGTTGCATAGTACTGCCTCCGTCGCGTGAGCCACCGCATGCGTTACGACAGCGAGAATATCGCACTGTTCCATCGTCCTCTGTTGCTCCTTGTCCTGCTGCTGCTCGGTGCCATGCCGGGCAACGCCGGCGCGCAACCAGCGGCCATTCGGCTGCGCGTCATCGGTGGCCTGGCAGATGTTGGCCAATACACCCGGCATGAAGTCCCGTTCTGGACCAGCACCGTCCCGGCCCTGACCGAAGGCCGGGTACAGGCCGAGATCGCGCCGTTCGACCGCAGCGGCATTCGCGGCCCGGACCTGTTGCGGCTGCTGCGCCTGGGCGTCGTGGCCTATGCCAACGTGCTGCTGGGCCAGGCCGCGGCGGACGACCCGGAGCTCGACGCACTGAACCTGCCCCTGGTGAACCCCGACATGGCGGCGCTGCGGCGCAATGTCGCCCTGCTGCGGCCGCACCTTGCCAACCTGTTGCGGCAACGCTACGGCGTTGAACTGCTGGCCATCTATGTCTATCCGGCTCAGGTCATGCTCTGCCGTGGCGCCTTTGCCGGGCTGGGCGACCTGGCCGGGCGGCGGGTTCGTACCTCATCGGTGGCGCAGTCGGAGTTGATGACTCAGTTGGGTGCCAGGCCGGTGGTGATCCCCTTCGCGGAAATCGTTCCCGCCATGCGCGACGGGGTGGTGCAATGCGCCATTACCGGGGCGATGTCCGCGGTGGAGATCGGCCTGCCCGCGGTGGCCACTCATTTGTCGGCCGTGCCGGTCAACTGGGGGGTTTCGGTCTTCGCCGCCAATGGCGCCGCCTGGTCCGCCCTGCCAAACGACATCCGTGCCAGCCTGCGCGAGGGGCTGCTGCGCCTGCAGGAGGATATCTGGCAGGCGGCGGAACGGGACGAGGCGGCCGGCGTCGCCTGTGCCACCGGCCGGGCGGAATGCCCGCCGGAGCGGCGCGGCAGCATGCAACTGGTGGTGGAACCCACCATGGACACGGTGCGCCAGCGGCTGCTGAGGGCGGTGGTGATTCCCGGCTGGATCCGGCGTTGCGGCCCGCCCTGCACGGTCAGCTGGAACAGCACGCTGGGGCCTGGGCTGAACGTGCGGGCGGAAGGCGAATAGCCCATGCAGGCCCGGCTGCGCATCGGCGTGCTGCTGACCACCCTGGTGTTGCTCGTGCTGCTGGGCATCGGCACCAAGCTGCTGCTGAACCGCGTGCAAGGCACCGTGGAAGCCGACGACCGCGCCGCGGTGGAACGTGTTGCCAAGGTGGCGGAAGCGACGATCAACCGCCAATTCCTGCAGGTGGACAGCGCCCTGGCCGGGCTGCCTTCCCTGCTGGAGCAGACCGCGCCCGCCGGCGGCCACACCCCGGCTTCCGCCAACCGCCTGCTGCGGGAGTTGGACGAACAGAATTTCGGCTTCCGCGACCTGTTGCTGCTGCGTGCGGATGGCACCCCCTGGGCCAGCGCCTCGCCCACCTCGCGCAATCGCCCGCTGCCGTTGCCGGCCGATGCCCTGGCGCCAGCCCTGGCTCAGGGCCAGGCCGCGGTGGCCATTGCCGGCCCCGCGCGCAACCCGGCCACCGGGGAATGGGCTTTGTTCTTCGTCCGTGCGCTGGAGTTGGCCGGCACCGGGACCATGCTGGCGGTGGCCGAGGTGCCGGTGCCGCTGCTCATCACCCTGCTCTCCCCGGTGGCAGACATGCCCGGCCTGGCGCTGGGCCTGGAACGCGCCGATCGTCACCTGCTGGCGCACCTGCCGCATGATGAAAGCCGCATCGGCCAGCACCAGGGCGCCCGCCCCAGCCAGGCCCGAAGCGACGGCCAGGCCTATACCGTCAGCGCCGTGGCCGGCGCCCCGCCGGTGATCGCGGCCATGCGCGCCACCCTGTACCGGGACGTGCTGGTAACCGCGACGCTGGACCTGGCGGCCACCGAGGAGCCCCGCCTGCGGGAACGCTACCGCATCATCGCCGCCGCCTGCTCGATTGCCGTGCTGCTGCTGGCCCTGGCCTTCGCGCTGGACGCGGCACTGAGCCAGCGCGAGCGGGTGGACGCCGAACGCGCCCACGCCCGCGCCGTGCTGGAAAACGCGCTGGAATCGATGTCGGACGGCTTCGTGATGTGGGATGCCGACGACCGGCTGCTGGTGGCCAATGAGCGCTACCACGAGATCTATACCAAGACCGGCGACGCCATCCGGTCCGGCGCCAGCTTCGAGGAGATCATTCGTGCCGGCGTGGCCCGCGGCCAGTATCCCCAGGCCGGCGAGGACGTTGAAGCCTTCATCTCCGACCTGGTGGCCTGGCATCGCGGCGACCACCCGCCGTTGGAAAGGCTGCTGCCGGATGGTCGCTGGATACTGGTGACCGAAAGGCGCACGCCTGATGGCGGCACCGTTGGCATTCGTACCGACATCACCGAGTTGAAGCGGGCCAACCGCGACCTGGCCGCCGCCAACGCCGCCGCCGCCCGCGCCACCGAAGCCAAGTCCCGCTTCCTGGCGCGGATGAGCCACGAGTTGCGCACGCCGCTGAATGGCGTGCTGGGCCTTGCCCAGGCCCTGGCGCGCGACCCGATGCTCTCGGCCGCGCATCGCACCCAGGCCGCCACGCTGGAAATGGCCGGCCGCCACCTGGTGGCCGTGGCGAATGACGTGCTGGACCTGGCGCAGGTGGAAAGCGGCCATCTGGAATTGCGGCCGCAGCCGGTGGTGCTGGCCGAGTTGCTGACCGGATGCGCCACCATGGTACGCCCGGCGGCCGAGGCAAAGCGCATTGCCCTGAAGACCGATTTCTCGTCGGACCTGCCCACGGCGGTGGCCGCCGACCCCACCCGCCTGCGCCAATTGCTGCTGAACCTATTGGCCAATGCGGTGAAGTTCACCCCGCAGGCCGGCCGGGTGACGTTGCGCGCCAGCCTGGCAGCAGCCGGGGAAACCGCGGGCATGGCCGCGCTGCGGATAGAAGTGCGCGACACCGGCCCAGGCGTACCGCCCGAGGCGCGGCAGGATATTTTTGGCGATTTCGTGCAGTTGGAGCGCGGGGGCGTCTTGGGCGGCTCTGGCCTGGGGCTGGCCATTGCCCGCCACATCGCCGAAGGCATGGGCGGCCGGATTGGCTGCGAAGCGAATGCCGAAGCGCCCAGTGGTGCGCTGTTCTGGCTGGAAATGCAGTTGCCTCTGGCAGAACCGCCGCCCTCCGCCAGCCTGATGCCGACGCTGGCGCAGGGCCAGGGCCGGCAGTTGCGACTGCTGGTGGCGGATGACGTGGCCGCCAACCAGGCCGTGGCGCGGGCGCTGCTGGAAACCGCCGGTCACGCGGTGGATTGCGTCGGCGATGGCGCCCAGGCCGTGGCCGCCGTCAGTGATGCGACCGAGGCTGGCCAGCCCTACGACGCCGTGCTGATGGATGTGATGATGCCGGGCATGGATGGCCTGGAAGCCACCCGGCGCATTCGCGCATTGGCCGGCCCGGTGGCGCGCACGCCCATTCTGGCAGTGACCGCCAGCGCCTTCGCCGCCGACATCGCCGCCTGCCGCGATGCCGGCATGGATGGCCATGTCGCCAAGCCGATCGAACGCGAGGCCATGCTGGCCATGCTGACCCGGGTGGCCGGTGGCAAAGGCGGGTTCGAAGCCCCGGATGCAGCAGCGGGGGAGGCAATTGCGGGCGACCTGGGCAGCCTGCCGCTGCTGGCACGTCGCGGCGGGGAATTGACCGTGCAGGTGCCGGGGCTGGCCCCGGCGGCGGCGCGGCAACTGGTGCCTGAATTCGTGCAGGAGATCGAGTTGGCCTTGGGTAGCCTGCGGCTCAGCCCGCCGGAGGGCTGTGCCAAGGCGGCGCATGCCCTGGCTGGCGCCGCCGCCACCCTGGGCGCCCAGCGGCTGACCAGCGCGGCCAACAAGCTGGAACTGGCCGCCAAGGCCGGACAGGCGGAGCTTGCCGCGGCGCTGCATGTCGAAACCCTGGCGGTGGCCGGCGCCACGCTGGCCGCGCTGCGCGAAGCCATGCCCGGCACCGCGAATACGCCCGCCTGAGACCTTGGCGCGCGGCCGCCGAAGCCTGGCTACAGCAGCGCCAGCAAGCCGTTCAGCTTGGCCGGGTCCAGCCAGCGGGAAACCAGCACCAACCCACGGCTGGGATCCATCCAGGTGGTGTTGCCACCGGCGCCACTGAACCAGAAGCTCTCCGCTGGCGCCGAGGGGAATTTGCTCCGGCCGGTATTCAGCCAGAACAGGTAGCCATATTGCGGGTTCAGCGCGCAGGGCGTGGTGCATTGCCCTATCCACCCCTCCGGCAGCAGGCGCTGGCCTTGCCAGACGCCGCCCTGCAACACCAGTTGGCCGATGCGCGCCTGGTCCTCGGCGTGGATGAACACGCCGCCGCCCCAGTGCCCACCACCGGAGACGGATTGCACGCGACGGCCTGCCACCTCCACCCAACTGGTTTCATAGCCATGCCACTGCCAGTCCATGCTGGCGCCGATCGGGCGCATGATGCGCTCGACGAACACCTCCGGCAGCGGGCGGCCGAACAGCCGCAGCAGGGCAAGCGACAGGCGGTTCACCCGTACGTCGTTGTATTCCCAATAGGTGCCGGGGGTGCGCAGCGGCCGCACGCCCTTGTTGCCCTGGCCTTCCACATTCAGGTTGCGGCCGCGGTCGATCTCGTCGCTCTTGCCGAACAGGCTGCCTTCCCACTCGGAGCAGTTCTGCAGCAGCATCCGCCAAGTGATGGCGCCGTTGTGCGGTCCCTCAAAGCCGCCATCGTGCACCGCCTCGGCCACCAGGGCGTCCAGGTTCGGCAGCAGCCCATCCATCACCGCCAGGCCCGCCAGCAGCGCCAGGTAGCTCTTGGCCACGCTGAAGGTCATGTCCACCTGGCGCGTATTGCCCCAGCGGGCCACCACTTGGCCATGCCGCAGCACCAGGCCATTGGGGCCACCCCGGGCGGCTACCGGGCCCAGAATGGCATTGTGCGGCGGCGGTTCGAAGAAGCCGCCTTCGATGTGGGCATGAATGTCCCGCGGCCAGGGTGATTCATGCGCCAGCGCATAGGCCGCGACGGGGTCGGGCGCGACGGTGGTGTCCAGGGTCAAGCTGTCGTTCATGCCGGCAGGCTAACCCAGCATGGGCCGAGGGGAAATCCATCCGGGCGTTTCCGCTCATGGCGGAACTGCACTAGAATGGCACCAGGCAAACCGGCTTTCCCGGCGCCATCGCAAGCAAAGCGTGACCCGCATGGCCTCAGGCGCCACCGAGACCACCACCAGCGCGCCGCCCGCGGCCGAGCCCTCGGCGCTGTTGCGCCTGGGCTACCGGCTTGGCGGGCTGTTCCGCGCCAAGCACTACCTGATGCCACTGGGGCAACTGGCGTTGCGGGGTGGCATCGCCGGCAGCAAGGCGGCGGTGCGGGCCCTGGCCACCAGCGTGCCGATGCAGGACGCGATGCTGTGCCGCGCGCTGGGCCGCTACAAGATGCTGCTGGACCCGGCCGACCGTGGCTTCGCGCCGCATCTGGCGCTGGATGGATATTGGGAATGGTGGACCACCAGTTTCCTGGCGCGGCACCTGCGCCCCGGCCAGCAGGTGGTGGAGGCGGGTGCCTGCTACGGCTATTTCAGCCTGCTGATGGCGGACCTGGTTGGCGCGCAAGGCCGGGTGACGGTGTTCGAGCCCAATCCTGGCGCCGCAACGCTGCTGGAACGCAACCTGGAACTGAACGGCATGACCAGCCGGGTACGCCTGATGCGCGCCGCGGTCTGCGGCCCCGACAGCGGGCTTTCCGCCCCCCTGCTGGTGCCGGCGCATGCGCCGATGGCAGCCCGCATCGGTGGCGCGGAACTGGCGGGGGTGGATGGTCCGGGGGCTGATCAGCGGGTGGTGCGGGTGCCTTGCCGCCCGCTCAACACGCTGGCCGACGAAGCGGTGGACTGGGTGAAGCTGGACCTGCCGGGCAGCGCCGAACCCGTGTGGAATGGCATGCAGCGGCTGTTGCAGAAGCGGCCGCAGGTGAAGCTGCTGATGGGCTTCGACCCGGCTCGAACCGCCTCGCCCGCCAGCTTCCTCAACCAGGTGGCGCAGCAGTTTCCGCTGCGCCTGGTGGAACATGATGGCGCCCTGCGCCCAGCCGACAGCGCCACCCTGCTGACAGGTGGCGTGCGGTTGCTGTACCTGGCGCGGGCGGCCTGAGGCGCCGCGCCGGTTGTCTCAGGCGGCGCGACCGCCGCGCATCGCCGGCGGACCAGGCAACTCGATCTCGATGGCCAGGGTGGACATGTCGCCACCGCGGTCCACGTTCACCACAACCCGGCCGGGGTCGATGGCGACGTAGCGAGCCACTACGGCCACCAGTTCGGCCTGCAACTTGGGCAGGAAATCCTCCCGGGTGCGGCCGATGCGCTCATGCGCCAGCACGATCTGCAGGCGTTCCTTGGCATGGCTCGCGGTGGCGCCTTGTGGCTTGCGCGCGCCCCTGAACAGGTCCAGCCAGCTCATGCAGCCCTCCCGCCGAATAGCCGCTTGAAGAGGCCTCCCTTCTTCTCCGGCTGCAGGAACCGGTGCGGCAGGTTCTCACCCAGGAAGCGACCGACAGCGTCCTTGTAGGCCTGGCCGGCATTGCTTTCGGGGTCGAGGATCACTGGCATACCGGTATTCGAGGCGCGAAGCACGGATTCGCTTTCAGGCACCACGCCCAGCAGCGGGATGGCGAGGATCTCCTGGATGTCGTCCAGCTTCAGCATTTCGCCGCGCTCCACCCGGTTCGGGTCGTAGCGGGTGACCAGCAGGTGTTCCTTCACCTTCTCCCGCTTCTCCTCGGCACGGCGGGACTTGCTTTGCAGCACGCCCAGGATCCGGTCGCTGTCGCGCACGCTGGAGACTTCGGGATTGGTCACGACGATGGCCTGGTCGGCAAAGTACAGCGCCAGCAGGGCGCCCTTTTCGATGCCGGCGGGGCTGTCGCACAGGATGTAGTCGAACTCCTTCGACAACTCGTCGATGATCTTCGCCACGCCCTCGCGGGTCAGCGCATCCTTGTCCCGGGTCTGGCTGGCCGGCAGGATGCTCAGCGTCTCCACCCGCTTGTCGCGGATCAGCGCCTGGTTCAGCCGGGCCTCGCCGCTGATGACGTTGATGATGTCGAACACCACCCGCCGCTCAACCCCCATGATGAGGTCAAGGTTACGGAGGCCGACATCGAAGTCGATGACGACGGTCTTCTTGCCCCGTTGGGCCAGCCCGGTCGCGAAGGCGGCGCTGGTGGTGGTTTTACCCACGCCGCCCTTGCCGGAGGTGACGACGATAACCTCAGCCATGTGGCAGTCCCCTCACCCCAGTTTCTCGAAACGCATCTCTTCGCCCTCAAGCCGGGTCTGCACCGGCTTGCCGATGGGCGCATGCCCCAGGCCGTCCCGCACCGCGTAATAGCCCGCGATGGCGATCAGCTCGGGGTCGAAGTTCAGCGCATAGACGCGCGCTTCCGTGTCGCCCTGCGCGCCGGCAATGGCCCTGCCGCGCAACGCGCCATAAACATGGATGTTGCCATCCGCCAGCACCTCGGCCCCGGCATTCACCGTGGCGGTGATGATCATGTCGGCGCCCTCGGCATAGATGCGCTGGCCGGCCCGTACCGGGTCGGTCACCAGCATCGCCGTACGGCCGCTGCCCTTGAAGTCCGAGCCAGGCGCCGCCGGGGCCTGTTCCAGCGCCACCACGGGCGGCTGTTGCTGGGCCACGGCCTCGTCGTCTCGCCCGCCCACGGCACGCAGGGTCGGCAGGCCCGCGGCGGTGGCGGCCTGCTTCATCGCCGGGTTGCCGCCGATGACGCCGATCGGCACGATCTCCAGCCGGTGCAGCCCTTCGATCAGGGCGCGGAAATCCATCTCCTCCGGCGCCGCCACCAGGTCTTCAAGCCCCAGCACGATGGGGGCGAAGCGCAGGAAGCCGGGCGCCTTGCGGAACTGGTCGCCCAGCGCCGGCAGCACCGCTTCCGGGCGCGGGTCAAGCAGCCGCAGCACCAGCAGGTTGAAGTTGCCGGAGCGCAATCGGAAGGTTTCGGGAAGCGTCTGCTGGGTCAAGGCGCACTCGGGCCAGGTGGGGGGAGGAAAATCGGCGGTACAACGCCCGCCAAGTCAACACGACGCCGCCGCGACTCGGGGGAACCGCGCCGGCTGAGCGGCAGCTATAACCGCCGCGGCGGGGATGGCGAAGCCCGAATACCGGCCCCGCTTGGCGCCAGCCGGTTGCCGCCGCAATATCCCGCCGAGTTTTGCAAGGAAGCCCGCCTTGGCCCCGATCACGTTGCTGGAACCCTTCCGCGCGCTGTTCTACGCGCCCTTCTACCTGGCCGAGGCCCGCGGCCTGTTCGCGGCCGAAGGGGTGGAACTGACCATGGTCACCGCCGGCAGCACCGACCTGGCCTGCCAGAAGCTGCTGGCCGGGGAGGCTGACCTGGCCTGGTCGGGCCCGATGCGCCCGATGCTGCTGCGCAGCCAGGACCCGGCCTGCACCCTGCGCAGCTTCTGTGCCGTGGTGATGAAGGACCCCTTCCTGCTGGTGGGCCGCGCCCCGCGCCCGGGCTTTGCCCTGACCGACCTGCCCGGCCTGAAGCTGGGCCAGGTGAGCGAGGTGCCGACGCCGGTATGGTGCCTGCACGACGACCTGCGCCGCCTGGGGCTGGACCCCACCTCCCTGCCCGGCCGTCGCGGCCCCGGCATGGGGGAGAATGCCGCCGCCGTGCTGGCCGGCGAGTTGGACGTGGTGCAGTGCTTCGAGCCCTTCGCGGCCGAGCTGGAGGAACAGGGTGGCAGCGTCTGGCACGCCCAGGCCAGCCGCGGCCCCACCGCCTATACGGCATTCTATTCCACCACCGCGCAAATCGCCGCCAAGCGGCCGCAACTGCTGGGCATGGTGCGCGCCATGGCCGCCTCACTGGCGCTGATGCACAGCCTGCCGGCGGCCGAGATCGCCGAGGCCATTGCGCCCCGCTTCCCGGATGTGCCCCTCGCCCGGCGCATCCGCGGCATCAGCCGCTACCAGGGCCTGGGCCTGTGGCCAGCCACGCCGCATTTCCCCCGCGCCGCGCAGCAGCGCCTGGGCGAGGCCATGGTGTCTTCCGGCGCCATGACGCATATCCCGGCCTATGAAGCCTGCGTGGACGACAGCCTGGTGGATGACGCACTGGCATGAGCACGAAGACGATCGGCACCCGCGCCGACTACAAATGGTTCACCAGCATGCCGACGCGCTGGATGGACAACGACGTGTTCGGCCATGTGAACAACGTGGTCTACTATAGCTGGATCGACACCGCGGTGGCCGAGTTCCTGTTGCAGGCCGGCCTGTATGGCGACCGCACACTGAACCTGGAGGCGGTGCCGGCGGTGGGGCTGGTGGTGGAAACCCAGTGCCGCTACTTCGCCCCGGTGAGCTACCCCGACGACATCACCTGTGGCCTGCGCGTGGCCCGGCTGGGCAACAGCTCCATCCGCTATGAGCTTGGCGTGTTCCGCAACAACGAGGACCAGGCCAGCGCCGAGGCGCATTTCATCCATGTCTACGTCGACAAGGCCGACCAGTCCCGCACCGTGCCCGTGCCGCTGAAGCTACGCGAGGCGGCGCAGCGCGTGCTGGCCGGCTGAACCGAACCAACCGAGGAAATATCCAATGCCGAAGCTGCATCGCCTGGCGATTCTGGACGACTACCAGGGCATGACCCTGAAGCTGGGCCCGTGGGACAGCCTGCCGGGCGACCTGCAGGTGGAGGTGTTCCGCGACACCATCACCGACCCCGCGGCGCTGGCGGCACGGCTGGCGCCGTTCGACGCCATCCTCATCATGCGTGAACGCACGCCGTTCCGCGCCGGGCTGCTGGAACGCCTGCCGAACCTCAGGCTGCTGATGACCACCGGCATGCGCAACGCCAGCGTGGACATGGCCACCTGCGCGGCGCGCGGCGTGACCGTATGCGGCACCGGCGGCTTCGGCAGCCCGACGGTGGAGATCACCTGGGGCTTGATCCTGAACCTGGCCCGCCGCCTGGCCTCGGAGGCGGAGAGCCTGCGCGCGGGCGGCTGGCAGCAGGCGCTGGGCAGCACGCTGGAAGGCAAGACGCTGGGCGTGATGGGCCTGGGCAACCTGGGCGGCAAGGTGGCCAAGGTGGGCGCGGCACTGGGCATGAAGGTGATTGCCTGGAGCCAGAACCTGACCGCCGAGAAGGCCGCCGCCGGCGGCGCCACGCTGGTGAGCAAGGAAGAACTGCTGGCCCAGGCCGATGTGCTGACCCTGCACCTGGTGTTGAGCGACCGCTCGCGCGGCATCGTTGGTGCCGGCGAACTGGCGCGGATGAAGCCCACCGCCTTCATCGTCAATACCAGCCGCGGCCCGTTGATCGACCAGGACGCGCTGATCGCGGCGCTGCGGGAAGGCCGCATCGCCGGCGCCGGGCTGGATGTTTTCGACATTGAGCCACTGCCGCCGGGCCACCCCATCCTCGCCGCGCCGAACACCATGCTGACGCCACACCTGGGCTATGTGAGCGAGGAGAATTACCGCGTGTACTTCCGCGACGCGGTCGCCAACATCCTGGGCTACCTGGAAGGCAAGCCGGTGCGGGAACTGAAGGCCGGTTGACGAATCAGGCCTCCGGTCGCCTACTCCCCCGCAATGCGGCTGCACGCCGTACTGCGGGGGAGGGACCACGATGTTTGGCTGGCTGCGAGACCTGACCGATAAAGAACGCAAGACCATGTTCGGCTGCTTCGGTGGCTGGAGCCTGGATGCGCTGGATGTGCAGCTGTTCAGCTTCGCCATCCCCACCCTGCTGACGGTGCTGCACATGACGCGCACCGAGGTTGGCCAGCTTGGTACCGTCACGCTGCTGATCTCCGCCTTCGGCGGCTGGATCGCCGGCGCGCTGAGCGACCGGCTCGGCCGGGTGAAGGTGCTGCAGGTCACCATCCTCTGGTACGCCTTCTTCACCTTCCTCTGCGGCTTCGCCCAGGATTTCAACCAGCTCTTCGTGTTCCGTGCGCTGCAGGGCCTGGGCTTCGGCGCCGAATGGTCGGCCGGCGCGGTGCTGATGGGCGAGGTGATCCGCGACAAGTATCGCGGCCGTGCCGTGGGCCTGGTGCAGTCCGGCTGGGCGGTGGGCTGGGGCGCCGCGGCGCTGCTCTACACCGCCATCTTCGCCTGGCTGCCGGAGGAGCAGGCCTGGAAGGCGTTGTTCTGGATCGGCCTGGCCCCGGCGCTGCTGGTGTTCTGGGTGCGCAAGCACGTGGAAGAGCCGGACGTGTTCAAGCAAAACGCCAGCCGCGCCCCGCGCACCGGCGGCAGCCTGGCGCAGATGTTCGTGGTGCTGAAGCCGCCCTACCTCTCCACCACGCTGAAGGTGGCGCTGATGGTCACCGGCGCGCAGGGCGGTTCCTACGCGCTGTCCATCTGGCTGCCGACCTACCTGCGCACGGTGCGCGGGCTGTCCACGCTCGGCACCGGCAGCTACCTGGTGGTGCACATCATCGGCGCCTGGTTCGGCTTCATCGCCGGCGCCCTGCTGGCGGATGCCATCGGCCGCAAGGCGACCTTCCTGCTTTCCGCGGTGGGCTCGGCGCTTGCGGTGGTGGCCTTCGTCATGCTGCCCATCACCAACGAAACCCAGTTGCTGGTGGCGGCGCCGCTCGGCTTCATCCTCTACATGATGTTCGCCCCCATGGGCACCTTCATGACCGAGTTGTACCCCACCGAGGTGCGCGGCGCCGGCCAGGGCTTCTGCTACAATGTCGGTCGGGCCTTTGGCGCGCTGTTCCCCTTCGCCGTCGGCTTCCTCAGCGACAAGCTGGACCTCGGCACCGCCATCGCGGTGTTCGCCTTCATCGCCTATGGCATTCAGGTGCTGGCGCTGCTGATGCTGCCGGAAACCCGCGGCCGCAGCGTCGCCAACATCGCCCCAGCGGAGTAGCCGCATGACCCGCCCCTGCCCCGGCCCGCGTGAGGTCACCAGCCGCCCCGGCTGGTGGCCGCCGGCCCACACCACCGACTGCCACATGCACATCTTCGGGCCGTTCGACCGCTACCCGCTCTCGCCGGGCCGCGGCTACACCCCGCCCGAGGCAACGGTCGCGATGTACGATGTGATGTGCGCCCAGGTTGGCATCGGCCGCACCGTCATCGTGCAGCCGAGCATCTACGGCACCGACAACGCGGTGACGCTGGACGCAACCGAGGCGCTGGGCCTGCATCGCGCCCGCGCCGTGGTGGTGGTGGACAACAACGTCACCCCGGCCGAACTCGCGGCCATGGGCAGGCGTGGCGCCTGCGGCGTGCGGTTCAACGCGGTTTCCGGCAACGGCACGCCGCTGGAACAGCTGGAGGCGCTGGCCGCCAAGCTGCGCCCGCTGGGCTGGCACCTGCAGTTCTACTGCCATGCCGAGCAGATCCTGGCCTTGGAACACGTGCTGCCGAAGCTGGGCCTGCCGGTGGTGATCGACCACATGGCCGGCATCCAGACCCGCGATGGCGGCGAGAACAGCGCGGCCTTCGCGGCCTTCATCCGCCTGCTGAAGGGCGGCGCCTGGGCCAAGCTGTGCGGCTACCGTTCCTCCACCGGCCATCCCTATGCCGATGTGAAGGCGATGGCGCAGCAGATGATCGCGGCGGCGCCGACGCGTTGCGTCTGGGGCACGGACTGGCCGCACCCGTCGCTGCACACGCCGGAACAGGTGCCGGATGACGGCCACCTGATGAACCTGCTGGGGGAATGGGCGCCCGACGCGGCGCAGCGCCAGGCCATCCTGGTGGACAACCCCGCACGACTCTACGGTTTCTGAGCCAGCGGACCAGGGCGGCCTGAACGGGTCAGGCCGCCATGGACTTCAATCGAGGAAGTCCAGCACCAGCTTCACCTGCGCCGGGTCCATCAGGGCCGGCGCATGGCCGCAGTTGGGGATCGTCTCCACCCGCACGCCGGGCTTGGTCGCCATCTGGGCGGCGGTTTCCGGCAGCAGCAAATCGCTCTCGGCGCCGCGCAGCACCAGCGTCGGGACCTGCACGGCATTCCAGTACAGCGTCATGTCCACGTCGGCTGGCTCGGTGGCCCGAATCGGTACGGCGATCGCCGGGTCGTAGTGCAGTCGCCAACCATCCGGCCCCTGCACCGCGGAATACCGCGCCATCGTGGCCCATTGCCCGTCCGTCAGCACGCCGAAATTGGCGTGGACCAGGCGCAGGTGGCGTTCCACCGCGGCCAGGTCGGCAAAGCTGCCATCGGTGCCGACATAGTCGCGGATGCGCGCCAGCGCCGCCTTGGGGATGAAGCTGCCGATATCGTTCAGCACCAGGCGCCGCACCGCATTGCCCGGCGTGGCGGCCACGCCCATGCCGCAGATGCCACCCAGGGACGTGCCCACCCAGTCCACCGGCTGGTCCAGCCGCGCCAACAGGTGCGCCAGCGCCTGGATATAGGTGGGCGGCTGGTACAGCGCCGGATTGGCCAGCCGGTCGCTGCCGCCCCGGCCGGGCAGGTCCGGGCAGATCACCCGCCTGCCCGTTGCCGCCAGCGCCGCCGCCAGCACGTCGAAGTCGCGGCCATTCCGCGTCAGGCCATGCACGCAGACCACGGGCTTGCCCTCGGCTGGCCCCCATTCCCACCAGGCCAGGCCGAGATAGCCCAGCGGCGAGAGCCAGCGCAGCGTTGCCTGACGAGGTTCAGGCATCAGATGATGCCCTTCTCCTTCAGCGCGGCCACCTCGGCCTCGCTCATGCCCAGCATGTCGCCCAGCACTTCACCGTTGTGCTGGCCCAGCGTCGGCGGCGCACTGCGATAGGTGGGCGGCGTGGCCGAGAGCTTCACCGGGTTGGCGATGACCTTGATCCTCTCGCCGCTGGCGTGGTCGAATTCCACGGTCATGTTGCGGGCCACCACATGCGGGTCCGCGAACACGTCCTTCAGCGTGTTGATCGGGCCGCAGCCGATCTTCTGCGCTTCCAGCAGGTCCACCCATTCGGTGGTGGTCCGGCTCTTCATCACCGGGGTCAGCGTCGCCGTCACCAGGTCACGGTTCTGCACGCGAATGGGGTTGGTAGCGAAGCGCGGATCGCTCAGCAGGTGTTCCTGGCCGAACGCCTTGCAGAAGCGTTCGAAGGTCGGGTCGTTGCCGACCGCGAGGATGATGTAGCCGTCCTTGGTGGGGAATTCCTGGTAGGGCGCGATGTTCGGGTGCTGGTTGCCCAGGCGGGCCGGGTTTTCGCCGGTGGCCAGGTAGTTCATGCCCTGGTTCGCCAGCCAGGCCACATGCGTGTCCAGCATGCCGATATCCACCTGCTGGCCCTGGCCCGTGGCATGGCGGTGGTTCAGCGCCGCCAGGATGCCGATGCAGCCGTACAGCCCGGCGAACAGGTCCGCCACCGGCACGCCCACCTTCTGCGGGCTGCCATTGGGCTCGCCGGTCAGGCTCATCACGCCGCCCATCGCCTGGATCAGCGCGTCATAGCCCGGGCGCGGCGCATAGGGGCCGGTCTGGCCGAAGCCGGTGATGGAGCAATAGATCAGCCGCGGGTACTGCTTGGAAAGCTGTTCCCAGCCCAGGCCGTACTTGGCCAGCGCGCCGACCTTGAAGTTCTCCACCAGCATGTCGCAGCTGGCCAGCAGCTTGTGGATGATCGCCTGGCCTTCCGGCTTGGCGATATCGACCGTCACGCTCTTCTTGTTGCGGTTCACGCCCAGGAAGTAGGCGCTTTCCTTGGTTTCCGGCCAGAACGGCGGGGCGAAGCCGCGGGTGTCGTCGCCGGCCTCGGGCCGTTCGATCTTGATGACCTCGGCGCCCATGTCACCCAGCATCTGGGTACAGGTCGGCCCGGCCAGCACGCGGGTGAGGTCGAGAACGCGAATGCCCGTCAGCGGGCCGGTCGGCGCATTGGCCATGGTCAGTTCCGTCATCCTGGACGGCCTTCGGCGCCATGCCGAAGGCAGCATTCCAGCGGTATCCGCCAGGGCGATGCGGGCTGCAAGGGCAAGCACGGTATCGGCGGTGTTGACGCGACCGTGCGCAGGCAGACCACGCAGAGTTTTGTATACAAATACCGTTGCCCACACGCCTTGGAGAATACCGATGGCCATCGATTGGAATGCCGAAGCCGCCGCGACCATTGCCTTCCACACCGCCACCGGCAGTTGGTACGACCCGCTGGCGAACTCGCCGCCGCCGCAAACCCCGCCGGTGAACTGGAACGCCCTGGCTGCCGCCGTGACCGCCGCGCACGACGCCACCGGCAGCTGGTACGTGCCGGTCACGCCCGTGGTGACGCCGCCGGTGGACTGGAACGCCCTGGCCGCCCAGGTGACCGCGAACCACGAGGCAACCGGCCACTGGTTCCTCTAGCCCCTGGTCGCCGGGGCGGGCCGTCTTGCCCGTCCCGGCGTCCCGGTTCATGGTCCGGCCCTTCTGGACTATGCGAGGATACCATGCTCGACCGCCCGCACCCGACGCCGGCCGCCCCCATGCTCGACCCCTTCGCGCTGGCGAAGGCGATGTCTGGCTTCCATTTCATCGGCGGCGCCTATGTGCCCGCCCACAGCGGCAAGACCTTCGCCGTGGTGAACCCGGCCACCGGCATTGAAGTGGCCCGCACCGCCGAGGGCGACGCCGCGGATGTGGACGCCGCGGTGCAGAACGCCGCCACCGCGCAGAAGGCCTGGGCCAAGGTGCCGGCGCGCAAGCGTGGCGCCCTGGTGCATGCCTGCGCCGCCCTGCTGAAGGAACATGTCGAGGAACTGGCGCGCCTGATCGCGCTGGAAACCGGCAAGGCACTGCGCACCGAAAGCCGCGTGGAAGCCGGCGTGGTGGCCGACGTGTTCGAGTTCTTCGGCGGCCTGGGTTCCGAGTTGAAGGGCGAGAGCGTGCCCTTCGCCCCCAACGTGCTGAGCGTGACGGTGCGCGAGCCGCTGGGCGTGGTCGGCGCCATCATCCCCTGGAACGTGCCGATGCTGCTGATGGCGCTGAAGGTGGCGCCGGCGCTGGTGGCGGGCAATGCCGTGGTGGTGAAGTCGGCCGAGGAAGCGCCGCTGGCCGTGCTGCGCATCTGCGAGTTGATGAACCGCATCCTGCCGCCCGGGGTGTTCAACATGGTGTCCGGCTTCGGCCCGGAATGCGGCGCCCCGCTGGTGGAACACAAGCTGGTCCGCAAGGTGACCTTCACCGGCAGCGTCGAGACCGGCAAGATCGTCGCCCGTGCCGCCGCCGCCAAGCTGATCCCGGTGACGCTGGAACTCGGCGGCAAGAGCCCGATGATCGTCTTCGCCGATTGCGACTTCGCCAAGACCGTCTCCGGCGCCCTCACCTCCATGCGCTTCACCCGCCAGGGGCAGAGCTGCACCGCGGCCAGCCGCATCTATGTGGAACGGCCGATCTTCGACCGCTTCGTGGCCGAGATGAAGACCGCGGTGGACGCCATGGTGATGGGCGACCCGCTGGACGAGAAGACCGACATCGGCACCATCATCAGCCAGGACCAGTTCGCCAAGGTGCAGGGTTTCATTAGCGAAGGCACCGCGACGCCGGGCGCCACGGCGCATGTGTGCAGCGCCATGCCGTCCGACCCGGCGCTGAAGAAGGGCCTGTTCCTGCGCCCGGTGATCTTCACCGGCCTGGACGCCAGCAGCCGCCTGGTGCGCGAGGAGATCTTTGGCCCGGTCACGGTCATCCAGCCGTTCGACGAGCCGGAAGCGGTGCTGGCCGAGGCGAATGACAGCGAATATGGCCTGGCCGCCAGCCTGTGGACCAACAACCTGAAGGTGGGGCTGAACCTGGCCCACCGGCTGGAAGCCGGGCTGGTGCAGATCAACCAGAACCTGGTGGTGCAGGCCAACCTGTCCTACGGCGGGGTGAAATCCTCGGGCCTGGGCAAGGAAGCCAGCCTGGAAGCCATGCTGGAACACTTCACCCACAAGAAGACCATCATGGTGAACATGGACTGACCGGCAGGCGGGGGCTGCCGGCCACGCCGGCACGCCCGTGCTCCGCCCTTGGCT
>CANBXZ010000010.1 GCA_947373495.1 Acetobacteraceae bacterium
CGCCACCACGGCGCGCAGCGCTTCCTCGGTCCACTGGGCATAGGGCAGCAGGCTCTCGGCCTGCGCGGCGTCATCAGTCATGCAATCCCCCAAGGGCGGCAGGATAGCCAATCCCGGTAAATGAAGAAAGTATGCGAGGCTGGCGGCCGGTGGTGCAGGCCTGCCCAGCTTCAGGCCAGCCCAGCTTCAGGCCAGCGTCGCCATCAGGCTGGTGACGTCCGGCGCGGCTTCAAGGCCCCAGGCCGCCCGCAGCATGGCCGGCGCACGGGCGGCGAAGCCTCCGAGGCCGGCATTGTCCAGGAACTTGGCCTCCAGCGCCGCGTCGCTCATCGGGTTGTCGATGCTGCCGACCGGCGCGGTGACGGTCAGCGTGGCTTCCCGGCCGTCCAGCAGGCGCGCGGTCACGGTGGCGGCGCCGCGCGGCAGGCTGGTGTCCAGCCGGGCCACCACCTTGGCGCGGAAGGCGGCCAGGGCGGCATCCGCCACCGCCGGCAGCTCGAAATCCGCCACGCCGGCGCGGCCGCGCACGAAGCCCAGCGCGGCGCTGTGGTGGATGGAGACGCGGGCATCGCGTTCATTGCGCACCACGCGGTCGCCACGGTCCTGCAGCAGTTGGTCGCCGGCCACTTCCACGCTGGCAATGGCCTCCGGCGCTACGCCCAGCTGCGCGCGCAGCGCCAGGCAGGCGTCGATCACGGCGTGGAACACGATGCCGGCCGGGTAGGGCTTGTAGGTGTTGCGGGCAATCTCCCACCGGCTGCCCAGGCCCGCGGTAATCTGCGCCACGTCCGGCGCATCCCCCATGGCGCGGGCCCAGCCCAAGGGCCCCTCGATGGCGGCCGGCGCCGCCTGATAGCCTTGCTGGGCGAACAGCGCGGCCAGCATGCCGTTGCGGGCGGCATTGCCCATGCCGACGTTCTTGGCCGCGCTGGGCAGGTTCTCCACCAGCCCGGCGGACTGGCTGGCGGCGATGCCGATGGCATGCCAGGTCTGCCCGGCCGTCAGCCCCAGCAGCTTGGCCGCGGCCACCGCCGAACCAAAGCCGCCGCAGGTGGAGGTGATGTGCCAGCCGCGGGCGTAATGCCCCGGGGAGACGGCATTGCCGATGCGGCATTCCACCTCGGCGCCCAGCAGGAAGGCGTGCAGCACCTGGGCGCCGGAAAAGCCGCGCTGTTCGGCCAGCGCCAGCGCCGCCGGGGCCACCGGGGCGCTGGGGTGGATGACGGTTTGCAGGTGGGTGTCGTCGTAGTCCAGCAGGTTGCCGGCGATGCAGTTGACGAAGGCGGCGCTCATCGCGTCCAGCTTCACGCTCTGGCCGAACACCGTGGCCACCGGGGCGCCGGCGGTCTGGCGCATCACCGCCAGCGCCGTGGTCACCGCCGGGTCCTGCGCCACGCCCAGGGCGCAGCCGATATGGTTCAGGATGCTGCGCGTCGCCTCATGCCGCAGCGCCGGGCTGATCGCCTCCCAGCGGGAGGCGGCGACGAACTCACCCAGGATCTGGCCGGCATAGGGGGTGGTGGACATGGGGCTGGCTCCGCGACAGGCCGGGGGGAATGCGCTACTGCGCCCGCACGATCAAGCCATCCCGCGCGGCCTGGGCCCAGCGGGTGTCCTCCTGCCGGCGCAGGGCTTCGAATTCGGCCGGGCCCAGCGCGCCCAGGTCGGCGCCTATCCGCACCAGGCGGTCGCGCACCGTGGCATCCGCCAGGGCCTGCACAATGGCGGCATGCATGGCGGTGGCGATGGCCGGGGCCAGGCCGGCCGGGGCCAGCATGCCGTACCAGCCGGCAAACTCGTAGCCGGCCACCCCGGCCTCGGCCAGGGTGGGCACGTCCGGCAACAGGCTGGAACGCTGCGCCGTGGTGACCCCCAGCGCGCGGATGCGGCCGCCCTGGATGTGCGGCAGCGCCGCCACCGTGCTGTTCCAACTGGTCGGCAGGTGGCCGGCGATCAGGTCGTTCAGCATCGGCCCGGCGCCGCGATAGGTCACCTCCACCATCTCGATGCCCGCCAGCCGGCAGAACAGGGTGCCGGCGTAGGAAATGGCGGCGTCGGTGGTACCGAAGCCGATGCTGCGCGGGCTGGCCTTCGCCGCCGCGACCAGGTCGGCCACGGTGGCATGGGGCGCCGCGCCGCTGGCCGCCAGCAGCATGGGAAAGCGCGACAGCAGCGCCACCGCGGTGAAATCCCGCAGCGGCTGGAACGGCAGGCTGGGCATCACGTGCGGGTTCATGGTGTGGGCGCCGGTATCCACCAGGAACAGGTGGCCATCGGCGTCGCCGCGGGCGACCATTTCGCTGCCCACCACGCCATTGGCCCCGGCGCGGTTTTCCACCAGCACCTGCTGGCCGAGGATGGGCCGCAGCCCCTCCGCCAGGGTGCGGGCGAAGGCATCCGTACCGCCACCGGGCGCATAGGGTACCAGCAGCCGCACCGGGCGCTGCGGCCAGGGCCGGGCGGGTTGCGCCAGGGCAGGTGAGGCGGGCAGGGCCAGCACCGGGGCGGCGAGGGCGCCAAGCAGCAGGCTGCGACGGGGAGGGTGCATGGCAGGACGTTCCGCTCTGGCGCCTGGTGGGCGCGGTTGGCGGCAGTCTCGGCCTGTGGCGAGGGGCGGTAAAGTGGGGGGCTTCTGTTGCCCGGTGCCCCCCGAACCGCGCTTCTTACTGCTTACGCAGCAACAGCGAGTGCAACGTTGTCGTTCGCACTTAGGATGTAGCCCGATAACGGCGGTACAATGCCGAGCAAAAGCGTTCTCTTTACCACGCGTGTCGAGCCTGTTTCACCCCCATGCGCCGCCGGTTGGAAGGGCGGTAATGGTGGAGGTGCCGGGCACTGCCCCCGGGTCCACAACGATTATTCCAGAACACGTTTATCACCATAGTCGGTCGGGGTTGCCCCCGGACGACGCCGCCTAGATAGGCGTTTGCGCGGGGGAATTCCAGGGGGCAGCGCAGGATATCGGTGCCAGTCGCCGCCTGCCTGGCCGGGCCGTGCCTGGGCGCTGGTCAGGGCATGACGGGGGCGCTACACCGCGCGCGAGAAAGATCAGAGGCGAGCCATGGCGCTGACCGAAGACCAGCAGCGTGAGATCGCTGCCGCAAGGGCCGCCGAGGCGCGCACGCTGCGCCCCACCGTGCCGGCGCTGGAAGCCATGCTGTTCACCGCCCTGCCGGTGCTGGACCACGGCTTCGTCCGCGTGATCGACTACATGGGCGACGACGCCGCCGTGGTGCAGGCCGCCCGCGTCTCCTACGGCCGTGGCACCAAGGCGGTTACCGAGGACCGCGGCCTGATCCGCTACCTGATGCGCCACCGGCATTCCACGCCGTTCGAGATGTGCGAGATCAAGTACCACGTGAAGCTGCCGATCTTCGTGGCGCGGCAATGGATCCGCCACCGTACCGCCAATGTGAACGAATACAGCGCGCGCTATTCCATCCTGGACCGCGAGTTCTACATCCCGGCGCCGGAACAGTTGGCGGCGCAGAGCGTCAGCAACCGCCAGGGCCGCGGCGCGGTATTGCAGGGCGAGGAAGCCGCCCGCGTGCTGGAGTTGCTGCGGGAGGACGCCAGCCGCAACTACGACCACTACGTGGACATGCTGAACGAGGATGAGGCCGGCAACCCGGTGGACCCCTCCCGCCCCGGCCTGGCGCGCGAACTGGCGCGGATGAACCTGACGCTGAACGCCTATACCCAGTGGTACTGGAAGACCGACCTGCACAACCTGTTCCACTTCCTCAGCCTGCGGGCGGATGCGCATGCGCAGTACGAAATCCGCGTCTATGCCGAGGCGATGCTGGACACGGTGCAGGCCTGGGTGCCGCATTGCTTCGAGGCGTTCCGGGATTTCCGGCTGGGCGCGGTGACGTTCTCCGCCGGCATGCTGGGCGTGGTGAAGGCGATGCTGGCCGGGGAGGACCCGCAGCAGAAGGGCAGCGGCCTGTCGCCCCGCGAATGGCGGGAGTTGATGGCCGTGCTGGGCCGCGCACCGTGAGCAGCACCACCGCCAAGGGCGCCCCGCGCGCCCCGGCGGCGGCGGCGCGCAAGCCGCGCGCCCCAGGGGCAAGCCGGGCCGGGGCCAAGGGTGCCGCCGCCAAGGGCGGCGTCCAGGGCGGTGCTCGGCTGGGCCGCCTGGGCAGTTGGGGCTGGGCGGCGCTGCTGGGCATTGGCGTCGTGGTGCTCTCCCCGGTGGTGCATGCCTTCTGGGGCGATGCCGGGGTGCTGATGCTGGGCATCTTCGGCCTGGGCTTCCTGCTCGGCCGCTGGACCGCCGTTTGATGCATCCGGAACGGCTGGAACAGCTCTACGGCTTCCTGGCGCTGGCGGACCGGCTGAAGCACGTGCCGCGCCGGGGCCAGACCGTGCAGCCGGATGGCACCCTGCGGGCCGAGAATTCCGCCGAGCATTGCTGGAACGCCGCGCTGGTGGCGCTGCTGCTGCATGGCGAGGACCCGGAGGCGCCGGACCTGGCCACGGTGCTCGCCATGATCGTGGCGCATGACCTGGTGGAGATCGAGGCCGGGGATACCTTCGCCTTCGACGAGGCAGGCCAACTGACCCAGGCAGCGCGCGAACTGGCCGCCGCCGATGTGGTGTTCGGCGCCCTGCCGGCGGATCTCGGCCGGCAGTTGCGCGGGCTGTGGGAGGAATTCGAGGCCGGCGAAACCCCGGCGGCGCGTTTCGCCATGGCCTGTGATCGGGCGCAGGGCTTCCTGCAAGGCGTGCTCTCGGGTGGGCATTGGTACCAGGTGGGCGTCACCGAGGCGATTTCCCGCCGCCGGATGGACCCCGCCAGCGCCGTGGCGCCGCCCTTCCGCGCCATGATCGAAGACCTGTACCGGCGGGCCCGGGAAGCGGAGATGTTCGCGCCATGACGGTGTTGGTGTTCGGTTCGGTGGTGGCCGACATGGTGTTCCCGCTGCCGCACCTGCCCCGCCCCGGCGAGACGGTGCTGGGCGAGGCGATGCGCCTGCTGCCGGGCGGCAAGGGCGCCAACCAGGCGGTGGCGGCGGCGCGGGATGGCGCCAAGGTGGCCTTCGCCGGCGCCGTGGGGCGGGATGCATTGGCCGAGGCCGCCCAGGCCGGCCTGCGCGCCGCGGGCGTTGACCTTTCCCGCATGGCGGAGGTCGAGGCCGCCACCGGCTGCGCCGCCGTGTGCGTGGATGCCAAGGGCCAGAACCAGATCGCGGTCGCCGCCGGCGCCAATTCCTGGGCGCTGGCCACCCAGGTGGAGGACGCGGCCCTGACCGCCGAGACCACGCTGGTGCTGCAGATGGAGGTGCTGGCGGTGGAGGTGGTGGAGATCATCCGCCGCGCCCGCAAGGCCGGCGCGCTGGTGGTGCTGAACCTGGCCCCCGCGCTGCCGCTGCCGGTGGAGGTGCTGCGGCTGGTGGACGTGCTGGTGGTGAACGAGGCCGAGGCGACCTGGCTGATGGGCCACCTGGGCCTGGACCCGGCGACGCGCGACTTCGACGAACCGGCCAGCGCCGACCTGCGCGAAGCCATCGCCGCGCCCGAGGGCATCGCCGTGGTGGTGACGCGCGGCGAACGCGGGCTGGACGCGGTGAGCGCCGAGGGCGACCGCATCAACTACGGCACCGCCGAGGTGAAGGTGAAGGACACCACCGGCGCCGGGGATTGCTTCGTCGGCGTGCTGGCGGCGGCGCTGGACCGGGACGAGGCGTTCCCCGATGCGCTGTGGCGCGCCATGCTGGCGGCGACGCTCAGCTGCACCCGGGAAGGCGCCGCGGTTTCCTTCCCCGACGCGGCCGAGGTGGATGCCTTGCTGGCGCGCAGCTGAGGCCGCGCGCCAGCCAGCCGCATCAGTCCCGCTTCTTCGCCAACTGCCGTTCCACCACCGCGGCCAGGATGCCGGCGCCGTAGGGGATGGCGGTGTCGTTGAAGTCGTATTTCGGATTGTGCACCTCGCACCCGCCGACGCTGCCCTCGCCATTGCCGACGTAGATGTAGGCGCCCGGCCGTTCCTGCAGCATGTAGGAGAAGTCCTCGCTGCCCATGACCGGCGCGCGGTTGCGGTCCACCTGCGCTTCGCCCACCAGCGCGGCGGCGGCATCGGCAATCGCCGTGGTCTGTTCCTCGGTGTTGATGACCGGCACGGTGATCTCGTTCCACAGCAACTCCGCCGTGGCGCCGAAGCCCTGCGCGATGCTGGTGGCCAGCGCCTGCATGCGGTCGTGCACCAGCTTCATCGTCTCCACCTTGTAGGTGCGCACCGTGCCCATCAGGTGGACATGCTCGGGGATGACGTTGTGCGCCTGGCCGGCGGTGAAGCCGGTGGTGGAGACCACGGCGGTGTCGATCGGCGCCACGTTGCGGGCGACGATGGACTGGAACGCGGTGACGATCTGCGCGCCGACCACCACCGGGTCGATGGTGCTTTCCGGCCGCGCGCCATGCCCGCCCCTGCCGTGGATATGGATGTCCCAGAACGCCGCGCCGGCCATCATGGCGCCGGGGCGAATGCCGTACTTGCCCACCGCCATGCCGGGGCGGTTGTGCAGGCCGTACACCTCGTCGCAGGGGAAGCGCTGGAACAGGCCGTCATTGATCATGGCCAGGGCGCCGCCGCGGCCTTCCTCGGCCGGCTGGAAGATCAGGTTCACGGTGCCGTCGAAGTTCTTCGTCTCGGCCAGGTACTTCGCCGCGCCGAGCAGCATGGTGGTGTGGCCGTCATGGCCGCAGCCATGCATCATGCCGGGCACGGTGCTCTTGTGGCCGAAGCTGTTCTCCTCCTCCATCGGCAGCGCGTCCATGTCCGCCCGCAGGCCGATGGCGCGGTTGCCCTGGCCGTTGCGCAGCACGCCGACCACCCCGGTGATGCCGACGCCGCGATGCACCTCATAGCCCATGGCTTCCAGCCGTTCCGCCACCAGGGCGCTGGTGCGCACTTCCTCCAGCCCGATCTCGGGGTGCATGTGGAAGTCCTGGCGCCAGGCGGTGAGTTCTTCCTGCCAGTCGCGAATGCGGTTGATCGGGTTGCTCACGGCTTGTCTCCTGTTGCGGTGGCGGCGGCCAGCGCGATGGCTTCGCGCAGCACGGCCATGTCGCCGATATGGTTGGCCAGCAGCAGCACCAGCCGGGCGTCAAGCCGGCGGGAGGCTGCCGGGTCCAGGTCACGATGCGCCTGCATCAGCGCCTCGTACAGCGCATCGGGGTCGGTCAGGCGGTCTTCGGTGCGCAGCATCATGGCTTCCCCAGGGCGCGGTCATGGGCGGCGCGCAACGCCGCCGCATCGGGCCGGTGCAGCCGCGCCGCCAGATGCTGGTCCGGCCGCAGCAGCAGCGCGTCGCCGGCCGCGGCACCCCAGCGCAGCGCCACCAGCCCGGCATGGTCCCACAGCGCGCCAGGCTGTTCGTCCTCCGTCACCAGCACCACGGAGATGCCGGCCGGCACCTCCGCCGGCGCGGCGCCGAAGCAAAGCAGGGTGAAATCACCATCGGTGCCCAGGTGGTGCAGCAGCCATTCCGCCCGGCCGGCATTCAGCACCGGCGCGTCCGGCGGCGGCGCGCCCAGCGCCAGGCCGCTGCCGCCCGGGGTGGACAGCGGCGAGGCATGCAGCGTGGCCGGGCGCGACAGCCGGCCGGAGTTCACCAGGGGCCGGGCGAAGGCATGGGTGCTGGCCAGTTGCAGCACCGCGTCGCGATAGGCCTGCGCCGCCGGGTTCTTCGGGGTGATGAAATCCGTGCTGCGGGTGCTGTTGAGGATGTTCTCATCCGTGGCCGGGATGCGTTCGTCGTCGTAGCTGTCCAGCAGCGCCTCGGGCGCCTGGCCGGCCAGCACGGCGGCCAGCTTCCAGCCCAGGTTGTCGGCGTCCTGCACCCCGGCATTGCCGCCGCGGGCGCCGAACGGGGAGACCTGGTGCGCGCTGTCCCCGGCGAACAGGATGCGGCCGTGGCGGAACTTCTCCAGCCGGCGGCAGCGGAAGGTGTAGACGCTGACCCATTCCAACTCGAACGGAGGCGCCGCCATGCCGCTGGCGCCTTCCAGCATGGCCTTGACCCGCGAGATCACCCGTTCCGGCTGCTTCTCCACCTCCGGGTCGGCGTCCCAGCCCAACTGGAAGTCGATGCGCCAGACATTGTCCGGCTGCTTGTGCAGCAGCACGGACTGCCCCGGGTGGAAGGGCGGGTCGAACCAGAACCAGCGTTCGGAGGGGAATTCCGCATGCATCACCACATCGGCGATGAGGAAGCGGTCGCGGAAGACCTGGCCGTTGAACGGCAGGTCCAGCCCCTGGCGGATGGTGCTGCGGGCGCCGTCGCAGGCCAGCAGCCATTCGGCCCGGATCTGGTAGTCACCTTCCGGCGTGGTCAGGCTCAGTAGCGCGCCGCTGTCCTGTTGTGCCACCGCGGTCACCCGGGTTTTCCAGCGCAGATCCACCAGCCCGGTGGCCTCGCAGGCCTCCACCAGCCATGCCTCGGCGTAGTATTGCTGCAGGTTCACGAAGGCCGGGTATTCATGGCCCTGTTCCGGCAGCAGGTCGAAGCCATAGGCCTCGTTTTCCTGGAAGAAGACCCGGCCGCGCGACCAGGTGATGCCCTTTTCCAGGAAGCGGTCGCCCAGCCCCAGCCGGCCGAAGATCTCCAGCGTGCGCTTGGCCCAGCAGATGGCGCGGGAGCCGTAGGAGACGGTGTCGTCCTCATCCACCACCACGCTGGCGATGCCACGGCGCGCCAGGTCCAGCGCCAGGGTCAGCCCGACCACGCCGGCCCCGGCGATGACCACCGGCGCCGCCTCCGGCACCAATGCACCCAGCCCCTTCGGTCGGCGGAAGGGGTAGCGGGGGTTCTGGTAGGTCGTGGGCATGAGGCTTTCACAAGCGCAGCCGGGCGCGGATGTCCAGCCGGATTTCGTCACCACGAAGCCGCGAGGACGTGCGCGTAATGTATGGCCGCTGCACCGCCCGCCGGTTAGGCTGGCCGGCAGGTGCCGCCGCGCCGGCGTGGCGCGCGTATGGTCTGGAGGAATCGCATGCTTCGTCGCACGCTGCTGGCCGTGGTGCTGGCCGGGCTGCTCGGGCCGGGCCTGGCGCCCGATGCCCTGGCGCAATCGAATGACCCTTCCTTCCGGATAGTCAACAACACCCGGCACATCGTGAACGAGGTCTACGCCTCGGCTTCCAGCGAGCGGAACTGGGGCGCCGACCGGCTGGGCAGCGACGTCATCAACCCCGGCGCCAACTACATCGTCCGGCTGCCGGCCGGGGACTGCAATTACGATGTGCGCGTGGTCTACCAGGGTGGGCTGGCGGAGGAACGCCGGCGGATCAACACCTGCAACCTGACCGACCTGCAATTGCCGCTGGTGGCCAATGCGCCGGTGCAGCAGGGCCAGGCGCCCCAGGCCCAGCAGCCGCGCCAGCCCCAGCCGCAGGCCCAGCCGCGCCAGGTGCAGCCTTCCCAGCCGGGCGGGCCGCAAACCGGCAACCCCAGCTTCAACCTGGTGAACCAGAGTGGCCGGGTGATCGAGGAGTTCTACGCCAGCCCGGGCAGCGCGCGGGACTGGGGCACCGACCGCCTGGGCGACGATACGGTGCGGCCGGGCCAGAGCTACCCGATCCGCCTGCCGCAGGGTGAATGCGTGTACGACCTGCGGGCCGTGTTCCAGGGCGGCGGCAACCAGGAACGCCGCGGCGTGAATACCTGCACGCTGGATAACTACGTGGTGCGGTAGCGCCCGGGTGTCGTGGTGCGTTAGCGCCCGGGTGTCGTGGTGCGATAGCGCCCGGGGAAGGCCGTGCAGCGGCAAGGGCGAAGGCCGGGCACTGCCCCGGCCCTGAGCCGCCGAGGTGAAGCCAACGGCGCGGGGGCAACCCCGCGCCGTTTCGCGTTCAGGCCGCCTGGGCGTGAATGGCCTTCCACACCACTTCGGGTGTGGCCGGCATATCGATATGGGTCACGCCGTCCTGCGCCAGCGCGTCCACCAGCGCGTTCATCACCGCGGGCGGGCTGCCCACGGCGCCGGCCTCGCCCGCGCCCTTCACCCCCATCGGGTTGGTTTCGCAGGCAATCTCCATCAACTGCACGTCGATGTCCGGCAGGTCGGAAGCGCGCGGCAGGGCGTAGTCCTGGAAGCTGGCGCTGAGCATCTGGCCGCTTTCGCGGTCGAAGGCGGTGTGTTCCAGAATCGCCTGACCGAAGCCCTGCGCCACGCCGCCATGCACCTGGCCGCGCACGATCATCGGGTTCAGCGCGTGGCCGACATCGTCCACCACGGTGTACTTCACCACCGTCACATGGCCGGTCTCGGGGTCCACCTCCACCTCGGCCGCGTGGCAGCCATTGGGGAAGGTGTGGCTCTTGATCTCGGCCACTTCCGCCGCGTCCAGCTGGGTGGCGCTGGTATTGCCGGCGGCCAGGGCGGCGCGCTGCGCGGCGGCGAGGTCGAGGATGTTCACCGCCTTGTCGGTGCCAACCACGCTGAAGGTGCCCTTGGTGAACTCGATATCCACCGGCGCGGCTTCCAGGTGTTCGCTGGCGGCCTGCTTGCCCTTTTCGATGACCGTCGCGGCGGTAAGCAGGATGGCCTGGCCTTCCGAGTACAGGCTGCGCGCGCCACCGGTGCCGCCGCCGGTCGGGATCAGGTCCGAATCACCCTGGATGATGCGGATCTTCTCCACCGGAATGCCCAGCTCGAAGCTGGTCATCATGGCGTAGGCGGTCTCGTGCCCCTGGCCGGTGGACTGGGTGCCGACCAGCACGTCCACGAAGCCATCGGCGGCGAAGCGAACCTCGGCGCGTTCGGAAGGCGCGCCGCCGGTGGCTTCCAGGTAGTAGGCCAGGCCGATGCCGCGGCGCTTGCCCTGCGCGGCGGAAGCGGCGCGGCGGGCGGGGAAGCCGGCCCAGTCCATGCGCTTCAGCGCGGTCTCATACACCAGGGCGAAGTCGCCGCTGTCGTACAGCTGGTCCATCGCGGTGGTGAACGGCATGGCGCTCTGCGGCACCATGTTGCGCAGGCGCAGCTCGGCGCGGTCCAGTCCCAGCTCCTGCGCGGCGGCGTCGATCAGGCGCTCCACCACGTAGTTGCTCTCGGGCCGGCCGGCGCCGCGATAGGCATCCACCGGCGGGGTGTTGGTCAGCACGCCCAGCACATTGGCGTGGATGGCCTGGAAGCCGTAGACGCTGGCCAGCACCTTGGTGCCCGCCATGGTGGGGATGAAGGGGCCGAAGGTGGAAAGGTAGGCGCCCATCTCGGCGTAGTTCTTGGTGCGCAGCGCCAGGAACTTGCCATCCTTGTCCAGCGCGATGCTGCATTCGGTGATGTTGGCGCGGCCCTGGGTGTCGCTCAGGAAGGCCTCGGTGCGCTCGCTGGTCCACTTCACCGGGCGGCCGAGGGCGCGGGCGGCGAACAGCGTCAGCACATGTTCCGGGTACAGGAACAGCTTCATGCCGAAGCCGCCGCCGACATCCGGCGTCACCACGCGGAACTTGTCCTCCGGCAGCTTGAACACGCCGCTGGCCAGCAGGCCCTTCACCAGCCAACTGCCCTGGGTATTGGTGTGCAGGGTGAATTTCTGCTCGGCGGCGTCGTAGCTGCCCAGCGCGGCGCGGGCTTCCATGGAAGCGACCACGACGCGGTTGTTGACCAGGCGGCGGGTGGTGACATGCGCGGCCTGGGCGAACAGCTCGTCCGTCTTCGCCTTGTTGCCCACTTCCCAGTCGAAGCACAGGTTGCCGGTGCCGGCCCAGACTTCCGGCTGGCCGGCTTCCAGCGCCGTCGCCAGGTCGCTGGCGGAAGCCAGCTCGCTGTAGCTCACCTCGATCGCCTCGGCGCCGTCGCGCGCCGCCTTGGCGGTTTCGGCCACCACGAAGGCCACGGGGTCGCCGACATGGCGCACCTGGCCATTGGCCAGCGCCGGGCGCGGGGTTTCGGCGCGGCGGGAGCCGTCGCGGTTCTTCAGCGGCACGGCGCAGGGCAGGTCGCCCAGCTCCGCCAGGTCGGCATGGGTGAACACGCCCACCACGCCCGGCACCGCGCGGGCGGCGCTGGTGTCGATGCCGGTGATGGTCGCGGCCGCATGGGGGCTGCGGAGTACGTAGCCATAGGCCTGGCCCGGCAGGCTGATGTCGTCGGTATAGCGCCCGCCGCCCTTCAGCAGCCGCGGGTCTTCAATGCGCCGTAGCGGCTGGCTGAGCCCGAACTTGGCCATCTCTCTGCTCCCCTGGTCGATTCACTGCATCATCTACGGTGCCGGGGGGCGGTGTGAAGCCCCCCGGTTGGGCTGCCGGTTGGGCTGCCGGTTCAGGGCCCGGCCGGGTGAACCGGCGGCGGGGCAATGCCGAAGACGCGGTGCTTGATGCCCTCGCGCAGCCACTGGAACACCACGTACAGCATGGGGATCATGAAGATCCCCAGCGCCGCCGCGGCGATCATGCCGCCGAACACCGGGGTGCCCACGGCCCGGCGGGAAAGCGCCGCGGCACCGGTGGCGTACACCAGCGGCAGCAGGCCCAGCACGAAGGCGATGGAGGTCATCATCACCGCGCGGAACCTGAGCCGGGCGCCGTCCACCGCCGCCTCCAGGATGGAACGCCCATGCAGCTCCCGGGCTTCCTTGGAGAATTCGATGATGAGGATGCCGTTCTTGGCCGCCAGCGCGATCAGCACCACCAGGCCGATCTGGGCATAGACATCCAGCGACAGACCGAAATACCAGATGGCCCCGAAGGACCCCAGCCCGCCCACCGCCACCGAGAGCAGCACCGGGATCGGGATGGTCCAGCTTTCATACAGCGCCACCAGGAACAGGTAGGCGAACAGGATGGCCAGGCCGATGAGGATCACGGTCTGCCCCGCCGCCTGCTTTTCCTGGAAGGCGGTGCCGGTCCATTCGAAGCCATAGCCCTGCGGCAGTGCGGTGCGGGAGATTTCCTCCATCGCCTTCAACGCATCGCCGGAAGAGACACCGGGCCGGCCGACACCGTTCAGCAGCACACTCCGATAATTGTTGTAGCGCTGGATGGTCTGCGGCCCGACCACGATGCGGGCATCGGCGAAGGCGCGCAGCGGCACCATGTCGCCGCGCTGGTTGCGCACGCGAATGCGCCAGATGTCCGGGATGTCGTTGCGGTCGCTGGCCTCGGCCTGGATGTTGACCTGCCAGGTGCGGCCGAACTGGTTGAAGTCATTGACATAGAAGCCGCCCAGCGTGGCCTGCAGGGTGGTGAATACGTCGGAGACCCGTACCCCCAGCGCCTGCGCCTTGTCGCGGTCCACGTCCAGGTAAAGGCTGGGGGTGGTGGGGCTGAAGGTGGTGAACACCGCCGCCAGCCGCGGGTCCTGCCGGGTCGCGGCCATCAGCCCATAGGCCACGCCACCGAGTTCCGCCGGGTCGCGGCCCTGGTAGTCCTGCAACTGGTATTCAAAGCCGGCGCCGGTGCCCAGGCCGATGATCGGCGGGATGTTGAAGGCGAACACATTCGCGGTGCGGATGCCCGCGGTGGCGCCGAAGGTGCGGCCGATGGCGGCGAAGACGCTGTCCTGCGCCGCGGTACGGTCGGCGAACGGCTTCATCCGCGCCACCAGGAAGGCGGCGTTGGACTGGGCGCCACCGTCGATGAGGCTGAAGCCGACAATGGCCAGCACGTCCTGGATGGCGGTGTTCTGCTTCAGGATGGCCTCCACCTGGGCGGTGGCTTCCCGGGTGCGGGAAACGCTGGCGCCCTGGGGCAGCTGCAACTGCATGAAGAAGGCGCCCTGGTCTTCCTGCGGCAGGAAGCCCTGCGGGGTCTTGCCGGCCACGTACCAGATGCCGGCGCCGAACCCCGCGGTCAGCAGCACGCCCAGCACCGCCACCCGCACCAGCCGGGTGACGATCCAGGCATAGCCGTCCCGCACCTTGTCGATGCCGCGCAGCACGTACTTGATGGGCCCGCGCTTCGGTCCGGTATGGCGCAGCACCAGGCCGCACAGCGCCGGGGAAAGCGTCAGCGCATTGATGGCCGAGATCACCATGGCGACGCTGATGGTGACGGCGAACTGGCGGAACAGCACGCCGGAGACGCCGGGGATGAAGGCCACCGGCACGAAGACCGAAAGCAGCACCAGGGTGATGGCGATGATCGGCGCGGTGATCTCCGCCATCGCCTGCTTCACCGCCACCTTGGGCGGCAGGTCCGGATGCTCCTCCAGCACGCGTTCCACGTTCTCCACCACCACGATGGCGTCATCCACCACGATGCCGATGGCGAGCACGAGCGCGAGCAGGGAGATGGTATTGGCCGAATAGCCCACCGCCAGCAGCACGGCGAAGGTGCCGATGAGGCTGACCGGCACCGCCACGGTCGGGATGATGGTGGCGCGCAGGCTGCCGAGGAACAGGTACACCACCAGCACCACCAGCACGAAGGCTTCCAGCAGGGTCTTGATGACCTCGTGGATCGTGTCGGTCACGAACTGGCTGGTGTCGTACACCACGTTGAACTTCATGCCCGGCGGGAAGCGCTGGGCCAGTTGCGCCATGGTGTCGCGGTAGGTCTGCGCCACCTGCACCGCATTGGCGCCCGGCGCCAGGTAGATGCCCATGGAGACGTTGGGCCGGCCGTTCAGCCGCGCCTCCACGTCCATGCTGGCGGCGCCCAGTTCCACCCGCGCCACGTCGCGGATGCGCAGCACGCTGCCATCCGGGTTGGCGCGCAGCACGATCTCGCCGAACTGGTCCGGGCTGGTCAGGCGGCCCAGGGTCTGGATGTTCAGCTGGAATTGCTGGGCGTCGTCGATCGGCCGGGCGCCGATGCGCCCCACCGCGGCCTGGATGTTCTGCGCCTGGATGGCGGTGATGATGTCCTGCGGCGTCAGGTTCACGTTGATGAGGCGGTCCATCTCGAACCAGACCCGCATCGAGTAGTCCTGGTTGGCGAACAGCTGCGCCTGGCCAACGCCGGGAATGCGCGACACCGCGTCCAGCACGTTGATGGTGATGTAGTTGGAGAGGAACAGCGGGTCCTGTTCGCCGCTTTCGGAATAGAAGCTGGTGAAGGCCAGGATGGCGCTGGACTGCTTGCGCACCAGCACGCCGGAACGCTGCACTTCCTGCGGCAGCCGGGCCAGCACGGACTGCACCCGGTTGTTGACGTTGACCGTGTTGATGTCCGGGTTGGTGCCCAGCGCGAAGGTCACGGCCAGGGTGTAGGTGCCGTCATTGGCGCTGTTGCTGCGCATGTACAGCATGCGGTCGGCGCCATTGACCGCGCTTTCCACCACCTGGCCCACGGTGGCCTCCACCACGGCGGCGGAGGCGCCCGGGTAGCGGGCGGTGACGCTGACCTGCGGCGGCACGATATCGGGGAACTGGCTGACCGGAATGGCGAACATGGCCAGCAGGCCGGCAAGCGTGGTGACGATCGCGATCACGATCGCCAGGCGCGGCCGGTCGACGAAGACGGCGGAGATCATCTGTCGCGCCTCAGCCCGGCCGTCCCGCGGCGGCGGGTCGCCCGGCGGGGGGCGCGCCGGCCGGGGCCGGGTTCACCGGCTGGCCGGGGGTGACGCGTTGCAGCCCCTCGGTGATCACCGTCTCGCCGCCGTTCAGGCCGCGTTCGATCACGGCCTCCCCGGCGGTGCTGCGGCCCAGCGCCACGTTGCGGCGTTCGGCCTTGTTGCCCTCACCCACCACGAACACGAAGGTGCCGCCCTGGTCCTGCAATACCGCGGCGCGCGGAATGACGATGGCCTGCACCTGCTCGGCGCCTTCCACCGAAACGGTCACGTACTGGCCGTCCACCAGCTCGCGGTCGCCGGCGGAACCGGCGCGGGCCTCGGTGCGGATCGGGTTGGGGATCAGCGCGCGCACCAGCAGCGTGTCCATGTTGCGGTCCACCTGGGTGTCGATGAACTCGATCCGGCCCGGATGCGGGTAGGCGCGGCCATCGGTCAGCCGAATCCGCACCACCACGGCGCTGACGCCGCCGCGGCTTTCGTAGCGGTTGCGCAACTCCAGCGCCGCGCGTTGGCTGACGGTGAAGGAAACCCGCATCGGCTCCTGGCTGACGATGGTGGCCAGGGGGTCGCTGGTGGGGGTGACCACGTTGCCGATGGCATAGGTGGCGCGGCCGATCTTGCCGTCCACCGGGGCGACGATGTTGGTATAGGCCAGGTTGATCTCGGCGATGCGCACCTGGGCCTGGGCGCCCAGCACCGTGGCGGCCGAGGTACGGTCCTGCGCCAATGCCGTGTCCAGCGCCGCCTGGGTGCCGGCCCCGGTGGAGCGCAGCTCCTGCGCGCGTTGCAGGCTGACGCGGGCGTTCACCGCGGTGGCCTGGGCGCTGGCCAACTGGGCGCGGGCCTGTTCCAGCTGCGCCTCGAACGGCGGGCGTTCGATGCGGAACAGCACGTCGCCGGCCTTCACCTCCTGGCCCTCGGCGAACAGGCGTTCCTGCAGGAAGCCGGTGATGCGGCTGCGCAGGTCCACCCGGTACTGGGCTTCGATCCGGCCGACGAAATCGGTGCTCTCGGTCACCGGCTTGCGCTCCGCCGCCATGGTGCCCACCGCGGGCGGCCCCTGCGGCCCGAACTGCGCCAGCGCGGGGGCGGACAACAGGGCAAGCGAGAGCAGGGCGGCAATCGGCGCGGCAGGGCGACGCATCGGCAAGTCTCCGGTAATACCTTGGCATGTCGTCAATCCGCCGCTGGCGTCAAGGACGACGTTCCGCCCGGAATGGCCTGCCCCCCTTGCGAAGCGCCGGGGCGGCGGGCAGCCTGCCCTGATGTGGCCAGCCCCTCCTCGTGAAATTCCCACCCGCCTGTTCTCCCGCATGCCCGAGAAGGAGCGGCGGCTCAGGCGCAGCCCCTGGGCGGATCACAACCGCGCGGGCCAGCCGGTGGACAGCTTCCTGGAAGGCCCGGCCTTCGATGCGTCCGGGCAATTTCATCTGGTGGACATCCCCAATGGCCGGATCTTCCGGGTCGGGCCCAGCCAGTGGCACACCGTGGCGGAATATGACGGCTGGCCGAACGGCATGAAGCCGGGCCCGGCCGGCAGCCTGCTGGTGGCCGACTATCGCCACGGCCTGTTGAGCCTGGACCCGCAGACCGGCGCCATGGCCCCGCTGCTGGAGACGGTAATGAGCGAGGGCTTCAAGGGCCTGAACGACCTGGTGCTGCATAAGGATGGCAGCATCCTGTTCACCGACCAGGGGCAGTCCGGCTTGCAGGACCCGTCCGGCAAGGTGTGGCGGCTGTGGCCGGATGGGCGGATCGACAAGCTCATCAACAACGGCCCCAGCCCCAATGGCGTGGCGCTGAACCGGGCGCAAACGCACTGCTACGTGGCCATGACCCGCAGCTGCGAGGTCTGGCGCTTCGCCCTGCGGCCGGACGCGCTGGTGGGCAAGGCCAACTGCTTCTTCCGGGTGCCCGCCGGCACCAGCGGGCCGGACGGCATGGCGGTGGACGCGCACGACCGGCTGTTCATCGCCAACCCCGGGCATGGCCAGGTCTGGGGGGTGAATGCCCAGGGCCATTGCGTGTTCCGGCTGGACTGCACCGAATTCGGCACCCACCCGACCAATGTGGCCTTCGCGCCCGATGGCACCACGCTGCTGATCACCGAAAGCGGCACCGGCAGCGTGCTGGTGGCGGAGATCCCGCCGCCCTGAGATTGGCGGCCGAGAGGGGCGGCCGAGAAGGGCGCGGCCGAGAGGGGCGCGGCTGAGAGGGGCGCAACGCGGGCGCTCAAGCTGGCCCGACCGGCTGGGGCGGATGGCGCGAATCGCTGCACGAGGCGCTCCGCCCGGTGGCGCGGCGAAATGGTTGACCCGGCCCCAGGCCAGGCGGCATAAGCCGGTGAGTAAAACAGAAATGAATTCTGTCTGACAGAAAATAACCTGTCGGAGCACCAGGAGGCCAGCGCATGCCCACCCGTCGCCACCTGCTTGCCGCGCCGCTGGCGCTGCCGGCCCTTGCCGGTGCCCCACGAGCCCGCGCCCAATCCGCCGAATGGCCCAACCGCCCGGTGAAGGTGGTGATGCCCTATGCCGCCGGCGGTCCCACCGATGTGATCTGCCGCCTGGTCTGCGACCGGCTGTCCCAGCGCCTGCCCAACCGCTTCGTGGTGGAAAACCGCACCGGCGCCGGCGGCAACATCGGCGCCAGCGTGGCCGCCAAGGCGGCCGGGGACGGCTATACCTTCCTGTTCAGCAATATCGGCCTGACCGTGGTGCGGGCGCTGTATGCCAGCCTGGACTACGACCCGCTGCGCGACCTGAAGCCGGTGAGCATCGTGGCCGAAAGCCCCATGGTGCTGCTGGTGCCGCCCAATGCGCCGTGGCGCACGCTGGCCGAGTTCGTCGCCGACGCCAGGGCGCATCCCGGCAAGTACAGCTACGTCTCCTCCGGTGGCGGTGGGGCGCTGCAATTGGTGACGCTGCTGTTCCTGCGGGCCGCCGGCGTGCGGCTGGAGGAGATTGCCTATCGCGGCAGCGCCCCGGCGGTGCCGGACCTGGCGGCGGGCACGGTGCACATGATGATCGACGCCGGCGCCACCGGCTTCCCCCTGGCGCAGAACGGCCAGGCGCGGGCGCTGGCGGTGACCTCGCCGCAGCGCAGCCTGGTGATGCCGGCGGTGCCGACCATGGCCGAATCCGGGCTGCCGGATGCCAGCTTCGGCGTCTGGCAGGCCTTCTTCGCCCCCGGCGGCACGCCGGATGCGGTGGTGGCGCGGATGCAGCAGGAAATCGCCGCGGTGCTGGCGGAACCGGCGGTACGCACCCGCCTGGGCGAAATGGGCGCCGAACGGATCATCGGCAATGCCCCGGCCGAGGCCCAGGCCTTCGTCGCCGCCGAGTTCGCCCGCTGGGAGGCCCTGCTGCGCGAAGCCGGGGTGAAGCCGCAATGAGCCCCAACATGCCCACCCCCTTGGCCGGCCTGAAGGTGGTGGAGTTCACCCACATGGTGATGGGCCCGACCACCGGCATGGTGCTGGCGGATCTGGGCGCCGAGGTGGTGAAGGTGGAACCGGCGCCGGCCGGCGACAGCACCCGCACCCTCACCGGTTCCGGCACCGGCTTCTACGCCGCCTGCCAGCGCAACCGCCAAAGCCTGTGCGTGGATATGAAGACGCCCGAAGGCATGGCGCTGGTGCGCAAGCTGTTGGCCGATGCCGATATCCTGATCGAGAATTTCCGCCCCGGCGCGATGGAAAAGCTCGGCCTGGGGTGGGCGGCGCTGCATGCGGCCAATCCGCGGCTGATCTATTGTTCCTGCAAGGGCTTCCTGCCCGGCCCCTATGCCAGCCGCGTGGCGCTGGACGAGGTGGTGCAGATGATGGGCGGCCTGGCCTACATGACCGGGCTGCCCGGCAAGCCGATGCGCGCGGGTTCCTCCGTCATCGACATCATGGGCGGCATGGCGGCCAGCATCGCCATCCTGGCGGCGGTGACGGAACGCACCACCACCGGCCTGGGCCGCTACGTGGAAGCCGGGCTGTTCGAGACGGTGGCGATGCTGATGAGCCAGCACATGGCGCAAACCGTCATCACCGGCCAGGAACCGCCGCCGATGAGCACCCGCCTGCCAGCCTGGCCGGTGTATGATGTGTTCGACTGCGCCGATGGCGGCCAGTTGTTCGTCGGCGTGGTGACGGACACGCAATGGCCGGCCTTCTGCGACGCCTTCGGGCTGGAGGCCCTGCAGACCGACCCGACCCTGGCCAACAAGAACCAGCGGGTGCAGCAGCGCCACCGCACCATTCCGGTCATCGCCGCCGCGCTGGGCCGCTACACCAAGGCCGAACTGACCGCGAAGGTGGCGGCGCTGGGGCTGCCCTTCGCGCCCATCGGCAAGCCGGCCGAGTTGTTCGACGACCCGCACCTGAACGCCGCCGGCGGGCTGGTGCCGCTGACCCTGCCGGATGGCCGGGCGGTGAAGCTGCCGGCGCTGCCGATGGCCTTCGACGGCCAGCGCCCCGGCCTGCACCGGGACCTGGCGAAGCCCGGCCAGGACAATGCCAGCATTGCCGCCGGGCTGGGCTACAGCGCGGCCGAGGTGGCGGCGCTGCGGCAGATGGGCGTGCTGGCGGGGTAGGGGCGGCTCACCGCCCGGGCCGCTTCAGCGCGCGGCGTTCTGGGCGCCGGCCTGGGCCTGCCGTGCCCGGCGTTGCAGCACCACGAAGCCGGCGGTGCTGGCCAGCAGCGCCACGGCGAAGGTGGCCAGCCCGGCCGCATTGCCGCCGCCCAGGCTCGCCATCAACCCCGAGACCGCCTGCAACACCGCGGCACCACCGAAGAAGGCCATGTTGTTGGCCGAAAGCGCCCGCCCGGTCTGGTCTTCCGGCACCACGTCCCGCACCAGGCCGAACAGCATGATCTGGCTGGACAGCGTCAGCCCGTACAGCACCAGCATCGAGGTATCCCACCAGGCCGGCAGATGGTGGCCGGCCAGCATGGCCAGCAGCAGCAGCCCGGCCATGGCATGGCCCAGCGAAAGCAGCAGCACCCGGTGGCCGAACCGCTTGGCCAGCCAGCCGGCCAGCACCGGGCCGACGATCAGCGCGCCGGTGTAGGCCAGCAGCACATGCCCGGCCAGCAGGCGGGACAGCCCCTTGTCCTCCATCAGCCAGGGCCCGCCCCACAGCCCGCGCACGCCGAACATGCCGGCGAAGCTGGCGAAGGCCAGCACCATGCAGGGGCGCAGGCCGGGGCTGGCGGCCAGGGTCAGCACCTGGCGCAGGTCCTGCCCCAGCGTGGCGCGGCCGGCCTTGGCTTCCGGCGGCCGGGAGTTGGGCACCGCCACCGCCACCAGCACCGCCACCAGCAGCGCGAAGGCGCCGCAGGCCAGGTAGCCGGCGCGCCAGCCCTGCCATTCCACCAGCACCGCCAGCGGGCTGGCCGAAAGGATCATGCCGGTATTGCCGGTGGCCTGGGTGATGCCGCTCCACAGCGCGAATTGCGCCGCGCCCATGTTGCGGGCGGCGAAGGTCAGCGGGCACATCATCATGCCGGAACAGGCCATGCCCATCACCACCTGGCCCAGCAGCATGGCGCCGAGGCCCGGCGAGAACGCGGATATCGCCGCCCCCAGCACGCCCAGCAACAGCAGCACCAGGGAGGTGGGCTTCACCCCATAGCGGTCCAGCCCCACCCCCACCGGCAGCATGGCCAGCGCGAAGGCGAAGGGGAACACGCCGGTCAGCAGCGCCAGCGCGTCCGGCCCTATGCCCAGGTCGCGTTGCAGCACGTCGGCCGCCAGGGCCGGCAGGGTGCGCACGGCGTTGGAGAAGACATGGCCCATCGCCAACAGGACGATGACAGCCGGTACGGGCAGCGCCACAGCCTCAGTTCCGGAACATCTTGCCCGGGTTGAGGATGCCCTTGGGGTCCAGCGTGGCCTTGATGCTGCGCATCACCGCCAGCGCCTCGGCACCGTGCTCGATCTCCAGGAACTCGCGCTTGCCGATGCCGATGCCGTGTTCGCCGGAACAGGTGCCGCCCAGCTTCAGGGCGCGGTGGACGATGGCCTTGTCCAGCGTCCAGGCGCGTTCCAGTGCCGCCGGGTCCTTGTCGTCCACCAGGATGACGGTGTGGAAGTTGCCGTCGCCGACATGGCCGCAGATCGGCGCGGTGAGGCCGGAGGCCAGGATATCCGCCTTGGCGCCCAGCAGGGCTTCGTCCAGGCGGGAGATCGGCACGCAGACATCGGTGGCGATGCCGCGCTTGCCGGGTTCCAGCGCCACGCAGGCCCAATAGGCGTCGTGCCTGGCCTTCCACAGCTTGTTGCGGGTCTCGGCGTCGGTGGCCCAGGCGAAGCCCTTGCCGCCATTGTCGGCGGCGATGGCCTGGACCATCTCGGCCTGTTCCTTCACCCCGGCCTCGGTGCCGTGGAACTCCAGGAACAGGCAGGGCGTCGGCGCATAGCCTTCCAGCTTGGAATAGCTGATGCAGGCGGCCATCTGCACCTCGTCCACCAACTCCATCCGCGCCACCGGCACGCCGGCCTGCAGGGTGGTGATGACGGTGTCCACCGCGCCCTTCAGCGTCTCGAACTGGCAGACCGCGGCCGAAATCGCCTCCGGAATGCCATGCAGCCGCAGACGGATCCTGGTGATGATGCCGAGCGTGCCCTCGCTGCCGATGACCAGGCGGGTCAGGTCATAGCCATTGCTGGCTTTCCGCGCGCGACTGCCGGTTTGGATGACGCGGCCATCCGCCAGCACCACTTCCAGCGCCAGCACGTTTTCCTTGATGGTGCCGTAACGCACCGCGTTGGTGCCGCTGGCCCGGGTGGCGCACATGCCGCCGATGGTGCAGTGGCTGCCCGGGTCCACCGGGAAGAACATGCCCTGGTCGCGCAGGTATTCGTTCAACTGCTGGCGGGTGACGCCGGGCTCGATCAGGCAGTCCAGGTCCTCGGCGGAGACGTCCAGCACCTTGTTCATGCGGCTGAGGTCAACGCTGATGCCGCCGCGCACCGGGTTCACATGGCCTTCCAGGCTGGTGCCGGCGCCAAACGGCACCACCGGCACGCCATGCTGGTGGCACAGCGCCAGCAGGCTGGACACTTCCGCGGTGGTTTCCACGAAGGCCACGGCGTCCGGCAGGGTGGGGGTGGTGGTGTCCTCGCCGCGGCTGTGCTGTTCGCGCAGCGCGCCGGCGGTGCTCAGGCGGTCGCCAAGCAGGCCACGGGCGGCGGCGATGACGAGTTCAATGGCGGCTGGCGAAGCGTACATGGCGTTGTCCCCTTGCGGCCGGCCTAACATGGGGCGGGGCGGCAGAGGAAGCGACCTTCGGCGCATGGCTGCCACCCCGCGCGGGGCATCGCCGCCCGGCAGGCGCCGCCGGGGCAACCACCGGCCTGGGCAACCACCGGCCTGGGTGACCGCCGGCCTGGGTGACCACTGACCTGGGCGCCCCGCAGGCAGGGGTGATTTGCGTGGCGGGGCAAATGCTCTAGCGTCCGCCTCCTCGAAAAGCCGCACCCCAGGGGGAAATCATGGCGAACAAGGTCAAGGAAGCGTGGAAGGCCGGCAAGGCCGTGGTGAACGGCTGGCTCGCCATCCCCAATGCGTTCAGCGCCGAAATGTACAGCCAGTGCGGCTGGGACAGCGTGACGGTGGACATGCAGCATGGCGTGCAGGACTACCTTTCCTGCGTGTCCTGCTTCCAGGGCATGGCGCCTTCGGGCGTGACGCCGATGGTGCGGGTGCCGTGGAATGAGCCGGGCATCATCGGCAAGGTGCTGGACGCCGGCGCCTATGGCGTGATCTGCCCGATGATCAACACCGCCCAGGAAGCCGCCAACCTGGTGCAGTTCAGCAAGTACCCGCCGCACGGCACGCGCTCCAACGGCCCGATCCGCGCCGGCGCCTACGGTTCCTCGGGCAGCTACCAGAAGACCGCGAATGACGAGATCCTGGTCATTCCGATGATCGAGACCAAGACCGCGATCGAGAACATCCAGTCGATCCTCGACGTGCCCGGCATCGACGGCATCTACATCGGCCCGTCCGACCTTTCCTTCAGCTATGGCAAGGAGCCGAAGCTGGACGTGGAAGACCCGGAGATCCTGGCGATCTACGAGATGCTGCTGAAGGAATGCGGCAAGCGCGGCATTTCCGCCGGCCTGCACAATGGCAGCCCGGCCTATGCCAACCGCATGATCAAGATGGGCTTCAAGCTGGTCACCATCAGCAACGAAGTCGGCCTGATGGTGAATGCCGCCAAGTCCGCGGTGAAGGAAGCCCGCGGCGGCTGAACCCAGCCACCGCGCGGAACGGGGCCGGCCGGGGCGATGCCCTGGCCGGCCTTTTTCAATTCAGGTCCTCGGCGGTGCGCGGCCGTGGCCGGGGCGTGCCGGCATAGGGGTCCAGCCCGCCGGTGGTGGCTTCCACCACGCGGCAATCCTCGCACAATTCCAGCACCGCCAGCCGGGCCGGGTCGCTGAACATCCAGTGCCCGCTGGCGGCCAGCTTGGCCTTCACCCGGGCGATGCTGGACCGGGTGCCGAAGGGCTTGGCGCAACGGGTGCAGGGGAAGGGCTCCTCCGCCTTCACCACCTGCGGCCGGGCCGCCTCGGGGGCGAAGTTCAGCCGCGGCGCCAGGGAGATGACCTGTTCCGGGCAGGTGGCCACGCACAGCCCGCATTGCACGCAGGCATCCTCCAGGAAGCTGAGTTCCGGCCGTTCCGGGTTGGCGCTGAACGCCTGGGTCGGGCAGGCCATGGTGCAGGCCAGGCACAGGGTGCAGCCGGCGGCGGCCACCTGCGCGGCGCCGAACGGGGCCCCCGCCGGCATCGGCACCAGCAGCGGGCCCTCGGCCGGGCGCAACGCCACCAGCGCCTGCTTCAGCACCTCGCGCGGGCTGCCCAGCGCCAGGAAGCTGGCCGGCGCCCAGGCCAGCCGCGGCAATGGCGCTCGCAGCGCCTCGCCCAGGGTGAAGGGGTCGTCGGTCTCGATCGCCGCCAGCTGGGCCGGGCCAGCCTCCAGCCGCAGCCCGGCCAGCGCGGCGGCCAGGTAGTCCAGGTTCTGCAGCGCGCCGGCCACGCCATGCGGCCGGTGGGCCGGCAGCAGCAGCCGCACCCCGGCGGCGCCCCAGGCCAGCGCGGCGGCCAGCGTCGCCAGGTCCAGTTGGGAAACCTCGTTCACCCGCAGCGGCAGCACCCGCGCGGGCAGGCCCTCGCCATGCCGGGCCAGGGCGTCCAGCAGCGCCTCGCCATGGGTTTCGTCGTGCAGCAGCAGCACCGCGTCGCTGCCGCCGGCCGCGGTGTAGCCCTGCAGCAGCGTGCGCAGCCGGGCCAGGGTGAAGCCGGGCGGCGGCAGGGCATAGCTGGCCGCGCCGGTCGGGCATACCGCGGCACAGGCGCCGCAGCCGGCGCAGATCTCGGCGCTGAGCAGCACGCTGTCCTTGCCCGGGGTGATGGCGCCGGTCGGGCACAACGCCAGGCAGCGGGAGCAGCCGGTGCGCTTGTTGCGGCTATGCGCGCACAACCCGGCCTCGAACCTTATGAAGCGGGGCTTGTCGAACTCGCCCACCAATTCGCCGGCGGCGGCCACCAGGCGCTCCACCTCGGCGGCATTGTCGGGGTTGGCGCGCAGGTAGCCCTGGCGGGTCTCGGCCAGCGGGAACAGCGCCGCATCGCCGGTCAGGTCCAGCACCAGGTCGGCGCGGGACCGGGCGGCATCCCGCGCCGGGCCCCAGGCATAGGCGGCGCGAGACGCCGGGGAGGGTGCGGCATAGCCGTCCACCACCACCTCGAAGGCGCCGAGCCAGCCGGTGGCGGTGCGGGCGCGGCCGCGCAGCACCGGGTATTCCACCTGGCGCGGCGGGGTTACCGGCTGGGAGCCGTTCAGCAGCACGGTCAGGTCCAGCTTGTGCTTCAGCCGCTCGGCCACGGCCAGGGCGGTGGCGTCGCGCCCCAGCAGCAGGGCCACGCCTTCGCTGCGCAGCCCCACCAGCGGGGTTTCCGGCGCCGGCAAGGCGGCGGCGGCCAGCAGGGCGGCCATCTTCGGCGCGGCCGCGGCGGCTTCGGTGGACCAGCCGGCGGTCTCGCGCAGGTTGGCGAAGGCCAGTGGCAGGGTGAAGCCGGCAGCCTCGGCTTCCTGGGTGAACAGCGGGGCTTCCTGGGTGCAGCCCACGGTCAGCGGCCGGCCTTCCGCCAGCGCGGCCTGGAAGCGTTCCAATTGGGTGCGGCACAGGTTCTCGGCGCCGCGCAGCTGGTCGCCGGCGCCGGCGCCACGGGCCAGGGCGCGCAGGTCCAGCGGCATGCTGTCTTCGCAGGTGCAGGCAAAAATGGTGCGACCGGTCATCTGGGCGGCTTTCCCCGGGGGCTGGCCGGCCTATATGGGCGCCGCAGCGCCAACTGGCGAGGTTCCACTTGAAGGTCATGTGGTGCGCGGGCTACAGGAATAAGTTCCTTTCACCCCTGGCAGGGAGATGTCGTTTGTCCGAAACCCACGCCTTTCCCTTGCCGCCGCGCGATGGCGCCGGGCGCGCCCCGGCATGCTGAAGCTGCCCCGCACCCTGCGGCTGGACCCTTCGGACGCCGTGGTGTTCGAGGTTGCGGCCCAGCCCGGCGAATGGGCGGTGCCCGGCGGCTTCGCCTTCTGGGATGAAGCCCCGGAAGCCATGGCCGGCAAGCGCCGCCAGGCGTTCCGGGCCGGCTGGCTGGGGCTGGGCAGTTTCGGCTGGTCCACCCTGGTGGAGGTGGCGGCGGCGACTCCGGCCGAGCACCAGGCCGCGCAGGCGGCGCTGGCCCGGCATATCCTGGCCCAGTGCGGCGCCCCGGACCTGGCGGCGGCCACCGCGGCGGCGGCCGAGGAACTCCAGTTCGCCGCCAGCCTGTGCGACCATCCGCCCGGCACCGTGCTGGCGCTGGCCCGCAGCCTGCGCCAGGGCGAGGTGGTGGAGAGCTTCCGCAGCCTGCATCGGCGGCAGGCGGCGCCGGTCTTCGCCCTGGTGGCCGAGGACGATACCCCGGCCGAGGCCGTTGACCTGAGGAACCTGCCGCATGGCTGACTACTGGTTGGCCTCTGGCCATGCCTTCTGCGACCTGGATGCCGATGGCCGGCTGCTGGCCACGCCGGCGCTGTGGCGGGCCTTCCTCGCCCGGCCGGAACTGGTGCCGCCGCCGGAAGCCTGCGCCGCCGAGCGCGCGCTGCATGCCGGGCTGCTGGCCGAACCGCTGCGCGCGGTGCCGGCGGCCGAGGTGGCGGCGCTGGCGGACCCCGACGCGCGGGAGAACTGGCAGGTGTTCCTGGCCTTCCGCGACCGGGTGGCGGCGCAACCGACTCTGGAGGCGGCCTGGCTGGCGCTGTACGGCGCGGATGTGCACGGCGTGCCGCCGCTGTTCCTGCAGATGCTGACGCATCTGGTGGCCTATGCCGCCCTGGCCGGGGAGCCGGATGCCTTCGCCTGGCGCGCCGCCGAATGCCTGTTCCGGCCGCAGCGCGCCGCCATCCACCAGGGCGCCCTGCTGCTGGCGGATGAGGAGGTGGTGGACGCCCGCGCCGCGGATGGCGACCTGGGGGCGCTCGGCCGGCTGCTGACCGAGGCTGGCGCGCCACCGCCGACGGTGGAGTTGGATGTGCTGTCCGAGGACCTCGCCCCCGGCTACCCGGGCCGCAGCGATGCGCACGACCTGGCGCTGGATATCGCCGAGGGCCGCCCCGGCCAGCGCGGCCTGGCGCGGGCGCTGGAACGCTTCATCCAGCATGTGCTGGGGGAGACGGTCCGCATCACCGCCGTGCCGGTGATTGCCGACGCGCCGTGGATTTTGGGCCTGGACAGCGAGGCGACGCGGATCGGCAATGCGCTGTGGCGCGGCGAGGCGGTGGCGCAGGCGGAGTTGGCGCGCATCCTGTGGCTGGGTGAGTTGCGCTTCGCCGAGGAATCCCGCGTGCTGCCGCGCGCCCAGGGCCGCCCGGTGGTGCTGGCGCTGGCGATGGACGTGGCCCAGCGGGTGCGGCTGAAGCCGCAGAACCTGGTGGCCGGGCTGCCGCTGCTGGCGCGGGGGAAGGGCGCATGACGCCCGAGACCGAAACCCGCCAGGTGGCGGTGCTGGCCGAACGCCGGCGCGGGGCCACCCCCTGGCAGGACTGGGTATGGCAGGCGGTGGAGGTGCTGGAACAGGCGCCCGACCTGCCGGCCTGGTCCGTGCTGCGGCAGGATGAGCGGGCGACGCTGTACTTCGCCGGGCTGGCCGAGGTGGCGCTGCACCCGACCGACACCGACAATTACCGCCACAACCTGGCCGCCGGCGCGGCCCGTGTCTGGGTGGTGCTGCGGCCGCTGCAAACCCAGGCCATGCCCGAGGTGGCGCTGCATTGCGTCACGGTGGATGCCGGCGAGGCGCACAACTATGCCGATGTCGGCAACGACCTGATGGAGGCGCTGCCGCTGCCGCCCGGCCTGGCCGCCTGGGTGGCCGATTTCTGCGAGCGCCACCACAAGGAACGCCAGTTCCGCAAGCGCCGCCGGGACGCCAAGTCATGAGCCCGGCCGACGATCAGGCCACGGGCGATGGCGGGTTCTTCTCGCGCTGGTCCCGGCTGAAGCGCGGCGCGGCCACGCCCGAGTCGGCGCCGGCAGCCGTGGTGGTGGAGCCGGCGGCAGTACCGGTGGAGGTACCGGCGGAAACACGGGTGGAAGCGCCGCCGGAGCCCGCGTTCGACCTTTCCCTGCTGCCCACGCTGGAGGAGTTGACCCCGGCGAGCGACATTCGCGGCTTCCTGCACCGCGCGGTGCCGGCCGGGCTGCGCAACGCGGCGCTGAAGCGGATGTGGGCGTTGGACCCGGCGATCCGGGATTTCGTCGGGCCGGTGGACTATGCCTGGGACTTCAATACGCCCGGGGGCCTGCCCGGCATCGCCGAGGCGATGGGCGGCGATGTCAGCGAGATGCTGGCCCGGGTGATCGGCGCCGCGCCGCCCCCGCAACCGCCAGCGGTCGGGGAGGATGTGGCGGAACCGGCGCCGCCCGCTGCCCTCATGGCCGAGGCGCCGTCCCCCGAGGTGCTCCCCCTCGACGTAACGGTGGCCGAGGCCGCGCCGGCCCCGCCGGTGGCGCGGCGGCATGGCTCGGCCCTGCCGATTTAGGGCCAAGGGGCGGTAACCAGCATCTTGGCGCTTGCGAATTCCTCCGTACATCAACCATTAGTGACAATGAACAGCCACCCTTGCGTGGTGGCGGATGAAATGACGTGGGGCATGGCGGCTAGGGCGGGCATGGCAGGCGGTGATCCGCTGGATATGGAACGGGCGCGGGTGTTTGCCCTGCTCGGCCATGTGCTGGCGGCCGCGCCCGATGCGGCGCTGTTGCAGCGCCTGGGGGCGCTGCCGGGGGATGCCTCGGCCTTGGGCAAGGCGCTGGCCGGCCTGGCCGCGGCGGCGCGGGTCACCTCGGCCGCGGCGGTGCAGCGGGAATACCTGGCGCTGTTCGTCGGCGTGGCGCGGGGCGAGTTGCTGCCCTACGCCAGCTACTACCTGACCGGCTTCCTGCATGAACGGCCGCTGGCGGCGTTGCGGGCGGAAGTGGCCCGGCTGGGCATTGCCCGGGCGGCGGGTGTGGCCGAGCCGGAAGACCATATCGCCTTTTGCTGCGAAGCCATGGCCGGCCTGCTTGCGGGCCGGTTCGAGGGCGATGCCGAGGCCTTCCTGGCCCGGCACCTGATGCCCTGGGCCGGCCGCTGCTTCGCCGACCTGGAGGCGGCCGAGGCCGCCAGCTTCTACCGCGCGGTGGGCGCCTTTGGCCGCACCGTGATGGACATCGAGACCGCTGCCGCCGACATGGCGGCCTGACTTCGCCGGGAGACGACGTGATGACCGAAAAGAATACGGCCGAACGCCGCGGCTTCCTGAGGGCGCTGGGCTTGGCGGCCGTGGCCGCGCCCGCCGCCGCCAGCGCCGCCGAGACGCCGCACCGCGCCGACAGCGTGCCGGCCGCCAGCGCCCAGAAGGAAGCCCAGGGCGACCGCCTGAAGGCACGCTACCAGGGCGAAAGCGCGCATGTGCAGGCGTTCTACGCCACCAACCGGTACTGAGCGGGAGACGCCCGGACATGCTCATCAAGCGCAGCGACGGCAAGGTGGCGCGGCAGCGCCTGGCTTCCGCCTACCAGGGACTTTCGGCCGGCGGGCTGGACCGGCGCGGCTTCCTGCGCCAGGCCGGCCTGGGTGGCGCCGGGCTGGCGGCGCTGGGCGCCCTGCCGGCACTGACCACGCGGCGGGCCGAGGCCGGGCCGACCAACTTCGCCCAGCCGATCACCCGCAGGAAGAACATGTGCACCCATTGTTCGGTGGGCTGTTCGGTCATCGCGGAAGTGCAGAACGGCGTCTGGGTGGGCCAGGAGCCGGCCTGGGAAAGCCCGATCAACCGCGGCACCCACTGCGCCAAGGGCGCCAGCGTGCGCGAGATCGTTCACGGCGACCGCCGGCTGAAATACCCGATGAAGCTGGTGAACGGCGAATGGCAGCGGCTTTCCTGGGCCACCGCGGTCGAGGAGATCGGTGCCAAGATGGCCGCGATCCGCGCCAATAACGGGCCGGACAGCGTGTTCCTGCTGGGCAGCGCCAAGTTCACCAACGAAGCCGCCTATCTGTTCCGCAAGTTCGCCGCCTTCTGGGGCACCAACAACGTCGACCACCAGGCCCGCATCTGCCATTCCACCACGGTGGCGGGGGTGGCCAACACCTGGGGCTACGGCGCCCAGACCAACAGCTACAACGACATCCGCAACGCCAAGACCATGATCATCATGGGTGGCAACCCGGCGGAAGCGCACCCGGTTTCGCTCCAGCACGTGCTGACCGGCAAGGAAGTGAACCGCGCGAACCTCATCGTCATCGACCCGCGCTTCACCCGCACCGCGGCGCACGCCACCGAATATGTCCGCATTCGCCCGGGCACCGACATTCCCATCATGTGGGGCATGCTCTGGCACATCTTCCGCAACGGCTGGGAAGACAAGGACTTCATCGCCCAGCGCGTGCACGGCATGGACGACGTCCGCAAGGAGGTCGAGAAGTGGGACCCGGCGGAAGTTGAGCGCGTCACCGGCGTGCCGGGCGCGCAGATGGAACGCATCAGCAAGCTGTTCGCCACTGAAAAGCCCAGCACGCTGATCTGGTGCATGGGGGTCACCCAGCACACCGTCGGCACCGCCAATGTGCGCGCGCTGTGCACGCTGCTGCTGGCCACCGGCAATGTCGGCGCGCCGGGCACCGGGGCGAACATCTTCCGCGGCCACACCAACGTGCAGGGCGCCACCGACCTGGGCCTGGATGTGACCACGCTGCCGGCCTACTACGGCCTGGACGAGAACGCCTGGCGCCATTGGTGCCGGGTGTGGGAAGTGGACTACGCCGCCATGCAGGGCCGCTTCGGCTCCAAGGCGTTGATGGAACTGCCCGGCATTCCCAGCACGCGCTGGTTCGACGCCACCATGATGCCGGGCGAGAAGGACAAGGCCGGCGCCGGCGAGAACTACGTGCAGCAGCCCGACAACTACAAGGGCATGGTGGTGTTCGGCCACGGCGGCAACACCGTGACCCGCATGCCCGAGATGGTGAAGGGGCTGGAGAAGCTGGAACTGCTGGTGGTGGCGGACCCGCACCCCACCACCTTCGCCCAGATCAGCGGCCGCAAGGACGGCACCTACCTGCTGCCGATCTGCACCAGCTTCGAGATGGATGGCAGCCGCACCGCCTCCAACCGGTCGTTGCAGTGGGGCGAGAAGATCGTCGAGCCGATCTTCGAATCCAAGAGCGACTATGAGGCGATCTACCTGCTGGCCAAGCGGCTGGGCTTCGCCGAGCAGATGTTCAAGAACATCAAGGTGGAGAACGACCAGCCGCTGGCCGAGGACCTGCTGCGGGAGATCAACCGCGGCGCCTGGAGCATCGGCTACACCGGCCAAAGCCCGGAACGGCTGAAACTGCACATGGCGAACCAGGACCAGTTCGACATCGTGACGCTGCGCGGCAAGCCCGGCACCCCGGTGGCGGGCGACTTCTATGGCCTGCCCTGGCCCTGCTGGGGCACGCCGGAACAGAAGCACCCGGGCAGCCACCAGCTGTACAACACCAACCTGCACGTGAAGGAAGGCGGCGGCACCTTCCGCGCCCGCTTCGGCGTGGAGCGCAACGGCCAGACCCTGCTGGCCGAGGGCAGCTATTCCAAGGGCAGCGAGATCCAGGACGGCTACCCCGAGTTCACCGTGGCGGTGCTGAAGCGCCTGGGCTGGCTGGAGGAACTGACCGAGGCCGAGCGCGCCAGCATCGAGCGGCATTTCGGCCCGAACATCGACCGCGCGAGCTGGGCCAACGACCTGTCGGGCGGCATCCAGCGGGTGGCGATGGAACATGGCTGCGTGCCCTATGGCAACGCCAAGGCCCGCGCCAATGCCTGGAACCTGCCGGACCCGGTGCCGGTGCATCGCGAGCCGATCTACACCTCGCGCACCGACCTGATCGCCAAGTACCCGACCCTGCCGGACCGGCGCGGATTCCGCATGCCGCACCTGGGCGTTTCGGTGCAGAACCGCTCGACCGAGGTGGTGAAGGACTTCCCCATCATCCTCTCCTCCGGCCGGCTGGTGGAATACGAGGGCGGCGGCGAGGAAACCCGGTCGAACAAGTGGCTGGCCGAGTTGCAGCAGGACATGTTCGTGGAGATCAACCCGGCCGACGCGGCCGAGCGCAGCATCCAGGATGGCGGCTGGGTCTGGGTGATGGGCCCGGAGAACGCCAGCAAGGCGAAGATGAAGGCGCTGGTGACCGAGCGGGTCGCCCGCGGTGTCGCCTGGATGCCGTTCCACTTCGGCGGCTGGTTCCAGGGCGAGGATCGCCGCAAGTACTACCCGCCGGGCACCGACCCGGTGGTGCTGGGCGAAAGCGTCAATACCCTGACCACCTATGGCTACGACCCGGTGACCTACATGCAGGAAACCAAGTGCACGCTCTGCCAGATTCGCGCGGCGTAAGGGGAGGGATCAGACCATGGCTCGGATGAAGTTCCTCTGTGACGCGGACCGTTGCATCGAGTGCAACGCCTGCGTCACCGCCTGCAAGAACGAACACGAGGTGCCCTGGGGCATCAACCGCCGCCGGGTGGTGACGCTGAACGACGGCAAGCCCGGCGAGCGCAGCATCTCCATGGCGTGCATGCACTGCACGGATGCACCCTGCGCCGCGGTCTGCCCGGTGAGCTGCTTCTACACCACGGCCGATGCCATCGTGCTGCACGACAAGGACCTGTGCATCGGCTGCGGCTATTGCTTCTACGCCTGCCCGTTCGGCGCGCCGCAATACCCGCGCGTCGGCAATTTCGGCGGTCGCGGCAAGATGG
>CANBXZ010000011.1 GCA_947373495.1 Acetobacteraceae bacterium
GGGAATGGCATAGAACACCAGGCCGAGGGTGGAGATCAGCGTGTCCGGCCAGCCATTCACCCGCCGCGCCGCCACCACGCCCAGCACCAGCCCGGCCGAAAACGCGAAGGCCAGCGCGCAGGACATGAACAGCGCCGTCACCGCCAGCCGTTCCAGGATGACGCTGGCCACCGGCTTGCCATAGATCGCGCTCTGGCCCAGGTCGAAGCTCAGCAGCCGCAGCAGGTAGCGGCCAAGCTGCACCGGCACCGAGACATCCAGCCCGTAATCCTGCCGCAGTTGCGCCGCCACGGCGGCATCGCCACCGCCCATCTGGGCCAGCAGCGCGTCCACCGTGTCTCCCGGTGCCAGTTGCAGCAGCAGGAACAGCCCGACCAGGATGATGAGCAGCACCGGCACGGATTGCGCCAGCCGGCGCAGCGCCAGCCCCGCCACTCGTTTCATGCCCGGGCCCCGACGCCAGGCCTCACGCCGGCGCCAGCCAGGCGTCGTGCCAGGAGGAGGACGACCAGCGCGGCGTGTTGTGGCTGCCCATCAGGCGCTTGGAGTAGACGCTGATGAAGGCGTGCTCCACGGCGCAATGCACCGGCACGTCGTCCACCGCCAGCTTGACGAAGTCCTGGTACAGCGCCTTGCGCTTCGGCGCGTCCAACTCGGTGGCGGCGGTGTCGATCGCGGCATCCATCGCCGGGTTGTTGTAGCCATACTGGTTGGTCCAGGGCGCGCCCACCGGGCTGCCGGTACGGAACCACACCGTGGTGCTCACCGCCGGGTCGTTGCGGTACTGGTGCCAGCCGGTGGTCAGGTCGAAGCCATGGTCGCGGTAGACGCCGGTGAGGAAGCCCGGGGCATCGCGCGCCTCGATCTCCACCCGCACGCCGATCTCGCGCAGGCTCTGCTGGATGAAGGTGGCGAAGTTGATGGTGTATTCGCCCCAGGGCGCCGGCAGCAGCTTCAACGGCTGGGCGAAGCGCATGGCGCCGCGCGACGGCCGCTTGAAGCCGGCGGCGTCCAGCATCTGCTCCGCCTTGGCCTTGTCGAACGGGTAGGGCGCCGGGCGCGGCACGTAGAACGGCGCGCTGGAGGACGGGATCGGCCCGGTGCCCAGCTTGGCGTAGCCGTAGAGGAAGTTCTCGATGAAGAAGTTCAGGTCCAGCGCATGGCACAGCGCGCGGCGCACCTGCACATCGGCCAGCTCGGCGCGGCGCAGGTTCATCTCCATCACGGTATGGGCGGTATTGCCCTCATTGCCGCGGGTGGAGACGGTGTAGCGCGCATCGCGTGACAGCCGGGCGATGTCGGACAGCGCCAGGCCGGAATAGGGGCTGAACTGCACCTGGCCGCTTTCCAGCGCGGCGCTGGCGGCGGCACGGTCGCTGATGAAGCGCCAGACGATGCGGTCCAGGTAGGGCGCACCATTGCCGCGCCAATAGTTCGGGTTGCGCTCCGCGATCAGGTACTGGCCGCGTTCGTATTGCTTGAACACGAAGGGCCCGGTGCCGATCGGCGCGGTATTCGCCGGGTTGGTGCGGATATCCTTGCCTTCGTACACATGCGCCGGGATCACATGGCCCAGGTCCGGCAGCGCGCGCAGCAGCAGGCCCTGCGGCATCGGCTTGCTGAAGCGGAACACCGCGGTGTGCTCGTCCGGCGTCTCCACCGCTTCCAGGAACTGGTACAGCGTGGTGCCGTAGTTCAGGATCTTCTTCCAGCACTCCATGGCGCTGAACTGCACATCCTTGGCCACGAAGGGCCTGCCGTCGTGCCATTGCACGCCGCGGCGCAGGTGGAAGGTGTGGGTCAGGCCATCGGCGCTGCCCTCCCAGCGTTCCGCCAGCACGCCCACCGGCTCGCCGGCCGCGTCCAAGTCCACCAGCGGCTCGACGATCTTGCTCGCCATCACGTAGACGCCGGTGCTGGCCTGGATGGCCGGGTTCAGCACCCGCTGTTCGCTGGTGAGCTGCACCGTCAGCGTGCCGCCACGCTGCGGGGTTTGCGCCTGGGCGCCAAGGCCGGGGGCCAGGCCGAGGGTGGCGCCCAAGGTGGCACCCAGGGTAGCGCCGGTGGCAAGGCTTTGCCTGCGGGTCAGGATCATGGTGGTCATTCCCGGAATACGGCGGTGAAATTGCCCAGGCCAGGGGGTGCCATGCAAGGGCCGCGATGCGACAATACGGCGCGCAGGCACCCCACCTGACCGAAAACGCGCCAGACGCGGCCGAAATCAACGGCGGCCCGGTGCAACGGGCCAGGGCAGCGGCCTGCACCACAACCGTGGAATCACCATGACCGATACCATCCGTACCCGCGTGACCGAGTTGCTCGGCATCCGCTATCCCATCGTGCAGGGCGGGCTGGCGCGGGTTGCCACCGCGGAACTGGCCGCCGCCGTCTCCAATGCCGGCGGCCTGGGGCAGATCGCCAGCGCCGGCATCGGCGCCGAGCGGTCCGGCGGGCTGTGCACCCCGGCGGAGCTGCGGGCCGAGGTGCTGCGCTGCAAGGCGCTGACCGACAAGCCCTTCGGCGTGAACTTCCCCATCGGCCGCAGCCCGATCGAGGCCTTGCTGGAAGCGGCGCTGGAAGCCGGCGCGCCGGTCATCGCGCTGACCGCGGGCAACCCGGCGCCGCATATTCCGCGCTGCAAGGCCGCCGGCGCCAAGGTGCTGGTGCTGATCGCCGGGCCGGAACTGGCCAAGAAGGCCGAGGCCGCCGGCGCCGACATGGTGGCCACCGTGGGTTATGAGGGCGGCGGCCACCTGGGCCGCGGCGACGAGACCACCATGGTGATGGTGCCGCGCACCGTGGCGGCGGTGAAGATCCCGGTGCTGGCCAGTGGCGGCATTGCCAGCGGCGCCGGCATGCTGGCCGCGCTGGCGCTGGGGGCCGAGGGGGTGGAGATGGGCACCCGCTTCGTCGCCACCACCGAAGCCCGCGCCCATGCCAACTACAAGAACGCCCTGGCCACGGCGAAGCCGGAAGACACCCGCGTCATCAAGCGCACGCTGGGCATGCCGGGCCGTTCGCTGGACAGCGGGCATGTCCGCGCCATTCTGGCCGCCGAGGCTGCCGGCGCGCCGAAGGAAGTGATCCTGCCGATGGTGCTGGGCGCCATGAACGCCCTGGGCACCGACCAGGGCGAGCTGGAGCAGGGCTTCGTCTGGGCCGGGCAATGCGTCGGCCTGATCGAGGATGTGGTGCCGGCCGGCGAGGTCATCGCCCGCATGGTGGCCGAGGCCCGTGCCGGCCTGGCGCGGCTGGGCAGCGCCTTCGGCTGAGAGGCTTGGCAGGTGGCGGGGGTCTCAGCCCTCCGCCACCGCGCCCTCGCGCAGCAGTTGCGCGCGCATCGCCTCGGGCAGCGGCACCCGCGCGCCGGTGCTGCCCTGCACCGCCACCAGCACGCTGCGGCAGGTGAAGCAGAGCCCATCCTTCCACACCGCATATTCCTCCACCCAACTGGTACGGCGGAAGCTGGCGGTGCGCATGGTGACCAGCACCGCGTCATCATACACCAGGGACTTCAGGTACTTCGCTTCCAACTGGCCCAGCACCGGGCCGAAGCTGTCGGGCGCGAAGCTGCCGCCCAGCGCCAGCCAGTGCGAACAGCGCAGATCCTCGCACAGCCGCAGGTAGGCGGTGTGGTTGGCATGGCCATACAGGTCGCATTCCCCCCACAGGATGCGATGTTCCCGCCGCACCGGCCATTCGCCCGCCACGCCAAAATCCGTCATCGTCCCGCCTCCGCCTGCACGCCAGGGCCGGGTTTTTCGCGTGTTTCAGGCGTGCCGGCAACGCCGGCGGCGGCAACCCCGCTGCGACCTGACTGGACGCCGGCGCGGCCGGCAGGGCAGGCTGGGCGCAACAAGTCGGAGGAAACCCATGCTGACGCGAAGGCTGGCGCTTGCCACCCCCCTGCTGGCCCTGGCTGGCCGCGCCCGTGCGGCGGCCTGGCCGGAAGACCGCCCGGTGGAGATCATCATCCCCTACCCGCCCAGCGGCGGCGTGGACACCATGGCCCGCGTGGTGCTGAACCACGTGGCGCCGCGCATCCCGGGGTTTCGCTACGTCGTCACCAACCGCGCCGGCGCCGGCGGGCAGATCGGCTTCGAGGCCACCTTCAATGCGGCGCCCGACGGCTACACCATCGGCGCCGTCACCAACAACGCCATGCACGGCCATGCCATTGAACGCCGGCCGCGCTACCGGCCGGAAGACTTCACCTTCATCGCCAACATCACCGACGACCCGGGCGCCTTCTTCGTCGACGTGAACTCGCCGTTGCAGACGCTGGCGGCGTTCCAGGCCGCGGCCAAGGCGGCGCCGGACAGCATGGGCGTGGGCACCGCCGGCATCGGCACCGACGACCACCTGCTGATGATGGGCTTCGAGGATGCCGCCGGCGTGCGCCTCATCCACGTGCCCTACAGCGGCACCGCGCCGCAGTTGCGGGACCTGCTGGGTGGCCGGCTGGCGGTGGGCTGCTTCAACATGGGCGAGGGCATCACCCTGATGCGCGAGGGCAAGATCCGCTGCCTCGGCCAGGCCGGGGAACAACGCTGGTCCGCCGCCCCGGAGATCCCGACCTTCCGCGAGCAGGGCTTCGACCTGCTGGGCGGCAGTGCCCGCGGCCTGGCCGGCCCGCCCAACATGCCGCCGGCGGTGGTGGCGAAGCTGGTCGACGCCTTCCGCGCGGCCATGGCGGACCCGGCCTATGTCGCCGAAACCACCCGCCTCGGCCTGCCGATCCGCCCGCTGGTGGGGGAGGAGTATCGCCAGATGATGGCGGCGGACTACGCCCGGCTGCGCGCGCTGTGGCAACGCCGCCCCTGGAAGGAAGGCTGAGCATGCAGCGCCGCACCTTGCTCGGGGCCGCCCTGGCCGCCCCCACACTGGCCGCCCCCGCCCTGGTCCCCGCCATGGCCCAGCCGGCCTGGCCGAACGACAAGCCGGTGGAGGTCATCGTGCCCTTCCCGCCCGGCGGCGGCGTGGATGTGATGACGCGCCTGGTCATGCCGCTGGTGGCGGAACGCATCCCCGGCATGCGGGTGGTCATCACCAACCGGCCCGGCGCCGCCTCGCAGATCGGGCTGGAGGCGGTGTTCAACGCCCCGGCCGATGGCTACACCCTGGGCGCCACCACCATTCCCGCCCACAGCGCCATTCCGCTGGAACGCCCGGTGCGGTTCCGCGCGCTGGAGTTCAGCTTCCTCGCCAATATCGTGGAAGATCCGAACTGCCTGTATGTGCGGGCCGAATCGCCCCTGCGTTCGCTGGCCGATCTGGTGGCACAGGCCAAGGCGCGGCCCGGCAGCCTGGACTACGGCACCACCGGCATCGGCAGCGATGACCACATCATGATGCTGGCCTTCGAGGCCGCGGCCGGGCTGCCGCCCTTCACCCATGTGCCCTTCCCCGGCGTGGCGCCGCTGCTGCCGCAACTGCTGGGCGGGCACCTGGCCACGGCGGTGGGCAACACCACGGAACTGGTCACCCTGTCACGCGAAGGCAAGATGCGCGGCCTGGCGGTGGCCAGCGCGGAACGCCTGACGGAATTGCCCCAGGTGCCGACCTTCCGCGAGTTGGGCTTCGACATCGTGGCCGCCGCCTCGCGCGGCATCATCGGCCCGCCGGGGCTGCCGGCGAGCATCACCGCCCGGCTGGAAGCCGCCTTCGGCGCGGTGATGGCAGACCCGGCCTTCGTGCGCGAAACCGAACGCCAGCACCTGCCGCTGCGGCCGCTGCTGGGCGCCGAGTACAAGCGCATGGCGGCCGCGGTGGACGCGCACCTGCATGAGCTGTGGCAGCGCCGCCCCTGGCGAGGCTAGCGCCACGCCACGACGGCGGGGCTACAGCCCGGCGCTTTCCAGCCGCAAGATCGCCCGCGCCATGGCCTGGGCGCGCGGCACCATGCTGGCCACTTCCAGGTATTCCTCCGGGCTGTGCGCCTTGCCGCCCACCGGGCCCACGGCGCAGATGGTCGGCGCGCCCAGCGCCGCGGTGAAGCCGCTGTCGGCGCAGCCGCCGCTGAACTCGCCTGCCACCGTCAGGCCGCTGGCCGCCGCCGTGCTCTGGTACAGCGCGAACAGCTTGTTGCTGCTGGCGGTCGCGTTCAGCGGGCGGAACTCGCCCTTCACCGTCAGCTTCGCCTTGGTGCCGGGGATGTAGCTGCGGCCGATGATGTCGTGGATCCGGCCCATCACCTCGTCGCGGTCTTCCAACTCCACGTAACGCAGGTCGATCTGCCCCTGCGCCCAGGGCGCCACCGTGTTCACGCTCTGCCCGCCGGAAACCAGGCCGACATTCAGCGTGATGCCGCGCTTCAGGTCGGTCAGCGCATGGATGGCGGTGATCTTGGCCGCCAACTCGCCGATGGCGCTGATGCCGGCTTCGAAGTTGCCGCCGGAATGCGCCGCCTTGCCCTCGATCTCGAACACCGAGAACACACCGCCCTTGCGCCCGGTGACCACATTGCCCGAAGGCCGGCCAGGTTCGCTGTTGAACACCACCCGCGCCTCGCGCGCCGTCGCCTCGATGACCTCGCGGCCCTCGGGGCTGCCGATTTCCTCATCGCCGGTGAACAGCCCCAGCAGGTCGGCCGGCGCCCCGCCGAACTTCTGGAAGGCGGCCAGGACGAACATGTTCATCACCAGCCCGGCCTTCATGTCGGCCACGCCGGGGCCATAGGCGATGCCGTCCTTCACCGTGAACGGCCGCCGCTCCGGCTCGCCCTTCGGGAACACCGTGTCGCGGTGGCCCATCAGCACGATCTTCTGCTTTTCGTTGCCACCACCCAGGGCATTGCCGCCGGCCACGCGGGCCTTCAGGCAGTCGCCATGCTTTTCGCGCGGCACCACTTCCACCGGAATGCCATGGCCCTCGCAGAACGCCTTGATCTGCGCGCCCACCGCATCTACGCCGGCCTTGTCGTAGCTGCCGCCATCGGTGTTCACCATGCGCTCCAGCGCGGCGAGCATGGTGTCGTGCTGGGTGGCCAGCCAGGCGGTGATCTGGGTTTCGGTCTCGGTCATGCGGCAGCCCTCCATCGCGCGGCGCGCAGCCTTGCACCGCGCGCCGCCGCCGGGAAGGCCCCGGCCTATTCCATCCCGCCTATTCCACCTTGCCGATGCGCTGCACCACCTGCGCCAGCCGGGCGCAATCGGTGCGGAAGAAGCTCTCGAATGCGGCGCCGTCGCGATAGTCCAGCGTGTTGCCGCCAGCCGCCAGGGCACGCCGCACCTCGGGGTCCTGCGCCGCCGTCGCCATCGCGGCACGCAGCGCGGCCTGTACCGGCGCCGGGGTGGCCGCGGGGGCGAAGACGCCGCACCAGATGTAGTATTCGCAGCCGGCAAAGCCCTTTTCCAGCAGCGTCGGCGCCGTGGGGAACTCGGCGAAGCGCTGCGTGCCCCAGCTGGCCAGCACGCGCAGCCGGCCCTCCTTCACATGCGCCGCCACCGGCCCCGGCCCACTGGACAGCGCCATCACCTGGCCGGACAGCAGCGCGGTCAGCGCCGGGGCGCCGCCCTGGAACGGCACGTGCAGCAGCTCCACCCCCGCCGCCGCGGCCAGCATCGCCATCGGCACATGCAGCGCCGAGTAGTTGCCCGAGGAGGAATAGCTGATCGCCCCCGGCCGACGCCTGGCGTCGGCGATGAATTCCTCCAGCGTCTGCCAGGGCGCGCTGGCCGGCACCACCAGGAAGGTGGGGTCGGCGGTGAACAGCGCGATCGGCGCCAGCTGGTCCAGTTCATAGGCCGGGGCGCGGTTGAACAGCCGCGCCGCTTCCGGCAGCACCGCCAGGGAGGACAGCGCCATCAGCAGCGTATGGCCATCCGGCGCCGCGCGGGCGACGAAGCTGTTGCCCAGTTCGCCGGAAGCGCCGGCACGGTTCACCACCGGCACCGGCTGCTTCCACTGGCGCTCCAGCCCCGCCGCCACCGGGCGGGCCACCACATCGGCCTGGCCGCCGGGCGGGAAGGCCACCACCAGGTTCACCGCGCGGCCCGGAAAGTCCGCGTTCTGCGCCAGGGCCAGGGTCGGGCCCAAGGCCGGGGCCGCCACGGGGGCGGCGGCCAGCGCGGCCAGCAGGGTGCGGCGCGGAACAGCCCCGGGGGTGCTCATGCCACCGGGTTCTCCAGCACGCCGATGCCCTCCACCGCCACGCGCACCACATCGCCCGGCTTCAGGAACACCGGCGGCTTGAAGCCGATGCCGACGCCAACCGGCGTGCCGGTGGCGATCACGTCGCCCGGCTCCAGCGTGATGTAGCTGCTGATGCATTCGATCAGGGTGGGGATGTCGAAGATCAGGTCCTTCACCAGCACGTCCTGGCGCTTCTCGCCGTTCACATGCGTGGTCAGGTGCAGCAGCTTCGGGTCCGGCACCTCGTCGGCGGTCAGGATGGCGGGGCCCATCGGGCAGAAGCTGTCGATGCCCTTGCCCAGGATCCACTGGCGATGCTTGTGCTGCAGGGTGCGCGCCGTCACGTCGTTGACGATGGTGTAGCCGAACACGTGCGCAAGCGCGTCCGCCTTGCTGATGCCGCGGCCGCCCTTGCCGATCACCACCGCCAACTCGCCCTCGTAGTCGGTGCTGTTCGAGGTATCGAGCTGGCTGAGGATCGGCTCGCCCGGCGCGATGATGGCGGTGGCCGGCTTGCTGAACACCACCGGCGCTTCCGGCACCACTTCCTTGGCGGAGGCGTCGAAGCCGCTGCCGGCGAATTCAGCGGCGTGCTCGTAGTAGTTCTTGCCGACGCAGAACACGTTCTTCGGCGGCCGCGGAATCGGCGCGCACAGGATGGCGCCTTCCACCACCGGGGCGGTTTCGGCGGCCTTGCGGGCATGTTCCAGCGCCGCGGCGCCGCCGCTGATGAAGGCCGGCATGTTGCCGCCGGCCAGCGCCGGGTCCACCGCCGCCAGGTCCAGCACCGCGCCATCGGCGCGCAGCGCGCCGATATGGGTGCCAACGGTGTTCGGACGCTTGAAGGTTACCAGGCGCATCGGGGTGCTTCCTATTCCGGCTGGGCGAGAGGGATTTCGGCGGCGATTTCCAACGCCCGGGCGGCGCGGAACACCAGGTCGTCGCGGTACAGCGCGGCGGCCAATTGCACGGCGCGCGGCATGCCATGTTCATCCACGCCGATCGGCACGGAGATGGCGGGCTGGCGCGTCAGGTTGAAGGCGAAGGTCCAGGGCGCCCAGTCGCGCCACAGCGCCTCCACCGGCTTCAGCGTCGGCTGGTCGGCGGCGAAGGCGGCGGTGGGGGTGCAGGCGGTCAGCATCAGGTCGTATTTCTGGTGGAAGCGGGCGGCGGCGTGGGCGGCCTCGATCCGCATCGCCTCGGCGCCGAGGAAATCCACCGCGCTCATGCCGCCTTCCAGCCGGGCCACTTCGGCCAGCCCGGCATCCAGCAAATGGCGCTTTTCCTCCGGCATGGTCTGCACCAGCCGGGCCAGCGCCACGCCCCAGACCCGGCCGAAGATCTCCCGCGTGTCGGGCAGCATCGGGTCGGCTTCCTCGACGATGGCGCCCTGTTCCGCCAGCAATTGCGCCGCGCCGGCCAGGGCGGCGCGGCCGTCCTCGTCCAGCGGCGGGGCGAAGCCCAGGCGGGTCACGATGCCGATGCGCAGGCCGGCGACGCCGTCCTCGATGCCGTCGCGCCAGTCCCGCCCCAGGGAGCCAGGTTCGTCCGGCAGGCTGAACGGGTCGCGCAGGTCGTGCCGGGCCATGGCGCTGAACATCAGCGCGTTGTCGCGCACCGTGCGGGTCATCGGCCCGGCGCAGGCGACATTGGCGAAGGCGCCCAGCGGCCATTGCGGCACCCGGCCAAAGCTTGGCTTCAGCCCCACCAGGCCGCAGAACGCGGCGGGGATGCGGATGGAGCCGCCGGCATCGGTGCCGAGGTGCAGCGGCCCGAAGCAGGCGGCGCCCGCGGCACCGGCGCCGCTGCTGCTGCCGCCCACGGTGCGCTCGCGATTCCAGGGGTTGCGGGTAATGCCGTGCAGCGGGCAGTCGCCGGGGGATTTCCAGCCGAATTCGGTGGTGGTGGTCTTGCCCAAAATCACCGCGCCGGCCTGCTTCAGCCCCAGCACCGCCGGGGCATCCTCGGTCACCGGGGTGGTGGGCGTGGTCTTGCTGCCGCGCCGGGTCGGGAAGCCGGCCAGGTTCAGCAGGTCCTTCACCGTGCTCGGTACGCCATCCAGCAGCCCCAGCGGGCGGCCCGCCATCCAGCGCGCCTCGCTCTCCCCGGCGGCCTGCAGGGCCCGCGGGTTCATCACCGCGAAGGCGTTCACCCAGGGATTGAAGCGCGCCACCCGCTCCATCACCGCCTTCAGTGCCTCCACCGGGGAAAGCCGCCGCCGGGCATACAGCCCGAGCAGGGTCTCGGCGGACATCAGGGCGGGGTCGGTGGCTTCGGGCATGCGGGCGCCTTCCGGGGTCAGGGCCGACTGTGCCGGCAGGGCCTTGCGGCAGCCCTCCGGCGGCGAGGCGCTGCGGTAGCGCAATCACGGCGCCGCCGCTAGCCTGACGAAAATGCGAGTCCCCGCCCGTTTCCTCCGTGCCGGCCTGGCGCTGGCCCTGCTGGTGCCGAGCCTGGTGTCGAGCCTGGCACCCAGCCCGGCCACCGCCCGCAGCCGCCCCTCGCCCGGCAACCTGGCCAGCCGCCTGCGCAACCTGGAAGCCCCGGACAGCCAGGGCGAGCAGCCCACCGCGTTCAGCCTGGATGGCCAGTTCGTCAACCAGCTCAGCTACGAACGCATGCGCCAGGGCAACCACGTCACCGACCTGGCCTATGACCGCGCCGCGGTGTCCGCCAAGCTGCAGGGGCCGGCCGGGCTGTCGCTGTCCACCACGCTGCGGCTGGAACCGGGGCCCAGCAGCCCCGCCGGCCTGGTGCCGCGCCACACCGGCTATGCCGAAACCCTGATCCTGCGCTGGACCCAGGACCCCTGGCGGGTCTTTGCCGGCAAGATCAACCCGCGCTTCGGCGCCGCCTGGTCCCGCGCCCCCGGCGTGTTCGGCGCCGACTACGCCAGCGACTACCAACTGCGGGAAAAGCTGGGCGCCGGGGCGCGGATCTGGGTGGACGACATCCTCGACCTGCCCGACCCGCTTGGCTACCAGAGCCTGCAATTCGAGGTGTTCCAGGCCGATACCAGCTTCCTCTCGGCCAGCGCCTTCGCCCCGCGCTGGAGCCTGGCCACCACCGAGGCCGACCCGCTGGGCGGCACCGAGACCACCACCATCCGCCAGCGCTGGCGCGCCAGCCGGCAGTTGGGCGGCGCCGACAATCGCCGCGGGCTGGGCGGCATGACCGTCTCCTGGGTGGGCACCGAGCACGAGGTGCCGGGCGGGCAGATCGCCTACAATGCCGGCGTCTCGCTGCGCCGCGCCGGGCTGGACGCGCAACTGGCCGGCCGCGCCACGAACGAGGTCGGCAGCGTCGCCGGCATCGAGGGCGCCTTCCCGCTTGGCGCCGACTTCCGCCTGGTGCCGGCGCTGGAATACGCCCGCCGCACCGGCGCCGATGGCTACCAGGGCCGCAACGCCGATTGGTGGACCGCGGCGCTGACCCTGAAGCGCGGCGCCCTCAGCCTTGCCTATGCCTGGATGCAGCGGCGCGAGACCGATGCCCCCGTGGCCGAGCACGCCATCGGCCGGCAGCACACCGCCAACGCCACGCTGGACCTCGGCCGCGCCACCGGACTGGCACTGCTGACCAATGCCGCCGTCTCGCTGGACTGGCGGCGCCGCACTGAACTGGGCGAGCGCATCCAGGGCTTTGGCACTTCCTTCGTCGTCAGCCTACCCTTCTGACGCAAGCACGGAGAACGACGATGGCAGACCCGAAAAAGCCCTGGGAATGGCCCGAGGAGTACTGGCGCACCGCCATCAACCGCGCCCGCGCCGGCCGCAGCCTGAAGCCGCGCTGCTGGCCGGGCGGCGCCCGCTGCGCCGTGGCGCTGAGCTTTGACAGCGACCACGACACCACCCCGCTGCGCGACGGTGATGAAAGCCCGATGCGGATCAGCCAGGGCCAGTACGGCAACCGCCAGGGCGTGCCGCGCATCCGCCGCCTGCTGGACCGCCACAGCATCCGCGCCAGCTTCTACGTGCCGGCGGTGACCGCGCTGATCTACCCGGACGAACAGCGCGCGCTGGTGGATGAGGGCCATGAGATCGGCATCCACAGCTGGATCCACGAGGCCAATACCGCCCTGCCGCCCGGCGTGGAGCGCGAGCTGACGCTGCGTTCAGCCGATGTGCTGGAAAAGGTCAGCGGCCGCCGCCCGGTGGGCATCCGCACCGCGTCCTGGGATTTCTCGGTCGATACCATGGGCATCATCGAGGAGATGGGCCTGCTGTACGACAGCAGCCTGATGGGCGACGACGAGCCCTATGAGCTGATGGACCAGGGCCGCCCGACCGGCGTGGTGGAATTGCCGCCGGAATGGATCCGCGACGACGCGCCCTACTTCATGTTCGTGCGCTTTTCCGGCCTGCGCCCCTACACCCCGCCTTCCAGCGTGCTGGAGATCTTCAAGGCCGAGTTCGACGGCGCCTATGCGGAAGGCGGGCTGTTCCTGCTGACCATGCACCCGCACATCATCGGCCACCGCAGCCGCATGCCGCTGCTGGAGGCGCTGGTGGAATACATCAAGGGCCATGACGGGGTGTGGTTCGCCACGCATGAGGAAGTGGCGCGGTATGCCAAGGATGAGGCGGGCTGACCGCCGCCCGGGCCTACCCCAGCGCGGCCGCCGCCTGGGCCGCGCTGGCGAAGCTCGGCACCACCTTGTCCACCCCGGTGCTTTCCAGCACCTCCGCCACCGCCGGCTGCACCGCGGCCAGGCCGAAGCGGGCGCGGTTGGTGGCGGCCTGCTTCACCGCCACCAGCAGCACCCGCAACCCGGCGGAGGAGCAGTAGCGCAGCTTCGCCAGGTCCAGCACCAGCACGCCGTTTTCCGGCAGCGCCGCCAGTACCCGCGGCTCCAGCGCCGGGGCGCTGTCCTGGTCCAGCCGGCCGGCCAGGTGCAGCACCACCCCACCGGGGATGGGCGAATGCGTGATCTCCATGGCGGCAACCCCCTGCGCGACAGGCCGGAATGTTAACCATTCCGGCCCCCGTCGCTCAACTGGCGACGATACCGGCGGCCCGGGCCACCCCGGTCCATTCCTTCACATAGTCGCCGATGTACTGGCTGAAGGCGGCGCCCACCAACGGCGCCGGCGGCGGGTAGCTCGCCAGGTCGGCCAGCTTCTGGCGGATCTCCGGGTTGGCCATGGCGGCCACGGTCACCTCGGTCAGCCTGGCCGCGATCGGCGCCGGCAGCGCCTTGGGGCCGGAAATGCCGATCCAGGTGGTGCAGGTCAGCCGCGGCAGGCCCAGTTCGGCGAAGGTCGGCACCTCCGGCACCGCCGGCACCCGGGCCGGGGTGGAAACCGCCAGCGCCCGCAGCGTGCCGTCCTTCAGCATGCCGACATAGGTGGTCAGCGGGTCGAACAGGCTTTCGATCTGGCCGGCCAGCATGTCCTGCAAGGCCGGGGCACTGCCGCGATAGGGCACGTGGTCCAGCCTGGTCAGCCCGGCTTCCTTGCCCAGCACCTCGCCCATCAGGTGGGTGATGCTGCCGATGCCGCTGCTGCCGTAGCGCACGCCGCGCGCCGACTTCGCCGCGGCGATGTAGTCCGCCATGGTCTTGATCGGGCTGTCCGCCCGCACCATCAACGCATTGCCGGTGTCGCACATCATGGCCAGGTGGCTGAAGTCGGCCACCGGGTCATAGGGCAGTTGCGGGTAGATGCCGGGGGCGATGCCGTGCGGGCTGGCATGGCTGACCACCAACGTATAGCCATCCGCCGCGGCCTTGGCGCACATGTCGGCGCCGATGCTGCCGCCGGCGCCGGCGCGGTTTTCCACCACCACCTGCTGGCCCAGCGCCGCGCTGAAGGCCGGGGTCAGCAGGCGGGAGACGGTGTCGGCCAGGCCGCCGGGCGGGAAGGTGACGATCAGCCGTATCGGCATGCGGCTGGGCCAGGCGGCCCCTTGGGCGCGCAGCAGGCCGGGCGAGGCCAGGCCGGCGGCAGCCAGGCCCAACAGGTGGCGTCGTTGCATGGGTGGCACTCCCGTTCACCAGAAAGCCGGGGGAACTGCCTGCGCCGTGGGCATTGCGGCGCGCGCGGTTCCGGTCGCGGCCGGACGGTGGCGGACTACGCAAGCCGCGTGCCGAGCCTGGCCTTCCAGCCCTCGCCGGCGATGCAGGCGCGCAGCGTCGCGGCGCTGGGGGCCGCCGGGCGCAGCACCGCCTCCGCCACCCGCCACGCCAGGGCGAGCATGGAGGAGATCACCGGCACCCCGCCATGCGCCGGGTACTGGGCGATGCTGCCCAGCGTGGGCATGCCGGTGCCCAGCAGCACCACCGCATCCACGCCCGAGGGGTCCAGTGCCTCCAGCGCCAGCGTCGCCTCCGGCGATCCCAGGGCATAGATCGGGTGGAAGGCGTCGGCCGGCAGCGGCACCCGGGCCAGCCGCACCACCTCGAAGCCGCGGCTTTGCCAATAGGCCACGCTGGCCTCGGTCACGTCGTCCGGGTAGGGCGAAACCAGCCCCAGCCGGCGCGCCCCCAGCGCCACCAGCGCATCCCGCACCGCCCGGGCGGCGGTGATGAAGGGCACGTCCAGCCGCTGTTCCAACTGGGCCACCAGCACGTCCTCGGCAGCGGCGCCGCAGTAGTAGGAAGCGCCGGTGACAGCCAGCGCATAGGCGGTGACCGGGGCGTTGTTCACCTGCGCCAGGGTGGCGTCCAATGCCTCCAGGTATTGCCGCATGCGGGTGGCCACGCTGGCCTCCGCCTGGCCGACCAGCCGGGCCGCCACCCAGCCGACGCCGGGCGGCAGCAGCAGCGACGCCTCGGCCTCCACCGTGGTGTTGGCGGGCGGCACCAACAGGCCCACCAGCCCGGCACGGGCGTATTCCAGCGGGAAAGGCTGCTTCATGGCATGCTTGCTCCTGACCCGGGCAGGCTAGGGTTTGATCGGCGCAGACTGAAGCGCCGATCAAACCCAGGCTGATTGATTTGTCGCGTGATCCACACCTTTCGCTGAGTTCCCCCCAGCCGATCACGCGCCAGCCCCATTGCCCCGGCATGCCGGCCGCCCGCGGTTCAGGCGGCGCGGAAATCCGCCAGGAAGCTTTCCATCGCGCCGCGCAGCTCGGCTGCCTGCGCCGCCTGGCCGGCGGCGGCGTGCAGCACCTGCACCGCGGCCTGGCCGGTGCTTTGCGCCCCGGTGCCCACGCCGGTGATGTGCGCGCTCACCTCCCGCGTGCCGGTGGCCACGTCCTGCACGCTGCGGGCAATCTCCTGCGTCGCGGCGCCCTGTTGCTCGATGGCGGCGGCGATGGCGGTGGCCACCTGGTTGATGTCGCCGATGGTCTGGGTGATGCCGCCAATGGCCTGCACCGCCTGCTGCGCCGCGGCCTGCAGGTCGCTGACCTGCTGGCTGATGGTCTCGGTGGCCTTGGTGGTCTGCGCCGCCAGGTTCTTCACCTCGCTGGCCACCACGGCGAAGCCCTTGCCCGCATCGCCGGCCCGGGCCGCCTCGATGGTGGCGTTCAGCGCCAGCAGGTTGGTCTGCGCCGCCACCTGGCCGATCAGCCCGACCACATCGCCGATCCGCTCCGCGCCACTGGCCAGGGCATGCATGATGGTGTCGGTCCGCCGGGTATTCTCCACCGCCTGGTCCGTGGTGCGGGAGGAATGCGCTACCTGGCGGGAGATTTCGTTGATCGAGGCGGTGAGTTCCTCGGCCGCCGTGGCCACCGTCTGCACCCCGGCATTGGCCTGCTCGGCGGCGCCGGCCACCATGGTGGCCTGGGCGGAGGTTTCATCGGCCGTTGCGCTCAGCGCCTCGGCGGTCAGCTTCAACTCCCCGGCCTGGCTGGCCATGCCGCCGACCAGGCTGGAGAACTGGCCCTCGAACCGGTCCGCCAGGGTGCCGATGCGGCGGTCGAACCCGGCCTTGTTCTCCTCGATATAGATCGAGATGGCGATGTCCATGTCCAGCATCACCGCCTGGCTGAGCGCGTTCAGCAGCACCGCGGTGCGTACCGCCGCCGCCGCCGGGTGCAGCCGGCTGCTGTATTGCGCCGCCGCCAGGGCATAGACCTTGCCCATGATGAAGCTGTAGCCGCCGATGTACCAACGCGGCTCCAGCCCGATGCGGCTGTGCATCTGGCCGATGCGGCGGACCGAGGCGACATAGGCGTCATCGAAGCGGCCGGAGAACAGCGCCATCCAGTGGCCCAGCTGGGCCTTGGAAGCGCGCTCCATGCCCGCCTTGCCCTGGAAGCGCGCCGCCAGCGCAGGCCATTGCTCCAGGTGCCGGTAGAAGCCGGCCATGATCTCCGGCAGGCCGCGTTCCAATGCCGGCATGAAATCCGCCAGGGCCTGACGGCTTGCCTCCGTCCAGCCGATGAAGGCGACACGGTCCTGGATTTCGGCACTGAGAGACACGGGCGATACTCCATGCGGCACCCCCCCTTGATGGGAAGGCTGCCACCTGAGTTAGCGCCCGTTCCGGTAAAGCAGCGGCTAACGCCGCCCCCGCCCCTCAGGCCGCCACGGCGCCGGACCAGGGCGAGGCCAGGTCCGCAACCCCCACCACCGTGCCATCCGCGCCACGCTGGATCAGGTTGGGGCAGGCGAAGTTGATCGGGATCACGCCGTGGTCCACCTCCTCCAGCGGGCCCAGTGCGCGCAGCGCCGCCAGCGTGGCTTCCGGCAGCTTGCGGTCGGCCGAGACATGCTCCGGCCCGCTGACATCGATGCGCGGGTGATGCGCCGCCACTTCCGGGTCCATGCCGAAATCGGCGACGAAGCTGAGCAACTGGAACACCGAGGCCATGATCCGCCGCCCGCCGGAAGCGCCGCAGGCAATCTCCGGCCGGCCATCGGCGCCCAGCGCGATGATCGGGCTCATGTTGGTCAGCGGCCGCTTGCGCGGGGCAATGGCGTTCGGCGTGCCCGGCCGCGGGTCGAACCACATGACGCCGTTGTTCATCAGCACGCCGGTCTTCGGCAGCACCACCCGGCTGCCCATGGAGGACAGCAGCGTGGTGGTCATCGAGATCATCATGCCGTCCTTGTCGCAGACGGTCAGGTGGGTGGTGCAACTGTCGGCCTGGTTGTCGCCCTCCCCCAGGCCGGCCAGGCGGTCGGCATAGGCGGCCTTCATGCTGGCGGCCAGTTGCGCGTACCAACCGGCCGAGGGCGTGCCGCCGAGTTCGGCATCCGCCATCCGCTGCATCACGTCGCGATAGGTGGGCGCGGCGGTGAGGCCGTTGGAGAGCAGCAGCGTGCGGCCATGCCAGGGCGCGCGCACCGCCGGCAGCACCCGGGCCTGGCAGGCGGCCAGGTCCGCGGCGGCCACGAAGCCGCCCATCTCCTTCATGTCGGCCGCCACGGCGGCGGCGATGTCGCCCTGGTAGAAGTCCTGCCAGCCGGCGTGCTGCAGGCGTTCCAGCGTGGCTGGCAGATTGCCCTGGGTGAAGAAGCCGGTATTGCCCTGGTAGGGCGGCACCGGCGGCAGGCCATTGGGCAGGTAGATGCGGGCGCTTTCCGGGTACAGCCGCAGCACGGCGGCCGAGGCAGCCACCTTCAGCGTGGTGTACCAGTCCTGCGGCAGGCCGCGTTTGGCCAGCGCCACCGCCGGCGCCAGCACGTCCTTCCACGGCAGCTTGCCGTAGCGGCTGTGCAGCAGCGCATAGCCGGCCACGGCCGAGGGGATCAGCGCCGACATCGGGCCGTGGACGTTGCGGTCCTCCACCACTTCCGGCCAGGGGAACAGGTCCAGCTTCATCCGCCCGGTCATCGGGTAGGCGCTGGGGTCCAGCCCGGCCGGGGAGACCGGGCCGAAATCGAAGGTCTCGCCCGGGCTGGCGCCGCCGGCCACCTGGGCGAAGCCGATGCCGCCCAGGCCGCAATTCCACGGCTCGATCGCGGCCAGGCAGAAGGCGGTGGCCACCGCGGCGTCGGCCGCGGTGCCGCCGGCGGCCAGCATGGCGGCCCCGGCTTCCGCCGCCACCTTCACCTGGGAGACGACCATGCCGCCCTGGCCACGCGCCGCCGGCTTGGCGATGGCCCAGTTCTGGGTGAGATGCGGGGTTGGGGTATAGGTCATTGTCGGCTGGTCCCTGCGGTTGCCCGCATGGTCCCGCCAGACCGGGCCGGGGGCAAGACCCCGGCTGCGGGGCTCAGCCCGCGGGCTGGCGCCGGCGCTGGTCCAGCGCGGCCTCGAAGTCGAAGCCCTGGTGCCAGTTGATATGGCTGGTCAGCACCGCGGTGGCGGCCTTCAGGTCGCCGCGTTCCAGCGCCGCGATCAGCGCGTCGTGCTCGGCCGCCGCCTGGGCCAGGGTCTGGGCACCAAGGCCCAGCCCCCACACCACGGCCAGTTGCCGCGCCAGGCTGTTCCACACCGCGGCCAGCGGCGCATTGCCGGACCAGCGGCACAACTCGCCATGGAAGGCTTCCTCGGTCGCCACCAGGGCGGCGGGGTCGCCGATTTCCTGTGCCTGGGCATAGGCGGTGGCAAAGCGACGCAGCCCGGCGAAGCGTTCCGCCCCGCCCGGCCGGCGCATGGCTTCCTGCACCGCCAGGCTTTCCAGCGCCAGCCGCACGCGCATCACCTCGGCCACGCTGGCGTTGGAAACCTGCATCAGCCGCATGCCCTTGTAGGGCGTGCTGACCACGATGCCCTGGCTTTCCAGCAGCCGCAGCGCCTCACGCACCGGCACGCGGGAAATGCCCAGGTCGCGGGCGATCTCGGCTTCCACCAGGCGATCACCGGGCAGGAACACGCCGCGCGCGGCCGCGCCGACAATGGCCTCGGCGGCCTGTTCAACCATGGTTCGCGGCTGCACGGGCAGCAACCGCCGCGGTTCGGCCAAGGCCGAGCCAACTTCGCCGGGAGCGGCTACTCGCGTCCGGTGCTCACGTAGAGCCACGCTGGGGGATCCCTTCGAGGGGAGGGGGGAAGAGGTGCAGACTAAATTCAATCTGCTGGTTTAGGAAGCCGCCGCTCGCGAAATGGCGATCAACTGTAACCGAAGAGCGACATCTGTGGCCCGGCAGGCACAGGCCGCCGGCCTCCCCCACCCTTCCGCTCCGGGCGGCTACCAACCGGCGCTTTGGCTTTCCACTCCGGCAACCCCTTCCCCGCGGCGGCATTGCCGCCTAGTTACCGGCCTTGGTTCAGGGGCCAAGGCGCCCCGAAGCGGCAGGGAGAGATGCGGTGCAGGACATGGTGGAGATTGCCGGCCTGAAGGTGGCCCGGGCACTGCGCGACTTCATGGAGCAGGAAGCCCTGCCCGGCACCGGCGTGGCGCCGGAAGCCTTCTGGGCCGGCTATGCCGCCATCCTGGCCAAGCTGGCGCCGCGCAACGCCGCGCTGCTGGCCAAGCGGGACGCCCTGCAGGCGAAGATCGACGCCTGGCACCGCGCCAACCCGGCCCGCCCGGTGGACCAGGCCGCCTATGTCGCCATGCTGCGGGAGATTGGCTACCTGGTGCCGGAAGGCCCGGCCTTCAGCGTGGCCACGCAGAATGTGGACCCCGAGATCGCCAGCATGGCCGGCCCGCAGCTGGTGGTGCCGACCTCCAACGCCCGCTACGCGCTGAACGCCGCCAATGCCCGCTGGGGCAGCCTGTATGATGCGCTGTACGGCACCGATGCCATTTCGGAGGCCGATGGCGCCGAGCGCGGCCGCGGCTACAACCCGAAGCGCGGCGCCAAGGTCATTGCCTTCGCCCGCCAGGTGCTGGACGACGCGGTGCCGCTGGCCGGCGCCAGCCACAAGGACGCCAAGGGCTATGCCGTGGTCGGCGGCGCCCTGGCGGTGACGCTGCTGAACGGCAGCACCGTGGGCCTGCAGGACCCGGCCCAGTTCCGCGGCTACAATGGCGAGGCCGGCGCGCCGGGCACGCTGCTGTTCGCCCATAACGGCATGCACATGGAATTGCGGGTGGACCGCAGCCACCCGATCGGCAAGGACGACGCCGCCGGCATCTCCGACCTGGTGCTGGAAAGCGCGCTGACCACCATCCAGGACGCGGAGGACAGCGTGGCCGCGGTGGATGCCGAGGACAAGGTGCTGGTGTACCGCAACTGGCTGGGGCTGATGAACGGCACGCTGGAAGCCAGCTTCGAGAAGGGCGGCGGCACCCTGGTGCGCAAGCTGAACCCGGACCGCAGCTATACCAGGCCGGAAGGCACCGGCCTGCGCTGGCTGGCCGGGCGCAGCCTCATGCTCATCCGCAATGTCGGCCACCACATGATGACCGACGTGGTGACGCTGGGCGGTGCCGAGACGCCGGAGACCATCCTGGATGCGATGTGCACGGTGGCGATCGCGCTGCATGACATCCGCGGCAAGAAGCTGAACAGCCGCGCCGGCAGCGTCTACATCGTGAAGCCGAAGATGCATGGGCCGGAGGAAGTCTCCTGGGCCAATGACCTGTTCGCGGCGGTGGAGGATGCACTCGGCATCGAGCGCTTCACGCTGAAGATGGGCATCATGGACGAGGAACGCCGCACCACGGTGAACCTGGGCGAATGCATCCGCGCCGCCGCCAACCGGGTGGCCTTCATCAACACCGGCTTCCTCGACCGCACCGGCGACGAGATCCATACCTCGATGGAAGCCGGCGCCATGATCCGCAAGAACGACATGCGGGCCACCGCCTGGATCAAGCACTACGAGGACAACAACGTCGATGTCGGCCTGGCCAGCGGCCTGCGCGGCCGCGCGCAGATCGGCAAGGGCATGTGGGCGGCGCCGGACATGATGGCGGCGATGATCGAGCAGAAGGTCGGCCACCCCAAGGCCGGCGCCAACACCGCCTGGGTGCCGAGCCCGACGGCGGCCACGCTGCACGCGCTGCACTATCACCAAGTCAGCGTCGCCGCCCGGCAGGATGAGTTGGCGAAGGGCGGCAAGCGCGCCGACCTGAACGCCATCCTCACCGTGCCGCTGGCCGAAAACACCAACTGGTCGCCGGCCGATGTGCAGGCCGAACTGGACAACAACGCCCAGGGCATCCTGGGCTACGTGGTCCGCTGGGTGGACCAGGGCGTGGGCTGCTCCAAGGTGCCGGACATCAACAATGTCGGCCTGATGGAGGACCGCGCGACGCTGCGCATCTCCGCCCAGCACATCGCCAACTGGCTGCGCCACGGCATCTGCACCGAAGCCCAGGTGCTGGAGACCATGAAGCGCATGGCCACCGTGGTGGACAGGCAGAACGCCGACGACGCCGCCTATACCGCCATGGCCCCGGGCTATGACGGCCCGGCGTTCAAGGCGGCCTGCGACCTGGTGTTCCAGGGGGCGGCGCAGCCGAACGGCTATACCGAGTTCGTGCTGCACGCCCGCCGGCGCGAAGCCAAGGCGCGCGGCTGAGCCGCACGCAAACCCTCCCCCACGGCGTGGGGGAGGGCTAAGGTGGCCGGCATGTCATACGTCCAACTCCCCCGCCGCGCCCTGCTGGGCGCGCTGGCGCTGCCCGCCATCGCCCGTGCCCAGGATTCCTGGCCCAACCGGCCGGTGAAGATCGTGGTGCCCTTCCCGCCCGGCGGGTCGAACGACACCATCGCCCGGCCGCTGGCGGAACGCCTGACGCGCCAGCTGGGCCAGCCCTTCGTCATCGAGAATCGCGGCGGCGCCGGCGGCAGCATCGGCGCCGGCACGGTGGCCCAGGCCCCGGCGGATGGCTACACGTTGATGGTCACCTCCAGCAGCTTCCCCACCAGCGCGGTGCTGCAGAAAACCCCCTGGGATGCCGAGGGCAGCTTCGACGCCATCGCCCTGCTGGCCCGCGCGCCGTTCTTCCTGATGGTCAACCCGCGCTTCGCCGCGCAGGACGTGCAGGCGCTGGTCAAGCTCAGCCAGGAACGCCCGGGCAGCGTGGACTACGGCACCTCGGGCGCTGGCGGCATCAACCACTTCATCACCGAATACTTCTGCCTGCAGGCCGGCATTCGGATGAACCACATTCCCTACCGCGGCACCGCGCCGGCGGTGACCGACCTGATGGCCGGCAACATCAACCTGATGCTGACCACGGTGGCCAGCGCCAACGCCGCCATCCGCGAAGGCCGGGTGCGCTGCATCGCCGCCACCGCCGAAGGCGGCGACCTGCCGCCGGGCGTGGCCCCGGTGCGCACGGTGAAGCAGCAGGGCGTGGACTACGAGGTTTCGATCTGGTGGGGGCTGCTGGCGCCCAAGGGCGTGCCGGAGGCGCTGCGCCGCACCATCCACCGCGCCTGCGCCGAAGCCGTGGCCGACACCAACCTGGCCCGGATCTACGACGCCGAGGGCGCCAAGCCGGCCACCGACCCCTTCGGCAGCTTCGCCCAGGTGCTGCACAGCGACCTGGAACGCTGGCGCCGGGTGAAGGAAGCCGCCAATATCCGGGCAGAATGATGCAACCCGAACGCAAGAGCTTCGACCCCACGGCCACGGGCGCGCTGGATGGCGTGCGCGTGGTCGACCTCTCCCGCCTGGTGGCCGGCAACATCCTGACCAAGGTGCTGGCCGACCATGGCGCCGAGGTGGTGAAGGTTGAACCGCCGGAAGGCGACACGCTGCGCGCCTGGCGGATCAACGGCATCTCCACCGCCTGGAAGACGCTGAGCCGCAACAAGAAGTCGGTAGCGCTGAAGCTGCGCGACCCGGACGGCATCGCGGTGGTCAAGCACCTGGTCAAGGGCGCCGCGATCTTCGTGGAAAGCTTCCGCGCCGGCGTGCTGGAAGCCATGGGCCTGGGGCCGGAGGTGTTGCTGGCGATCAACCCGCACCTGGTCATCGTGCGGGTTTCCGGCTGGGGGCAGACCGGCCCCTACCGCCACAAGCCCGGCTTCGGCACCCTCATCGAAGGCTATGCCGGCTACGCCGCCACCTGCGGCTTCGAGGATCGCGAGCCGGTGCTGCCGCCGATGTACATGGCGGATGGCTATGCCGGGCTCTACGGCGCCTCGGCCGCCATGATCGCGCTGCGCGTGGCCGAACGCGGCGGGCCGGGGCAGGTCATCGACCTGTCGCTGTTCGACCCGCTGTTCACCATGCTGGAACCCCAGGTGGCGAATTGGCGGCTGACCCGCCAGCGCAAGCCCCGCACCGGCAGCCGCAGCACCAATGCCGCGCCGCGCAACGCCTACCAGACCAGCGACGGCAAGTGGGTCTGCCTCTCCGCCTCCACCCAGGGCATGACCGAGAAGCTGTTCCGCAGCATCGGGCGGGAGGACATGATCGCCGACCCGCGCTTCGCCACCAATCAGAAGCGGGTTGAAAACGGCATCGCGCTGGACAAGGTGATCGCCGACTACATCGCGGCGCGGGACCTGGCGACGACGCTGGCGCATTTCGACCAGGCCGGCGTGACCATCGGCCCGATCATGGAAGCCGAGCAACTGGACGGCGACCCCTACCTGGTGCAGCACGAATCGCTGGTGGAAGTGCCGGACGACGAAATGCCCGGCGGCTGGCTGCCGATGCATGGCGCCGTGCCGCGGCTTTCCGGCACCCCGGGCATCCTGGCCCGGCCGGCGCCGAAGCTGGGCGAGCACAATGAGGAGATCCTGCGCCCGCTGCTGGGCCAGGATGAATTGGAACGCCTGCGGGCCGCCAAGGTTGTGCTGGACAGCAACGCCTGAACCGCGCCGCCCGGCGGTGCGCCGCCGCCTTTCACACCACAAGACCGGGGCGGGGCGTTCCCCCCACCCTGGCCCCCTGGGCCTGAGGAAGAACCGCCATGCGCCTGGACAATGAACGCGAGAGCCAGAACGTCGACGACCGCCGCGATGGCGGCGACGGCGGCGGTGGCTTCGGCAAGGGCGGCGGGGGCTATGGCGGCGGGTATGGTGGTGGCGGCGGCGGCGGCTTCAACCGCGGCAGCATGCCGGTGCTCATCGGCGGGGGCGGGCTGGGCACGGTCGCCATCATCGTCATCGCGCTGCTGCTGGGGGTGGACCCTTCCTTCCTGTTCCAGGGTGGCCCGGTGGATGCCCCGCCGCAGCAACAGCAACAGCAACAGCAGCAACGGCAGCCCCACATACCGCAGGGCAAGTTCGACCCGGGCGAGGCCCGGCAGCCCGGCAGCCATGCCAGCGGCGATGACGACGCCCAGCGCCGCTTCGCCGCCCGCGTGCTGGCCACCACGGAGGATACCTGGGGCGGCCTGTTCCAGCGCCAGGGCCAGCAATATGAGGCGCCGCGCCTGGTGCTGTTTTCCGGCGGCACCCAGGGCAGTTGCGGCATGGCGCAAAGCGCCATGGGCCCGTTCTACTGCCCGCGCGACCGGCAGGTTTACCTGGACCTGAGCTTCTTTCAGGAAATGGAACGCAAGATGGGCGCCCCGGGCGACTTCGCCCGCGCCTATGTCATCGCGCATGAGGTTGGCCACCATGTGCAGAACCTGATGGGCATCATCCCCCGGGTGGACGCCGCCCGGCGCAGCCAGAGCGAGGCCCAGGCCAATGCGCTTTCGGTACGGCTGGAACTGCAGGCGGACTGCTTCGCCGGCGTCTGGGCCAACGTGACCGACCGCGCCCGCCACGTGCTGGAGCCCGGCGATATCGAGGAAGCGATGAACGCCGCGGCCGCGGTGGGCGACGACCGGTTGCAGCAGCAGGGTGGCGGCCGGGTGGTGCCGGAAAGCTTCACCCATGGCAGTTCCGCCCAGCGCGTGCGCTGGTTCCGCCAGGGCTATGACAGCGGCGATGTGCGCCGCTGCGATACCTTCAGCGCCGAGCGGCTGTAGCCGGGCTCACGCCTGGCCGCGCTCCACCAGGCCGCGGCGGATGCGGCGGCCGCGGCGGATGCGGTCCTCGATGAACTCCGCCTCGCCCCAGCGCACCGCGCGGCCCAGCGCATGCGCGTCCTCGGTGAAGCGGGCCAGCATTTCCAGCAGTGCTTCCCGGTTGTTCAGGAAGATGTCGCGCCACATGTCCACGTCGCTGGCGGCGATGCGGGTGAAGTCGCGGAAGCCGGAAGCGGCGAATTTCAGCACCGCCTCGCGGGTTTCCTCGGCCAGGTCGTCGGCCGTGCCGCAGATGGTGAAGGCGATCAGGTGCGGCAGGTGGGAGACGATGGCCACCACCTTGTCATGCGTCGCCGGGTCCAGGGTTTCCACGTTGGAACCGGCGCGGCGCCAAAGCTCCCGCACCTTCTCCGTCGCCACCGGGTCGGTTTCCGGCAGCGGCGTCACGATGGTGTAGCGGCCCTTGAACAGGGTGCTGAAGCCGGCATCCGGGCCACTGTGCTCGGTGCCCGCCATCGGGTGGGCCGGCACCAGGTGCACGCCGGGCGGCAGCAGCGGCCCCAGGTCGCGCACCACGCTGCCCTTGGTGGAGCCGACATCGGTCAGCACGCAGCCCGGCGCCAAATGGGGCGCGATCTGCTGCATCACCTTGGCGTAGGCGCCCACCGGCACGCAGAGGATGACGCAATCCGCCCCGGCCACGGCGCGGGCGGCGTCGGGTTCCACCTCATCGGCAATGCCCAGCTCCCGCACCCGCGCCAGGGTGGCGGCGCTGCGGGCGGTGGCCACCACGGTGCCGGCGATGTCGCCGCGTTCCTTGGCCAACCGCGCGAGGGAGGACCCGATCAGCCCGATGCCGACCAGGCAGAGCCGGTTGAACAGCGGCGCGGTCATGCGCGCAGGTGGGCTTTCACCGCCTCCAGCACCAGGGTGCACTCCTCGGCGGTGCCCACGGTGATGCGCAGGCAGGTCGGCAGGTTGTAGGAGCCAACCGCGCGCACGATCAGGCCGCGCGCCCGCAGCGCCGCATCCGCCGCCTTGGCGCGCGCCGCCTCGGTGAAGTCCACCAGCAGGAAATTGCCCTCGCTGGGGTAGACCGTCAGGCCCAGGGCGCGCAGGCCCTCGCCCAGGCGGCCGCGCCATTCGGCGTTGTGCGCCACCGACTTCTCCACCCAGCCCGGCTCCTCCAGCGCGCCAACGCCGGCGGCCAGCGCCTGGGCATTGACGTTGAAGGGGCCGCGCACGCGGTTCAGCACGTCGATCACGTCGGCATTGCCGTAGCACCAGCCCAGCCGGGCGCCGCCCAGGCCGAACACCTTGCTGAAGGTGCGGGTCATGATGGTGTTGGTGCCGGCATCCACCAGTTCCACGCCGGCGTCGTAGTCCGGGCTCTGCACGTATTCGGCATAGGCGCTGTCCAGCACCAGCAGGATGTCGTCCCGCAGCCCGGCGCGCAGCCGCGCCACGTCCGCCTTCGGCACCATGCTGCCGGTCGGGTTGTTCGGGTTGGCCAGGAACACCAGCTTCGTGCGCGGGCCGCAGGCGGCGATCATCGCGTCGATATCGGCGGTGAGGTTCCTCTCCGGCACCTTGATGACGCGGCAGCCGGCATAGCGGCCGGAGATGTCGTACATCACGAAGCCATGGGCGCTCATCACCAGCTCGGTGCCCTCGCCGCCATAGGCCAGGATCAGGTGCTGGATCAGCTCGTCGGAGCCATTGCCGCAGACGATCTTGGCCGGGTCCAGCCCGAACTTGCGGCCGATGGCGGCGCGCAGGGCATTGGCGTGGCCATCCGGGTAGCGGTGCATCTCGGCCGCGGCGCGCTGCATCGCCGCCACGGCGCCGGGCGGCACGCCGAAGGCGCCCTCATTCGAGGACAGCTTGATGATGCGGTTGACGCCCTCGATCTTCGATTCGCCGCCAACATAGGGTTCGATCGAGAGGATGGTCGGGCGGGGCTGCGGGAAACCCATGGTCTATTCTCCTCTCTCCGGCACGGCATAGAAGCCGAGCGGTTGGGCACGGTCGAAGGGCAGCCCGGCCAGGCGGGGGTCGCCGGGCAGCAGGGCGCCATCCAGTTCCACCAGAACGCGGGTAAAGCCGCCTTCGGTGCGCATCTGCAGGCCACGCGGCACCAGGCCGGCGGCGTTCAGCGCCTGGGTCACCGCGGCGCGGCTCAGCGAACGGTCGGTCTCCAGCCGCAGCAGGGAGCGGTCGTGGCCGGTCTCGTCCGGCGGCACCGGCGCGACGGCCAGCATTTCCGGGCCATTTTCCGCCGCCGAGAAGAACGGCAGCCGCGCCACCACCTGCAGCCGCGGGCTTTCCAGCCGGGACCACCAGGCGGCCTCGGCCGGCTCGCCTTCCTGCGGCAGCGGCAGCACGGCCAGGCTGGTCTTGCCGGAGGACACCGCCGCCAGCGCCGCGGCGCCCGAGGGGTGCAGCTTCAGCGGCGTGCCGGCACCGAAATGTTCCCGGGCGATGCGTTCCTCCTCCGGCTGGCGGATGAACACCGCCACGGAGAAATTGCCCTGCATCAGGGTGGAACTGGCGAAGATTTCCCGCCACAGCCGCACCAGGGCGGCATGCGGCAGCGGCCCGGCATGGCGCGCCAGCAGGCGGCGCAGGATCAGCGCCTCCCGCCCCGGGCGCAGCGGGGTGCCGCTGCCCTTGGCGCGGCTTTGCGCCAACCGGGCGACCACGTCGGCCCGCTGCATCAGCAGGTCGTGCAATACGTCGTCCAGTCGGTCGATCTCGGCGCGCAGCGCGGGCAACGAGGGGTCGGCCCCGTTGGCGGTGGCGAAATCCGGAGATCCGGCAGCGGGGGCGGTGGGGGAGTCGGAGGGTGCGGTCATTGCCTGGCGTCTTCTCGGCCAGCAATAGACGGCGCGGGCCGGCTCGCCAAGCGGCGGCGAGACACCAGCGGCCCGGCAAGGCGGTTGCTCCGCAGGCGAAACGCAGGGCAGCGGGTTGAAGCGCGCCCCTCGCGGCCTTAATGCTGCGCGGCAAACCACGCCCAAGGCCATGCCAGCATCCGTTGCCCCCTTCCCGCAGGTTGACCACCAGCGCGCCGTCTTCACGGCGGGCCTGGCGCTGGACTGCGGCGTGGTGCTGGCCCGGCATGCCGTGGCCTACCGCACCTATGGCACGCTGAACGCGGCCAAGACCAACGCCGTGCTGGTCTGCCACGCCCTGACCGGCGACCAGTACCTGGCCGAGACCAACCCGCTGACCGGCAAGCCGGGCTGGTGGCAGAACATCGTCGGCCCCGGCAAGCCGCTGGACACCGACCGGTATTTCCTCATCTGCGCCAATGTGCTGGGCGGCTGCATGGGCTCCACCGGCCCGCGCGAGGAAATGACCGACGCCGAGGGCCAGGGCCTCGGCCGCCCCTGGGGCACCGATTTCCCCAATGTCACGGTGCGCGACATGGTGCGCCAGCAGAAGTGCCTGATCGACCGGCTTGGCATCACCCGCCTGCTGGCCGTGGTGGGCGGCTCGCTGGGCGGCATGCAGGCGCTGCAATGGGCCGCCTGCTACCCCGAGGCGGTGTTCGCCTGCGTGCCCATCGCCACCGCGGCGCACCACAGCGCGCAGAACATCGCCTTCGACGAGGTCGGCCGCGCCGCCATCCATGCCGACCCGGACTACAACAACGGCCGCTACTGGGAAGACGGGCGCATCCCGGCCCAGGGGCTTTCGGTGGCCCGCATGGTGGCGCACATCACCTACCTGTCCGAGGAGGCGTTGCAGCGGAAGTTCGGCCGCAAGCTGCGCGGGGCGCAGACGCTGACCCTGCTGGAGGATGTGTTCGAGGTGCAGAGCTACCTGCGCTACCAGGGCAGCACCTTCGTGCGCCGGTTCGACGCCAACAGCTACCTGACCATCACCCGCGCCACCGACTACCTGGACATTGCCGCCGAGCATGGGGGCAGCCTGGCCCGCGCCTTCGCCGGCACCGCCACCCGCTTCTTCGTCGCCTCCTTCAGCAGCGACTGGCTGTACCCCACCAGCGAAAGCCGCCACATCGTGCGGGCGCTGAACACGGCGGCGGCCAATGTCAGCTTCGTGGAATTCCCCACCGACAAGGGCCACGACGCCTTCCTGCTGGAGGAGCCGGAATTCCACCGCGCCCTGGGTGGCTTCCTGGCCGGCTGTGCCGCAAGGGCGGGGGTTTGAAGCCCATGCCCGACACCCATGCGCCGATCCAATACGTGGCCAAGAACATGCGGCTGGACCTGCGGCTGATCGCCGAGATGGTATGGCCCGGCGCCACCGTGCTGGATATCGGCTGCGGCGACGGCGCGCTGCTGGCGCACCTGACCACCACCAAGGGCGCCGACGCCCGCGGCATCGAGATCGACATGGCCGAGGTGACGGAAGCCGTCGCCAATGGCCTGGCCGTGATCCATGGCGACGCCGACAACGACCTGGCCTTCTACCCGGACGCGGCCTTCGACTTCGTCATCCTGTCCCGCACCCTGCAGGCGGTGGAAAAGCCGCGCGAGGTGCTGCGGCAGATGCTGCGGATCGGCCAGCGGGCCATCGTCAGCTTTCCAAACTTCGGCCATTGGCAGGTGCGCTGGCAGTTGGGCACCGGCGGCCGCATGCCGATGACCGGCACCTGGCACCGCGCCTGGTTCGAAACCCCCAACATCCACCCCTGCACCATCCGCGACTTCTTCGACCTGTGCGCGCTGGAAGGCTATGTGGTGGAACAATGGCTGGCGGTGGATGAGAACGGGCTGCGCGCGCCGTGGCGGCGTTCGGTTCGGCTGGCCAACCTGTTCGGCGAACAGGCGCTGTTCCTGCTGCGACGGGGCTGACCCCGCCGCTGTTGCCGTGAGCCAGCGCGGCGGCGCGGCTTTCGTGTAGCAGCGCGGCGGCGCTGCCTTTGTTCGCCAGCGCGGCGGCGCGGCGCTGGCGCCTCTGCCCGCCGCGCCGGGCTTCAGTGCAGCCGCAGGCTGCGCGGGCGGCGGGGCGCCGGGGCGGCCGGTTGCAACGCCAATTCCGGCAGCAGCCCGGCGGCCATGGCCGCGTGCCGTGCCGCTTCAAGGGCGCCCAGGCGGCGGCATTCGGCTTCCACATAGGAAAGCATCAGCAGCAGCGCCTGGCGGTCGGTCGGTTCCGTCTCGGTTTCGACGGGATTGGTCGCGGCGTCCATCTAGCGGCGGGCTCCAGAGCTACTGTCTACTGCATACACACATACAATTGACCGGACGCTAAACGCAACACCAGACCGCAAAGCTGGTGACGCGGACATCGCGGAGAGCCTAGGGTTTGCCTTGGTTTCACGCGGAGATTAACCATGATCAGGCTTGCGCAACTGCTGGTAATTCTGGCCCTCGCGATGAGTTCAGCCCCAGCCGGGGCCGGCACGACCTTCGACGCGGTCAAGGCGCGCGGCCAGGTGGTGTGCGGCGTGAACACCGGCGTGGCCGGCTTTTCCGCCCCGGACGCCCGCGGCGTTTTCCAGGGCCTGGACGCGGATTTCTGCCGCGCCATCGCCGCCGCCCTGTTCGGGGATGCCAGCAAGGTTCGCTTCGTCCCCACCACCTACCAGACCCGATTCGTCGCGCTGCAGTCCGGCGAGATCGACGTGCTGGCGCGCAACGTCACCCAGACCCTGCTGCGGGATACCTCGCTGGGCTTCAACATGGCCGGGGTGAACTTCTACGACGGCCAGGGCTTCATGGTGCCCAAGCGCGCCAACATCGCCAATGCCCGCGCCCTGGACGGCGCCACGGTTTGCGTGCTGCCGGGTTCCACCACCGAACTCAACCTGGCGGACTTCGCCCGGCGGGAACGGCTGCGCATCCAGCCGGTGGTGCTGTCCTCGATGGATGAGATGACCGCCGCCTACCAGGCCGGCCGGTGCGACGCCATGACCAGCGACGCCAGCCAATTGGCGGCGCTGCGGGTTTCCGCCCTGCGCGACCCGAACGAGCACGTGATCCTGCCGGAACGCGTCTCCAAGGAACCGCTGGGCCCGATGGTGCGCCATGGCGACGACCAGTGGCTGGACGTGGTGGCCTGGACGCTCCGCCTGATGGTGGAGGCCGAGGAAGTCGGCCTGACCCGCGCCAATGTGGACCAGATGCGCACCAGCCAGGACCCCAACATCATGCGCATCCTGGGCGTGACGCCGGGCTTTGGCCGGGCGCTGGGGCTGGAGGAGACCTGGGCCTACAACGTGCTGAAGCAGGTGGGCAATTACGGCGAGGTGTTCGACCGTACCCTGGGCGCCGGCAGCCCCATCGGCCTGCCGCGCGGCCTGAACGACCTGTGGACCCGCGGCGGCCTGATGTACGCCCTGCCGCTGCGCTGAGCCGGCCCCGCACGGCCGACAAAAAAATCGCCCGGCAGGAGTGCCTGCCGGGCCGAGTCGAGGGAGGAAATGTCCAGTCTGGTCCGACAGAGGCTATTGCTCGCCGGGCCATCGCTGTTTTCTCGCGATCATGCGCGGACGTCCTTGATCCAGCGCAAGGTGTACAGGCAGTCTGACGCGCCTTAATTTCGTCACCTGCCTCAATCAGAAACCAAATGCTGCAATGCAGCATAAACATATAGGGAGCCAGGACATGGCACGGGTCGCATTGGTTACGGGTGGGCAGCGCGGTATCGGCGCCGCCATCAGCGAGGCCCTGCAGGCCGCCGGGCGCAAGGTGGTTGCCAGCTATGCCGGCAACGACGCCGCCGCCGAGGCCTTCACCAAGCGCACCGGCATTCCCTGCTACAAGTTCGATGTGGCCGATTTCGACCAGTGCGCCGCGGCGATCAAGCAGATCAGCCAGGAAGTCGGCCCGGTGGAGATCCTGGTGAACAACGCCGGCATCACCCGGGACGCCACCATGAAGCGCCTGAGCCGCGAGATGTGGGACCAGGTGATGGATACCAACCTGGGCGGTTGCTACAACACCTGCAAGCTGGTGTGGGACGGCATGTCGGCCAAGAAGTTCGGCCGCATCGTCAATATCGGCTCGGTCAACGGCCAGGCCGGCCAGTATGGCCAGGTGAACTACGCCGCCGCCAAGTCCGGCATCCACGGCTTCACCAAAGCCCTGGCCCAGGAAGGCGCCCGCAGCCAGATCACGGTGAACGCCATCGCCCCGGGCTATGTGGACACGGAAATGGTCCGCGCCGTGCCGCCGGACGTGCTGGAAAAGATCGTCGCCCGCATCCCGATGGGTCGCCTCGGTCGCGCCTATGACATCGCGCGCGGCGTGCTGTTCCTCACCGCCGACGACGCCGACTTCGTCACCGGCAGCACGCTGAGCATCAACGGCGGCCAGCACATGTATTGAGCCCTCAGGCGCCGGGCGGCCGCATCCGCGGCCTTGGCTGTCTGGCCCTCAAGCGCCGGGCGGCCGCATCCGCGGCCTTGGCTGTCTGGCCCTCAGGCGCCGGGCGGCCGCATCCGCGGCCT
>CANBXZ010000012.1 GCA_947373495.1 Acetobacteraceae bacterium
AGCCGGCCCTACCGCCGCATCCACTACGGCGAGGCATAGGCCGCATTCCAGTGGTCAAGGGGTTTGACCACTGGACCGCTGCCTCTTGGCCCTCCTACGCCGGGCGGGTCGCCTTCGCGGCCCTCGGCTTTGCGGCGTGGGTCGCGGGCCGCCTTGCGGCGGCGGCATGAGCGAGCGGCTCGTGCCGGGGCTAGGTTCCTACTCCGGTCGGATATTGCCGCGCCGGATCACCGCCGCCCACTTGGCGGCATCGGCGCGGATCAGGGCGGCGAAGTCGGCGCGGCTGCCCCCGACCGGTTCCATGCCCTGTTCGGTGATCACGCGCAGTACCTCCGGGTCGTGCAGCGCCGCTGCGGCGGCGGCGTGCAGCTTCGCCAGCACCGGCTGCGGCACCGCCCCGGCGGTGACCAAGCCATGCCAGTTGCTGGTTTCAATCCCGGCCACGCCGCTTTCCGCCAGGGTCGGCACATCGGCCAGGAAGGGCAGGCGCTGCGGGCTGCCCACGGCCAATATGCGCAGCGTGCCGGCGCGATGATGCGGCAGGAACACCGGCATGTCGGAAAGCCCCATGTCCACTTCCGCCGCCAGCAGTGCGGTGCCCACCGGCCCGCCGCCGCGATAGGGCACATGCACCATCTGCACCCCGGCCACCTGGCTCAGCAACTCACCGGCCAGGTGCGGCATGCTGCCGCTGCCGGAGGAGCCATAGGTGATGGTGCCCGGCCGCGCCCGTGCCGCCGCCAGCAACTCCCCCAGCGTCCGGTAGGGCGAGCGCGCCGGCACCACCACCGGCACCTGCACATTGATGGCCAGCGTGATCGGCGCCACGTCGCGCTGCGGGTCGAAGGGTGGCGTCGCCATCAGGCTGGGGGCGATGACGATGGCGCCGGTGGTGCCCAGCGCCACGGTATAGCCATCCGCCGGCGCCTTCACCGCCAGGTCCACCCCAGTGAGGCCCCCGGCGCCCGACCGGGTCTCGATCACCACCGGCTGGCCCAGGCTGGCGGCCATGCGGGGCGCCATCAGCCGGGCGACGAAATCATTCGACCCCCCGGGCGCGAAGGGCACCACGAAGCGGATCGGCCGGGTGGGAAACGCCTCCTGCGCCGCGGCCGGGCCAGGGGCGGGCAGGGCCAGCAGCAGCGCCAGGGCGGCAGCGAGACGCGAGAGCATGGGACGGTCCTCCGGGGCGGTCTCTGCCGCCTGTTGCCGCAAGGCTAGAGCGGGATCGCCCGAGGTGGAATCACCGAAAGGGGTGAATCCCCGGGCCACAGCAATAATCCGGCGTCCGAGCGGCGCTCACCGCAGCGCCGATCGGACCAGGCGCACGAAGTTTCCCCCCGCAGCCCCCGCAGCCCCCGCCGCCCCGCAGCCTGCGGGCCGAGCCGCTGCATGGCGGCCGCGGCCTATGCCGTGTCGCCAGGGGCCGCGGGGGCGGCCCGCCTGGCGACTGAGGGGCACGCAGGTTCATCCCGCGTGCGTCAGGTAGCGGACATCAGCGCAAAGCGCGGTGGCTGGCCAGCCGAGCGGCGCGCGGCTTAGACTGCGCCAAACGCCCCGGCACCAAGGCCGGCAATCGCGATGGGAACGTCCATGCCCCACCTTCCTGGCCGCCGCCGCCTGTTGCAGGCCGCGCCGGCATTGCTGGCGACCGCAGCCCTGGCCCCCCCGGCGCTGACCAGCCCGGCCTTGGCGCAACCCGGCTGGCCGAACCGGCCGCTGCGCATCATCGTGCCCTTCGCGCCGGGTGGGCCGATCGACCAGAATGCCCGCATCGTGGCGCAACCGTTGAGCGAGGCGCTGGGCCAGCCGGTGGTGGTGGAAAACCGCACCGGCGCCAATGGCGTGGTGGCGGCGGAAACCACGCTGCGCGCCGCGGCGGATGGCTACACGCTGCTGTTCTCGGTCATTCACCTCAGCGTGCTGCCCAGCCTGCAACAGAACCTGAGCTACGACATCGAGCGTGATTTCACCCATGTCACGCTCTCGGCCTACTACCCCATCATCCTGGTGGTGAAGCCGCAAACCCCCATCGCCTCGGTGGCTGATTTGATCGCCAAGGCCAAGGCGGCGCCGGGCAGCCTTTCCTACAGCCATTCCGGCTATGGCGGCGGCACCCATTTGGCCGGGGAGCTGTTCGCGATGCAGGCCGGGGTGCAGTTGCGCCAGGTGCCGTATCGCGGCAGCGCGCCCGCCATGGCGGACCTGCTGGGCGGCCATGTGGACATGATGTTCAGCGACGCCCCCACCGCCATGCAGCCGGTGCAGTCCGGCCTGTTGCGGCCGCTGGGCATTTCCACCCCGCAGCGTTCGGCGCTGATGCCGGAATTGCCGACCATCGCGGAACAGGGCCTGCCCGGCTATGGCGCCTATTCCTGGGGGGGCGTTTCGGTGCGCGCCGGCACCCCGCCGGAGGTGGTGGCCCGGCTGAACACCGAACTGGTGAAGCTGATGCATGACCCGGCGGTGCGCGAGCGCATGCTGAGGATCGGCGCCGAACCCAAGCCCGGCACCCCGGCGGAGTTCAGTGCCATGATCCATGGCGAGATCGCCAAATGGGGCGAAGTGGTCCGCCGCGCCAATATCCGCATGGGGGATTGAGCATGCCGCGCATTGCCATCATCGGTGCCGGTATCGGCGGCCTGACCATTGCCGCGCTGCTGCACCAGCGCGGCTTCGCGGTGGAGGTGTATGAACAGGCGCAGCGCTTCGCCCGCATCGGCGCCGGCATCCAGCAAAGCAGCAATGCGGTGAAGGTATTGCGCAGCCTGGGGCTGGAAGCCCGGTTGCGCGCCGCCGCCTTCGCGCCGCAGGTATGGAACAACCGCGAATGGGATACCGGCGCGGTGAAGCACACGCTGACCCTGGGCGACCGCTTTGAGCAACGCTACGGCGCGCCCTACCTGCTGATGCATCGGGGCGATCTGCATGCGGCGCTGGAATCCGCGCTGCCGGCCGCGGCCATCCACCTGGGCAGCCCGGTTCTGGCGGTGGCGCAGGACGCCACCGGGGTGACACTGCACCTGGCCGGCGGCGCCACGGCCCGGGCGGATGCGGTGGTGGCGGCGGATGGCGTGCATTCCCGCGTGCGGGAGCAGTTGTTCGGTGCCGAGGCGCCACGCTTCACCGGCCGCGTCGCCTATCGCACCACCTTCCCTGCCAGCCTGCTGGCGGAACCGCTGCTGGACGACTGCACCAAGTGGTGGGGGCCGGACCGGCATATCGTGATGTACTACGTCAAGCCGGACCGCAGCGAAGTGTACTTCGTCACCAGCGTGCCGGAAGCGGATTGGCGCACCGAAAGCTGGTCCGCCAAGGGCGACCTTGGCGAGCTGCGCGCCGCCTTCGCCGGCTTCCACCCGGCGGTGCGCGCGGTGCTGGAAGCCTGCCCGGACGTGCATAAATGGGCGCTGGTGGAACGCGACCCGCTGCCCCGCTGGCACCAGGGCCGCGTGGTGCTGCTGGGCGACGCCTGCCACCCCATGGTGCCCTACATGGCCCAGGGCGCCACCAGCGCCATCGAGGACGCCGCCGTGCTGGCGCGCTGCCTGGAAGCCGGGGGTGACATCGCCACCGCCTTCGCCCGCTACACCGCCACGCGCCATGCGCGGGCATCCCAGATCCAGCTCACCTCGCATCGCAATGAGTGGATGAGCACGCGCACCGACCCCGACTGGGTCTATGGCTACGATGCGCTGCAAACACCCTTGGCCGAAGCGGCCTGACTTCAGACGGAGATCGCCACATGTCCTCAGCCATTGTCGGCCAACTGGCCCCTACCGGCGTGCTGCGCGCCGGCGTCAACATGGGCAACTTCCTGCTCGTTACCAGCCGGGCGGAAAACGGGGATCCGGCCGGGGTTTCCCCCAGCATGGCGAAGGCCATCGCCGACCGCCTGGGCGTGCCGGTGAAGTACGTGCCCTTCGCCCGCCCGAACGAGGTGGCCGACGCCGCCGACACCAACACCTGGGACATCGCGCTGATCGGCGCCGAGCCGCAGCGCGCCGCCAAGATCAGCTTCACCGCGGCGTATTGCGAGATCGAGGCCACCTACCTGGTGCCGGCCGGCTCGCCCATCACCAGCATCGCGGAGGTGGACAAGCCCGGCATCCGCATCGGTGTTTCCGCCGGCGCCGCCTATGCGCTGTGGCTGGAACGCAACATCAAGCACGCCACGCTGATCCAGGTGCCGGGCGGCGGCAACAGCGCGCTGCAGAAGTTCATCGACGAGAAGATGGACGTCTTCGCCGGCCTGCGCCCTGGCCTGCTGGGCGACGTGGAAAAGTTGCCCGGCGCGCGCATTTTGGCTGGCCAGTTCATGGCGGTGCAGCAGGCCATCGGCACGGCGAAGCAGAACGACGCCGCCTTCGCCTTCCTGAAGGACTTCGTCGAGGAAGCCAAGCGCACCGGGCTGGTGGCGCAGTTCATCGAACAGCACAAGGTCCGCGGGCTTTCCGTGGCGCCGGCGGCGTAACCGCACGGCAGGGGGGACAGGCGATGAAGTTCGCGCTGCATTTCGGCAACCTCAACTTCCCGGACGCCGCCGGCGCCGCCCGCATCGCGCGGGTGGCGGAAGCCGCTGGCTTCGACACGCTGCTGGCGGTGGACCACGTGGCGTTGCCGCAGCGCTACGACAGCGTCTATCCCTATTCGGCCGATGGCCGCATGCCGGCGGCGAATACCGCGCCCTACCCGGACCCGTTGATCTGGATGGCCTTCGCCGCCGCCGCCACCACGCGGCTGAAGCTGATGACCGGCGTCATCATCCTGCCGCAGCGGGAGCCGTTGGTGCTGGCCAAGCAGGTGGCGACGCTGGACGCGATGAGCGGCGGGCGGATCGAGCTGGGCATCGGCGTTGGCTGGCTGCGCGAGGAATTCGCCGCCATCGGCGTGCCGTTCGAACGCCGCGGCAAGCGGGCGGATGAATACCTGGGCGCCATGCGCGCGCTCTGGGCCAGCGATGGCGCCAGCTACCAGGGCGAGTTCGTCAACTTCCAGGGCGTCAACAGCAACCCCAAGCCGGTGCGCGGCCGCGTGCCGATCATCGTCGGTGGCCATTCCGAAGCGGCGGCGCGGCGGGCCGGCCGGCTGGGCGATGGCTTCTTTCCCTCCATCGGCTCCCAGCACGACACCTTCCCGCTGTTCGACGTGGTGGCCCGCGCCGCCGAGGCCGCCGGGCGCGACCCGGCGAGCGTGGAGCGCATCACCGGCTGCCCGGATGCGCTGCCGAATTCCGGCAAGGACCCGCTGGCGGCGGTGGCGGAACGCCGCACCCGTGGCGTTGGCCGCGTGGTGGTGCCGATGACGGCGTTCCTGCCGGATATCGAGGCCGGGTTGATGCGCTTCGGCGAGACCGTCATCAGCCAGTGCCAATAGGGCAGGGCCCGGCGCCTGGGCGCCGGGCCGCCCGCTACATCTTCTTGCCGATGGTCCAGCCGCCATCCACGGTCAGGATGGCGCCGGTGACGAAGCCGTTGGCTTCCTCGGCCAGGAACAGGATGGCGTGCGCCACTTCCGCCGGTTCCGCCCAGCGGCCGACGGCATGGATGTCGCGGATGACCTGGGCCTGCACCGGGTCCTGGAAGTAGCGTTCGGTCATCGGCGTGCGCACCACGCCGGGTGCCACCGCGTTCACCCGAATGCCGCGGTCGCCCAGCTCCAGCGCCATTTCCTTGGTGATGCCGACGACGCCGTGCTTGGAGGCGGTATAGGCCGCCCGGTTCGGCGCGGCGGAAATGCCCAGCGTGGAAGCCAGGTTCACGATCCGCCCCGGCCGGTCCAGCGCCACCAGGCGGCGGGCGAAGGCCTGGCTGGGCAGGAAGGTGCCGGTCAGGTTCACCCCGATCACGCGTTGCCACTCCTCCAGCGAGAGGTCGAGCACGCTGACGATCTCCCGGATGCCGGCCGAGTTCACCAGCACGTCCAGCCGGCCCAGCGTGGTTTCGGCGGCGGCGACGAACGCCGTCACCGAGGCCGGGTCGGTCACGTCCAGCCGGAAGGCATGCGCCTCCCCGCCCGTGCCGCGAATGGTGGCCGCCGTGGCCTCGGCGCGTTCGAGGTCGAGGTCGCCCACCGCGACGCGGGCGCCCTCGCGCGCTGCCGCGAAGCACACCTGCTGGCCAATGCCGCTGCCACCGCCGGTGACCAGCACCGCCTGATCCTGAAACCGCATCTCTCGTTCCTCCCGTTCAGGCCGCCAGGATCAGGTCGGAGGCTTTCTCCGCGATCATGTTCGTGGCGGCATAGGTGTTGCCGGAAACCATGGTGGGCATGGCGGAGGCATCGGCGATGCGCAGCCCGTCCAGCCCGTGCACCCGCATGCTCAACGGGTCGATCACCGCCATGGGGTCGGTGCCCAGCCGGCAACTGCCGATCGGGTGGTAGGTGGTGCTGCCGGTGGCGCGGGCATGCGCCAGCCATTCCTCGTCGGTCTGCACCGCCGGGCCGGGGAAGTTCTCCTCCAGCACGAAGTCGGCCAGTGGCTTGGTGTGCAGCAATTGGCGCATGTATTTCATTGCCGCCACCAGCGCGTCGCGGTCCATCTGGTCCGCCAGGTAGTTCGGCTGGATCTCCGGCTTCACCCGTGGGTCGGCGCTCAGCGCCTTCAACCAGCCCTTGCTTTCCGGCCGCAGCTGGGAACAGCCCAGCGTCATGCCGGGCCTGGTGTCCAGGTCGGTCACGCCATAGGCGCCGGCGGCGTAGCTGGCGGGGGCGAAGTACAGTTGCATGTCGGGCGTCTCCAGCCCTTCGCGCGTCTTCATGTAGCCGCCGGCATGGCTGGGGCTGGAGGTGAGCAGCCCCTTGCGGGTGATGGCGTAGCGCAACACCTCCCCCACCAGGCGCAACCCGCGGGAGCGTTCGTTCAGCGACCCGGTGCCCTTCACCAGCGCGGAGACGCGGGTAGCGTAGTGGTCGCGCAGGTTCTTGCCCACGCCGGGCAGCGCGTGCAGCACCTCCACGCCGATGTCGCGCAGCCATTCCGCGTCGCCGACGCCGCTGATCTGCAGCAGCTGCGGCGTGTTGATGGAACCACCGCACAGCACCACGTCCCGCCGTGCCCGCAGCACCATCGGCTCGCCACCATCCGGCCGGTACCGGATGCCGACGGCACGCTTGCCCTCGAACAGGATGCGCTCGGCCAGGGCGCGCTGCACCAGCTTGACGTTCGGCCGGGTCAGGGCGGGGCGCAGATAGGCGTCGGCCGGGCTCCAGCGGCGGCCGTCCTTCATCATCTGCTGGTACAGGAAGGTGCCTTCCTGGTTGCCACTGTTGTAGTCCGGCGTGTGCTTCAGCCCCAGCGCCGCATTGGCCGCCATATAGGCGTCCGAGAGCGGGTGCGGGTCGCGCTGGTCCTGGATGTTCAGCGGGCCATCGGTGCCGCGCACGCTGGGGTCGCCACCGCCATTGCCGCGGGTTTCGGCGCGCTTGAAATAGGGCAGCACATCGTCCCACGACCAGCCGCGGCAGCCCAGCTGCGCCCACATGTCATAGTCGGCGGACTGGCCGCGCACGTAGAGGTGGCCGTTGATGGAACCGGAACCACCCAGCACCTTGCCGCGCGGGAAGGGGATTCTGCGGTTGTCGATATGCGGGCCGGGGGCGGTCTCGTAGCCCCAGTTCAGCTTCGGGTCGTAGACCGTCTTGTTGAAGCCGGCCGGGATCTTGATGAAGATGTTGCGGTCGGGCCCGCCGGCTTCCAGCACCGCCACGCTGTATTTGCCATTGGCGCTGAGCCGATAGGCCATGACGCAGCCGGCCGCGCCGGCGCCCACCACCACATAGTCGAACTCTTCCATCCCTGTGTCCCCCCGGGGCTTTTGCGGCATGGTGCCTGCCCCGGGGCGCGCCGCCAAGCCGGCCTCAGCCAGTGGCGCGGCGTCGTTTCAGCCAGTGCCGCAGCGCCACCACCACCAGCGCCAGCACCGCGATGCCCAGGATGCTCCAGCCCAGCCCGGCCGGGCCCAGCCATTCCCCCAGGAACCAGCCCGCCGCCACCAGGCTGGCGGCCCACAGGGTGGCGGCCACCGCGTCCAGCAGGGCGAAGCGGGCCCAGGGCATTTCGGTCATGCCGCAGGCGGCGGCGCCGAAATTGCGCACCCCGTACAGGAAGCGCAGGCCGAGCACGAACAGCGTGCCATGCCGCGCCAGCGTGCCGGCCATGGCGCCCAGCGCCCGTTCCGCCCGGGGCGATTTCCGCAGCATCGCCGGCCCATAGCGCCGGCCGAGCGCGAACCAGGCCTGGTCGCTGACGAAGGCGCCGGCCCAGGCCGAGGCCATCAGCAGCCAGGGGTCCACGCCGCCGGCCACGGCGCCCAGCGCGGCGGCGGCCAGCACGAAGCTCTCGCCTTCGAAAAACGCCCAGAGCGCCGCCACCGCATAGGCGAGGCTCCCCCATTCGGCCAACCAGGCTGCCAGCGTCGGACCCTCCCGCAAGACCGTTGAGATTTGACAGAAATATTACAGCAAGGAAATGCCGAACCATCAGGCCGGCAGCCCGGTGTTTCCAGCCGGGCGCTTCGCGGTCTAGCCTGCCCCGCAGCGGCCGCCAGAGCCGACCGAACGGGAGGATGTCCATGCTCACGCGCCGCACCCTGGGCCTGTTGGCCCCCTTGGCCCTGCCCGCCTTTGCCCTGCCCCGGCTGGCCCGCGCCCAGGCCGAATGGCCGGACCGCCCGGTGCGGGTGGTGGTGCCCTTCGGCCCCGGCGGCGCGATCGACATTCTGGTGCGGCTGATGGCGCCGCATTTCCCGGCCCTGGCCAATGGCCAGCCGCTGCTGGTGGAGAACCGGCCCGGCGCCGGCGGCACCATCGGCGCCGGCGTGGCGGCGCAGGCGCGGCCTGATGGCTATACCCTGCTGATGGCCGAACAGGGCTCCGGCCTGCTGGCGCATGAGCTGTACCGCAACCTGCCCTATGACCCGCGCACCGCCTTCACCCCCATCATCTTCCTGGCGGCGCTGCCGATGGTGCTGCTGGTGCGGGCCGACCTGCCGGCGCGCACGGTGCCCGAGTTCCTGGCCTATGCCCGCAGCAAGCCGGGTGGCATGACCTATGGCAGCGTCGGCACCGGCCATATCAGCCACCTGACGGCGGAATTGCTCGCCGACCGGGCCGGGGCCGGCATGCTGCACGTCACCTACCGCAGCGGCGCCGAGGTGGTGACGGCCATCGCCAAGGGGGAGATCGACTTCACCATCAACTCGCTGTCCTCGGCGGCGCCGGCGTTGCAGGGCGGCAAGGGCCGCGCCCTGGCGGTGACCACGCCGGAACGCCTGCCGCACATGCCGGAGGTGCCGACCATCGAGGCCACGCTGCCCGGTGTTGCCGCCACGCTGTGGTACGGGCTGGTGGGCCCGGCCGGCATGCCGGCGCCGCTGGTGGCGCGGTTGAATGCGCTGTGCAACGCGGTGCTGGCGGTGCCGGAGTTCAAGGCGGCGCTGTTGCAGCAGCAGGGCACCACGCCCATCGGCGGGCCGCCGGAACGCCTCGCGCAGCACTTCGCCGCCGAAACCGCGCGCTGGGTGCCGGTGCTGCGCGCCGCCGGGGTGCGCGCCGAATAGCGCCTGGTTGCCCGAGGCCCGGATGTCGCACGGCGCCGATCAGGCTTGCTGCCGGAAAAGCCGGCGCGTGAGCATTGCCGCCGGGAATGCTCACGCCTCAGCCGCTACCCCGCCGCCTGGATCGCCGCCCATACCCGCGCCGGGGAGGCCGGCATCTCCAGGTGCCGCACGCCCAGCGGCCGCAGCGCGTCCACCACCGCGCTCATCAGCGCCGGCAGCGCGCCGACCGTGCCAGCCTCGCCGGCGCCCTTGACGCCCAGCGGGTTGGTCTTGGTCGGCACCGGGTTGCTCAACACCTCCAGGGCGCAGAAGTCGCTGGCGCGCGGCATCTGGTAGTCCATGAAGCTGGCGGTCAGCAGTTGGCCGTCCTGGTACTGCACATTCTCGCCGAACACCTGGCCCAGCCCCTGGGCGATGCCGCCATGGATCTGGCCCTTGACCAGCAGCGGGTTGATGACGGTGCCGACGTCGTCCACCACCACATAGCGCAGCAGCGCGGTCTCGCCCGTCTCAGGGTCCACCTCCACCTCACACACGTGGCAGCCATTGGGGAAGGTGGCGTCGCCCGGCCGGGTGATGAGCAGGGCGGACAGGCCCATTTCCTCGCTCATCGGCAATTGCCCGGGGATGTAGCTGCGCTTCGCCAACTCCTCGATGCCGATGCCGCGGTCGGTGCCGGCGACGCGGAACTGGCCATCCTCGAACTCGATATCCTCCACCGCGGCTTCCAGGAAATGCGAGGCGATCTGCTTGCCGCGATGGATGATCTTCACCGCCGCGCCGACCAGCGCGCCACCCGCCGCCATCATGCTGCGGGAGCCGATGGTACCGCGGCCATGCGTCACCAGGTCGGTGTCGCCATTGATGAAGCGGATGCGTTCCGGCGGAATGCCCAGGCGTTCGCTGGCGATCTGGCGGAACACCGTCTCGTGGCCCTGGCCGTGGTTGTGGCTGCCCATCAGCAGCGTCACGCTGCCGCCATTGTCGAAGCGGATCTCGGCGGCTTCCTCCATCGGCCCGCGATGCGGCCCGCCGGCGCTTTCAATGGCGTTGGCAATGCCGATGCCGCGCAGCTTGCCGCGGGTGGCGGCCTCGGCGCGGCGGGCCTCGAACCCGGCCCAGTCGGCGGCTTCCAGCGCCATCGCCTGGTTCCGTGGGAAGTCGCCGCTGTCGTACTTGTAGTCCAGCCCGGTCTGGAACGGCATCTGGTCGGGCGTGATCAGGTTGCGGCGGCGCAGCTCCACCCGGTCCAGCCCCATTTCATCGGCGGCCAGGTCGATGACGCGTTCCATGGCGTAGATCGCTTCCGGCCGGCCGGCGCCGCGATAGGGCGCGGTGGGCTGGGTATTGGTCAGGATGCCGCGCACCTCGGTGCAGATATGCGGCGTGCGGTACACCCCGGCCAGCCCGCCGACATTGTTGGTGGAGGAAACCGGCCCCTGCCACGCCAGGTAGGCGCCCAGGTTGCACAGCGTGTCCACCCGCAGCGCGAGGAAATTGCCCTCGGCATCCAGCGCCAGTTGCGCGGTGGAGAGGTTGTCCCGCGCATGGGTGTCGCACAGGAAGCTTTCGGTGCGCGTCGCGGTCCAGCGCGCCGGGCGGCCCAGAACCTTGGCGGCGTGCAGGCACAGCACGTATTCCTGGAACGGGCTTTCCTTCATGCCGAAGCCGCCGCCGACATCGGGCGAGATGATGCGCAGCCGGTTGCTGGGAATGCCCAGCGCGAATTGCGCGATCTCATTGCGCATCACATGCGGCAACTGGGTGCCGGTGGTCAGGGTGTAGCGGTCCTCGATGGGGTCGTGCGTGGCCAGGGCGTTGCGCGGTTCCATCGGGTTGGCTGAGACGCGGGTGACGCGGAAATCAAGCCGTGCCACATGCGCCGCGCGGGCGAAGGCGGCCTGCACCGCCGCCGCATCCCCCAGGCGGAAGAACACCGATTCATTGTCGGGCGCGATGCCGGGCCACACCGCCGGTGCGCCGGGCTGTACCGCCTCGGCCACGTCGGTGACGCAGGGCAGCACCTCGTACGCCACCTCGATCGCCTCGGCCGCATCCTGCGCCGCGGCGCGGGTTTCGGCGAACACCGCCGCCACCGCGTCGCCCACATAGCGCACCTGGCCCTGGGCCAGCATGCGCCACGGGGTTTGCGTCAGCGGCGCGCCACTGCGCTGGTGCCGCGGCGTCACGCAGCGCAGCACGCCCAGCTCGTCCACGTCATCGCCGGTCAGCACCAGCAGCACGCCCGGCATGGCCCGCGCCACCGTGGTGTCGAGGCGGGTGATCCGCGCCGAGGCGTGGGGCGAGCGCAGCACATGCAGCTGTGCGGCATCGGGGGCACGGATGTCGTCCACGTAGCGCCCGGCGCCGCGCAGGAAGCGCACATCCTCCACGCGTCGCATCGGGGCGCCGATGCCGTGGCCGCTTCGGGTGGGTTGCATCGGGCGGTTCCTTATTCGGCGGCGGTGGCGAAGCCCAGCCCATCCGGGCCGGGGGCCACGCGGATGACGCCGGGGAAGGGAATATGCGCGCCGGCCAGCCGCAGGCCGGAGGCACTGACCTCGGCCAGCAGGTCCAGCCGCATCTGCTGCGCGCGCGGGCGGTCGGCGTCGAACAGGAAGCCCCATTCCGGGTGCTTCACCTGCAAGGCCGGCAGGTGCAGCACGTCGGCCGAGATCAGCACCGGGTTGGCGCTGCCGAGTTGAAAGCCCACCTGCCCCGGGGTATGGCCGGGCAGCGCGCGCACCCGCACGCCGGGCAGCAATTCCTGCCCGGGGCGGAAGCTGGACAGGCGGTCGCGATACACCCGCATGGCGGCTTCGGCGAAGGGCAGCTGGATGGATTGCAGCTCGTCCAGCGCAGCCGGATTCTGCCAGAACGCCATTTCGTCTTCGGCCACATGCAGCGCCGCGCGCGGATAGGCGGCCTGCCCGGCCAGCACCAGCCCGGCGGCGTGGTCGCCATGCAGGTGGGTCATGAACAGGTCGGTGATGTCGCCGGCCGCATAGCCCGCCGCCTTCAGGGCGCGCGGCAGGTGGCCCAGCATGGCGCCGCGGCGGTCGCTGTCGCCGGCATCCACCAGGCAGAGCCGGTCCGCGGTTTCGATCAGGAAGGCGTTGACCGACAGCGTCATGTCGTTGAGGTCCTGGCCATCGGCGATGGCCAGGTCGTCGCCGATGCCGCGGACCACGTCCGGGAAGCGCGACAGGTTCAGGTCCAGGTAGCCGTCGCACAGCGCGATCAGCTTCGGGCCATCCACCGGAATGGCCTGTGCCATGCCGCCGGCGGACCGGATGCGCCGTGTCGTTTCACCCATGCCTGAACATTCCCTTTATGCGCCGCGCGTCCTGCGTTGCGGCGAAGCTAGAACATGCGGCCTGCCGCGTCATTCCCGCGGCAGGCCGGTTTCCTGCACGATGCGCGCCCATTGCACCAACTCGCGCTCCACCCGCTGGCCGAGCGCTTCCGGCGTGCTGGTGACGGAAACGATGCCGACCGCGCCGATGAAGCGGCGGGCTTCCTCGGTTTCGCCGATGGCGACGACTTCCCGGTGCAGCCGGGCGACGATGCCGGGCGGCGTGCGCGCCGGCACCCAGATGGCGTTCCAACTGGCGAAGTCGAAGCCGGGGAAGCCGGATTCCTGCATGGTCGGCACGCCGGGCAATTGCTCCACCCGCTGCGCGGTGGTGACGGCCAGGGCGCGCAGGGTGCCGGCGCGCAGGTGTTCCATCGCCGGGCCCAGGTCGGTGACCATGTACTGCAACCGGCCGCCCAGCAGGTCCGTCATCGCCGCCGGAGTGCCGCGGAAGTTGATCATCTCGGCGCGGATGCCGGCGGCGGTGTTCAGCAGGTGGGCGCCGGCCAGGCCGCCGGCATTGCCGATGCCGTAGTTCAACTGCCCCGGCCGCGCCTTGGCATGGGCGATGAAGCCGGCCAGGTCGGTGGCGGGGAAATCCGCCCGCACCAGCAGCGCCAGCGGGTTGATGCTGATGAGCGAGACCGGGGCGAAGTCCCGCACCGCATCGAAGCCCGGCTCCTTCACCAGGTTCGGCCCGGCGGCATGGGTGGAGACGGTGCCGAAGAACAGCGTGTAGCCATCCGGTGCGGCGCGGGCGGCGGCGCGGGCCGCGATCATGCCATTGGCGCCGCCCATGTTCTCCACCGGCACCGGCTGGCCCAGGGCGCGGGACAGGCGCTCGGCGTAGAACCGCGCCAGCGTGTCGGTGCCGCTGCCGGCCGGAAACGCCACCAGCGCGCGCACCGGGCGGCTGGGCCAGGCGTCCTGCGCGCGCGCCACGGCCGGGGCGGCAAGCGCCAGGGCCACGCCAAGGCGCGCCAGGGCGTGGCGCCGGGTGAGGGATGGGGTCATGGCCGGGCCTCCCAGGGGCGCCCATTGCGATGGGCGGTCATTCTGCCGCCATCCTGGCAAACCGCCGGAAGGCCGTCCATGGCCGATACCCTGGCCCCCCTCCTTTGGCCCCAGTGCGGCGCTGGGCTTCGTGCGGCTCTGGCCTTACGCTGCGCCTCAACGTCCCGAGGAAACCCAGCATGGCCAAGCCGCTTCCGCTTCTGCCCACCACCGTTGTCGGCAGCTACCCGCAACCGGCCTGGCTGGTGGACCACAACACGCTGCGCGGCCGCCTGGTGCCGCGGGTGCGGGCGCCGGAGCTGTGGCGCATCGGCGCGCCCTTGCTGGAGCTGGCGCAGGACGACGCCACCCTGCTGGCGATGCGGGACATGGAACGCGCCGGCATCGACATCATCACCGATGGCGAGATCCGCCGCGAAAGCTATTCCAACCACTTCTCCAATTCGCTGGCAGGCATCGACGCCGCCAACCCGGCCGAGGTGGTGGGCCGCACCGGCGCCACCACCGTGGTGCCGCGCGTGGTCGGCCCGGTGCGCCGCACCCGCGCGGTGGAGGTGCGCGATGTCGCCTTCATGCGGGCCAATACCGACCACGTGACCAAGATCACCCTGCCTGGCCCCTTCACCATGACCCGGCAGTGCAAGAACGAATACTACGCCGATGAAGCCGAACTCGCCCTGGCCTACGCCGCGGCGCTGAACGCGGAAATCCGCGAGCTGAAGGCCGCCGGGGCCGATGTGATCCAGCTGGACGAGCCCTGGATGCAGGCTTTTCCGGAACAGGCGCGCGACTTCGCCATTCCCGCCATCAACCGCGCGCTGGAAGGCATCGAGGGCACCACGGTGGTGCATCTGTGCTTCGGCTATGCCGCCATCGTCGGCAACAAGCCCGCGGGCTATTCCTTCCTGCCGGAACTCACCGCCTGCACCGCGCAGCAGATCAGCATCGAGGCGGCGCAGCCGAAGCTGGACCTGAACATCCTGAAGGAATTGCCGAACAAGACCATCATGCTGGGCGTGCTGGACCTGGGCGCGGCCGAGGTGGAAACCGCCCAGACCGTGGCCGCGCGCATCCGCGCCGCGCTGGAGGTGCTGCCGGCGGAACGCCTGGTGCCGGCGCCGGATTGCGGCATGAAGTACCTGCCGCGCGACAGGGCCTTCGGCAAGCTGAAGGCCCTGGCGGATGGCGCCGCCATCGTGCGCCGCGAACTGGGCGCCTGAGCATGCGCCGCCGCGCGCTGCTGGGCGCCGCCCTCGCCTCTCCCTCGCTTGCCCTGGCGCAGCCGGGCTTCCCCAATCGCTCGCTGCGGCTGGTGGTGGCCTGGGCGCCGAGCGGGGCGATCGACACCATCGCCCGCCGCCTGGCGCAGAAGCTGACCGAGGCGCTGGGCCAGTCCGTGGTGGTGGAGAACCGCTCCGGCGCCTCCGGCAGCATCGGCGCGGCCGAGGTGGCGCGCGCGGCGCCGGATGGCCACACGCTGCTGGCGCTGGACAGCACCTACGGCATGATGCCCTTCCTGGTGAACAACCTGCCCTTCGACCATGCGCAGGCGTTCCGGCTCATCACCATCAGCGCCTTCACCCCGGTGGTGGCGGCGGTGCATCGCGACGCGCCGTGGCAGACGCTGCGCGACCTGACCGAGGACGCGAAGCGCCGGCCGCAGGGCATCACCTATGGCAGCGGCGGCGTCGGCAGCAGTGTGCAATTCGCCACCGTGGCCTATGAACTGGCGGCCGATGTCCGGCTGTTCCACGTGCCCTATCGCGGCGGCGGCGAAGCGGTGACAGCCACCATGGCCAAGCAGGTGGATGTGGTCTTCGCCTCCCCCAGCGCCGCCATGGGCGGGGCTTCCTCGGTACTGCGGCCGCTGGCCATCAGCGGGCCTGGGCGGCTGGCCATGCTGCCGGAGGTGCCGACCTTCGCCGAGGCCGGGCTGCCGGGCTACAACATCCTGCACTGGTCCGGCCTGGCGGTGCCGCGTGCCACGCCGGATGCGGTGGTGCAGCGGCTGTACACCGAGGCGGCGAAGGCATTGGCGGCGCCCGAGATCGTCGCCTTCCTGGCACAGATCGCCAGCCTGCCCGGCGGCATGCCGCCCGAAGCCGCCGAACGGCAACTGGCCGAGGAGACGGTGCGCTGGCGCCAGGTGGTGGCCGCCGCCGGCATTCGCCCGCAATGAGCAGCCATGATGTCATCGTGCTCGGCGGCGGCTGCGCCGGGCTGAGCACCGCCATCGCCAGCGCCATGCTCGGGCTGGACACGCTGCTGCTGGAAGCCGCGCCGCAATTGGGTGGTGGCACCGCCAATGCCAGCGGCTTCCTCTGGGTGGGCGCCAACCATCTGCACGCGGCGGCCGGCGGCAACGACACGCCCGAGGCGGTACGGGACTACCTGCACTACGTCGCCGCCGGCGGTGCCGACCCGGCGCGGCTGCAAGCCTTCGCCACCCAGGCCCCCGAGGCGCTGCGCTTCTTCATCGCCGCCGGCATTCCGTTCCGGCTCTCGCCCCGCATCGACCATTACGGCATGGCGCCCGGCGCCATGGCTGGCGGCCGCATCCTGGACACGCCGCCGATCGACGCCAGCGTGCTGGACGCCTGGGCCGACCGCGTGGCGGTGCCGGCCGGCCCGCTGCACCGGCTGGGGGGCTCCGAGGCGGTGAAGCTGGGTGGTGCCAACAGCCAGGCGGCGTGGGACGCGGCGTTGGTGCTGGCGCGGGAAGCGCCGGGCCGGCGCGGCGCCGGCGCCGGGCTGGTCACCTGGCTGGTGGGCACCGCGCTGGCGCATGGGGTGCGGCTGCGCGTCGCCACCCCCGCCGCGCGGCTGGTGCAGGAAGCCGGGCGCGTCACCGGCGTGGTGACCGCTGCCGGCGAGGTGCTGACCGCCCGGCGCGGCGTGGTGCTGGCCAGTGGCGGCTATGAGAGCAACCCTGAACTGGTGGACCGGTTCGAGGCGCTGCCCGGTTGGCAGTCCATGTTCCCGCCCGGGCTGCGTGGGGATGGGTTGGTGATGGCGCAGGAAATCGGCGCCGCCGTGCATGTCATCGGCAACAACCTGTCGATCTTCCTCGGCTTCCGCAATCCGGAGGAAGCGCCGGACCTCTGCCGGCTTTCCGGCACCCAGGAACTGGTGGCGCCGCATACCATGGTGGTGAACCGCCAGGGCCGGCGCTTCGCCGATGAGAGCTTCTTCCAGGCCGTGGCGCCGCACCTGCGCAGCTTCGACCCGGCGCGGGGCGAACGCCCGAACCTGCCGGCCTTCCTGATCTTCGACGCGCAGTATGGCGCCGGCCAGTCCTTTGCCGGCCGGCCGCCGGGGGCACCGATTCCGGGCTGGGTGGCGCGGGCGGACACGCTGGAGGCGTTGGCGGTGCAATGCGGTATCGACCCCGCCGGGCTGGTGGCGACGGCGGCGCGCTTCAGCGCCGATGCCCTGGCCGGGCAGGACCGGGAGCATCATCGCGGCGAGACGCCCTGGGGGCTTTCCCGCCTGGCGCCCGCCGCCACCCTGGGCAGCATCGCCCAGCCGCCGTTCCATGCGGTGGAACTGCACCCGACGGCGCTGGCTTCCGCCGGGTTGCTGGCGGATAGTGGCGCGCGGGTGCTGCACGTGCGCGGCCAGCCGATTCCGGGGCTGTATGCCGTGGGCAACGCCGCGGCCCGCACCGAGACCGGGGCCGGCTACCAGACCGGCTATTCGCTGGCTTCCGGCATGACCTTTGGCCTGATCGCGGCGCGCGACATGGCGGCCTGATCGCGGCACGCGACCTGATGGCCTGACACTGGACAGGCCAGGTTCCGCCCTGCGGCCCGCCCGGCGATCGAGGTGCGCGAGGGTTTGGGGCGTGATCGCCTGAGGTGTGCTGACCCAAGGGCGTGGATCGCGGGACGGGTCAATCGGCCAGGGTCTGCCCGCCGCCGCCTCAGCGTTGGCCGCGGCTGGCGGCCTGCGCCAGCGGGCCCCACAGTGCGCGCTCGGCATGGCCGATGCGTAGGAATTCCTCCGGCGAGGATTGCAGCGGCGCCTCGCCATGCTGGGCCAGGATCGCCACCACCTCCGGCTCGGCCATGGCCTGGCCGATGGCGCGGTTCAGCGCCGCCACGATCGGCGCCGGGGTGCCGGCCGGCGCCATCACGCCGAACCAGCTGCGCAGCTCAAACCCCGGAAAGCCGGCTTCCGCCATGGTCGGCACCTGGGGCAGCGAGGGCAGGCGGGTGGCGGTGGGCACCGCCAGGGCGCGGAACTTGCCGGTGGCCACGTGCGGCAGCGCGGTGGGGGTGGTGGCGAAGCTGTAGTCCAGCCGGCCGGCCAGCAAATCCAGCATGGCCGGGCCGCCGCCGCGATAGGGCACCTCTACGGTGCGGATGCCGGCCTCCCGGTCCAACAGCAGCGCCGCCAGCCAGGGCGAGGAGCCGACACCGGGATGGCCCCAGCTCAGCCCGCCGGGGGTGGCGCGGGCGGCGGCCACCATATCGGCCACGCTGCGCCAGGGGCGTTCGGCTGGGCAGACCAGCACGGTCAGCACATCCGCCACCAGGGAAACCGGCACCATGTCGTCCCAGGGCTGCGGGCCGCCATGCAGCAGCGGCGTGATCAGCAAGGCGCCCATGTTGTTGAACACCAGCGTGTGGCCATCCGGCGCCGCCTGGCGCACCGGCTCGGTGGCCAGGGCGCCGCCGGCCCCACCGCGATTCTCCACGATCACCTGCTGGCCGAGCAGCGGCGCCAGCCGGCTGGCCAGCAGCCGGGCGGTGATGTCCTGTGAGCCACCATTGGAAGAACCGACAAACAGCCGCACCGGCCGGTTGGGGAAGGTGGGTTGCGCCAAACCTGGTTGGGCCAAACCTGGTTGGGCCAGGCCGGGTTGTGCCCGGCTTGGCTGAGTCAGGGCAGGGTAGGCCAGCGCGGCGGCCAGCAGGGTGCGGCGCTTCATGGCGTTTGGCTCCTGGTTTGGGCCCACCGGCCTGGCAAGGCGGTCTCCCGCGGCGTCACGCTGCTGTCGCGCGGCATCGAGCATGCCGGCGCTGGCGCCAGATCCGCGCCCAGGCAGCCGCCCATGGCGCCGGCGCCGTAGCGGAAGATGCGCATGGCGTTCAATCCGCGGTGATGCGGGCGCTGCGCACCAGCGCGCCCCAGCGGTCGATCTCGGCCCGTTGGAAGCTGGCCAGTTCAGCCGGCGTGCCCACCACCGGGGTGACGCTGAGCTGCGCCAGCTTCTCTCGCAGCCCGGCATCCTGCGCCGCCAGGGCGAAGGCCTGGTGCAGCCGCGCCACCTGCGGTGCCGGCAGGCCGCGCGGGGCGAAGATGCCGTACCAGGTGGTGACGCGCACCGCCGGAATGCCGGCTTCCGCCATGGTCGGCACCGCCGGCAAGGCGTCGCTGCGGCTGTCGCTGGTCACCGCCAGCGCACGCAGCCGGCCGCCGCGGATATGCGGCAGCGAACTGGCGGAATAGTCGAAGGCCATGGTGACCTGGCCGCCGATCACGTCGGTCAGCAGCGGGGCGCTGCCACGGTAGGGCGCATGGGCGATGTCCAGCCCCAGCGCGGTGCGGAACAGCTCCCCGGCCAGATGCGCCGCGGTGCCATTGCCCGGGGAGGCATAGGCCAACTGGCCCGGCCGCGCCCGGATATGGGTGACCAGCTCCGCCAGCGTCGTCACCGGCAGCGCCGGGTTCACCACCAGCACGTTGGGCAGCGTGGCCAGCAGGGTGATGGGGGTGAAGTCGGCCACCGCGTCATAGGGCAGGGAGGGGGTCAGCAGGCCGTTCACCGCATGGGTGCCGATGGTGCCCAGCAGCAGCGTGTTGCCATCCGCCACGGCCTGCGCCACCGCGGTGCTGCCGACGCTGCCGGCACCCCCGGCGCGGTTTTCCACCACCACCTGCTGGCCCAGCAGCGGCGCGATGCGTTCGCCGAAGACGCGGGCCAGCACGTCGGTGGAACCGCCGGCGGCGAAGGGCACGATGAAGCGCAGCGCCCGGGTTTCCTGCGCCGTGGCCAGGCGCGGCAGGGCCATGACCAGGGTTGCGGCCAGCGCGGCGCGCCGGGTGATGTGCTGCATGAACGTCTCTCCCGGCCGCGGCTGATTGACACGCCACTGACCCCAAACCTACCGTTTTGCCGACAATAACCGGGATGGATGTCGTGGCAACCGAAGGTGGGGCAACCAACAGCGCGTTGCGCTTCGCGTATCAGATCGGCGCGGTGGGCGAGGCGGGGCTGGATGACCGCGCGCTGTACCGTGAGGCCATTGCGGATGCGCGGTTGCTGCACACCCTGGGCTACGACGCCGCCTGGTTGGTGGAGCATCATTTCAGCGACTACTACCCGCAGCCCAACCCGCTGCTGCTGCTGTCCCACATCGCCGCCGCCTGCCCCGGGCTGGGGCTGGGCACCGCGGTGATGGTGCTGCCCTGGTACGACCCGGTGCGCTTCGCCGAGGATGTGGCGATGCTGGCCAACCTGACCGATGGCGAGTTGCACATCGGCATGGGGCGCGGCACGGCGAAGAGCGAATACGACGCCTTCGGCATCGGCATGGAAACCGCGCGCGACCGCTTCCGCGAAACCTGGCAGTTCACCCGCCGCGCCATGCAGGGCGACGCCTTCACCTTCGAGGGCAAGTACGCCAGCTTCAAGGAACCGACGCGGATCCGCCCGGCCTTCGGCGCCCGCAAGCCCCACTTCTACGGCGCCATCGGCAGCGTGGAGAGCGCCGGCATCATGGCCGAGCTGGGCCTGCCGCCGCTGTGCCTTTCCAGCTTCCCCGACCATGTGCTGAAGCGGGTGTTGGAAACCTGGCGCAGCCGCAGCGTCGCCACCGGCCACCCCACCGACACCAACCTGCCGATCTCCATCAAGTGCTTCGTGGCCGACACCGATGCGGAAGCGGAGCAACTGGCGCTGAAGTACCTGCCCGAGTTCTTCGCCCTGCAGGTGAAGCACTACCAGTCCGACAACGCCCCCTGGGGCAACATCGAGGGCTACCAGCAGTTCAACCGCATGTTCGCCAACCTGCGGCTGTTGAGCGACCCGGCCAACCTGGGCGGCTACCTGACGCAGAACCTGGTGGGCAGCCCGGAGACGGTGGCGCGGCGGGTGCGGCAGATTGCCGACCTGGGCTTCAACTACCTGCTGGTCAGCAACGCCACCTATGGCGTGCCGCGCGCGGTGCGGCACCAGACCATCCGGCTGTTCGCCGAGGAGGTGATGCCGCGGGTGCGGGCGGCGGCGCCCGCAGTGGCGGCGGAATAGGCAGCGCGGAGCCTATTGCCCCGCAACTGTCAACTGGAACCTTGCAGCTTTGGCTTTGCCTGCGCCGCCGTTTGCAGTAAACGGCGGCCATGCAATCCACCAAACACGACACCTTCAACAACCGACTGACGACCGCTGCCAAAGCCAAGCAGGCCCTGCTGGAGCGGTTCCGCGCTCGCCCGGGCCCAGATGACCCCGCCGTGATCGAGCGCCTGGCGCAGCAGAAGGCCATCGCCGAGGCCCGCGACCAGCGCGCCGCCGAGCGCAAGATCGCCAAGGAAGCCGAAGCCGCCCGTCTGGCCGCCGAAAAGGCCGCGCACGAAGCCGAACTGGCCGCCCAGGCCCGCGATGCCGCCCAGCGCGCCGTTGAAGCCGCGCAGCGTGCGGTTGAAGCCGAAGCCGAGCACAAGGCCCGCGCCCTGGCCCTGGCCGCCGAACAGAAGGCGGCGCGCGATGCCCGCTACGCCGCCCGCCAGGCCCGCCGCCGCTGAGACAACCGGCCGGGGAGCGTGACGGTTTCCGCCTGAAACGCCCCCGCGCCTGCCCCTGCCCCTGAGCAACGCCGCAACCCCGGTGGTTGAAGCCTGAGGCCGGGACATCGCACGGCGTCAATCAGGCGTTCTGCCGGAAACCCTCCACCGGGAGTGGTTCCGGCCGCAACGGCCCGCTGTCAGTCCGGGTGCTTGCCGGTCATGCCGGCGAATACCATGCGGTCCTTGTTTTCCCGCATCAGCATGGAAAAGCTGGGAATTTTCTCAAATCCAAGGCCGGCGGGCACGCCCGTATCCGGGTCCGCCTCCACCTTGGCATAGGGCGCACCGGCCATCTTTTCCCATTTGCCGGCCGGCTTCTTCACTTCCAGGTTCACCACCGTCGCCAGCATCACCAGGCGCACGATGGCTTCCTTCGGCCGGTTCGGCTTGGTCAGGCTGGGGGCGCCCGCCAGCATCTGCCAACCATTCGCCAGCGCCCAGGCGGTGATTTCTTCCTTGGTCATGGCGGCTTCCTTCACGGTACCCCTTCCCTCTATGGGCCGGTGCCGGCGCTGGCAACCTGCTGCATCGGCCGGCATCCCAGGCTAAGCTCCGGCCAACAAAGCCGAGGAAGCCCCGCATGCGCCGTCGCAGCCTGCTTGCCGCCGCCGTTTTCGCCCCCGCCGTGGCGCGTGCCCAGGAATGGCCCAGCCGGCCCATCACCATCCTGGTCGGCTTCGCCCCCGGAGGCGGCACCGACATCATCGCCCGGCTGCTGGCGCCGGCGTTGCAGGCCGAACTGGGCCAGCCGATCGCGGTGGAAAACCGCCCCGGCGCCAGCGGCACCATCGCCGCCCTGGCCGGCAGCCGCGCCGCACCGGATGGCCACGTGCTGTACATGACCACGGTTTCCGCCAGCGCCGTGGTGCCGCCGCTGATGAAGCCGCCGCCGTTCGACATTTTCCGCGACCAGGCCCCGGTGGCGCTGGCCGCCACCGTGCCGCTGGTGGCGGTGGTGCCGAAGGACGCCCCGGCCCGCACCATCCAGGACGTGTTGCAACGGGCGCGGGACAACCCCGGCAAGCTGAACTACTCCTCCTCCGGCGTGGCCACGCAGCAGCACCTGGCGGCGGAACTGCTGTGTGCCGAGGCGCGGGTGCAGATGACGCATGTGCCGTTCCGCGGCACCGGCCAGGCGGTGAACGAGATTTTGGCCGGCCGCATCGACCTGGCGCTGGATACGCTGCCCACCTACCTGCCGCACATCCGCAATGGCGGCGTGCGCGCCCTGGCGGTGACCATGCCGGCGCGGGTGGAATGGCTGCCGGAGGTGCCGACCATCGCCGAAAGCGGCTTCCCCGGTTTCGATTCCAATGTCTGGTACATGCTGATGGGCCCGGCCGGGCTGCCGGCGCCCATCGCCGCCCGGCTGGCGGCCGCGGTGGACAAGGCGTTGAAGGACCCGGTGCTGGGCCCGCGGGTGCAGCAGGCCGGCTTCCTGCGGGGTGGTGGCACCCCGGCGGATGCCGCGGCCCTGCTGCGCCGGGACGCCGAACGCTATGCCGCGCTGATCCGCCAGAACGGCATCACGCTGGAATAGCCGGGGCTACTTCTCGCAGCGCACCAGCACCGTGCTGCGGTGGGCCAGCTCGCCCACCTCGGCCGGGCTGCGGTCCCGGCCATTGCTGTCGGCCAACAACGGGGTGAGGCCGATGCCGCGCAGGTATTCGGCCGCTTCCAGCCCCTTCACCGCGAAGTTCACGTTCTGCGGAATGTCGCCGGTGCGGGCGGCAATGCCGGCGGCGTTCAGCTTGCTGACCACCACGCCCACCACATTGCCCTGGCGGTCCAGCAGCGGGCCGCCTGAATTGCCCGGCTGCACCGGGGCGCTGATCTGGAATTGCAGCGGGTTGTCGCGCAGGCCCGACAGCGCATTCACCTCCCCCGTGGTCAGCGTGGGGCCGGAGGACAGGATGCCCGAGAGCGGGAAGCCATAGGTCACCACCTCCTCGCCCCGGCGCACCGCCGGGCTGGCGCGGAAGCGCAGCGGCGGCCCTACCTCCCCGGCCACCGCCAGCACGGCCAGGTCGCGGCGGCTGTCGGGCGCGGCGTGGGCGCTGGCGGCCAGTTCCACCCCTTCCGGGCTGCGCACGGTAATCCGCCGGCAGCCTTCCACCACATGCTGGTTGGTCAGCACCCGCTGGCGCGCCACCACGAAGCCGGTGCCGATGCTGCTGCGGCCGCTGCCTCCCGGGTTGGGGCCGACGCCGGCACCGATGCCGGTACGGGGCGCCGCCATGGGGGGGCCGCTGGCCGGCGGAGGTTTGGCCAGGCCGCCGCCGCCCGGCACCGCCAGCGCGGCTTCCAGCACCACCATGCTGTGCAGGCAGATATCCTGTTCGGTCAGCCGCGCCTCCCGCCCATCCGCCAGGGCCAGCCGCAGGTCGAACCGGCAGCCGGCGCTGTCGCTGGCGCGCAGGGCGAAGCTTTGTTCGGCCGGCAGCGGGGTGTTCAGCAGGTTGCGGCCCCAGTCATTGCCGGCGCCACGCGGGGACCGCACGGCGAACAGCCCGGTGGCGGCCTGCCCGGTGCGGTTCAGTACCCGGAAGGCGGGCGTGTCGGCGGGTGCCGGTGCCGCTGGCAGCAGCACAAGCAGCAGGGCGAACGGCAGCAGGTGGCGCGGAAAGGTGATCATACCGAGCCGGCAATATCAGCCGCGCTTTGCGCTGGCGCAAGGCGGTCTGGGCTTGACCCTACCATGGTGACAAGCCCCACATCCTTTCATCATGTCCCAGCACCTGCCAACCACCGCCTTCTCGCTGCCCATCCAGGGGATGACCTGCGCCGCCTGTGCCGGCCGGGTGCAGCGCGCGCTTGAGAAACTCCCCGGGGTGACCAGCGCCAGCGTCAACCTGGCCAGCGAAAGGGCCGAGGTCAGCGGCGCCACCACACCCATGGCGGCGGCCGAGGCCGTGGCCAAGGCCGGCTACCAGGTGCCGGAGCGGCAGTTCAGCCTGGGTATTGGCGGCATGACCTGCGCCAGCTGCGTCGGCCGGGTGCAGCGCGCCCTGGCCGCGGTGCCGGGGGTGCTGGCGGTGCAGGTCAACCTGGCCAGCGAGACCGCCACGCTGCGGGCGCTGGCCAATGTCGAGGAACTGGCCCTGGCCGAGGCGCTGCGCCGCGCCGGCTATACCCTGCGCGCGGCCACCCAGGCCGGCGACGCCGCCGCCGCCGAGGCCACCCGGCGCGAGACCTGGGAACTGGCCGCCGCCGCGCTGCTGGTGGCGCCCTTCCTGGCTGGCATGCTGGGCATGGCGCTGGGGCGGGACTGGATGCCGGCCGGGTTGGTGCAACTGGCCCTGGCCTCGGTGGTGCAGTTCTGGCTGGGGGCGCGGTTCTATCGGGCCGGTTGGGCGGCGCTGCGCGCCGGCACCGGCAACATGGACCTGCTGGTGGCGCTGGGCACTTCCGCCGCCTGGGGGCTTTCGCTGTGGATGCTGCTGCGCCATGGCCATGACGGCACGCCGCACCTGTATTTCGAAAGTGCCGCCGTCATCATCTTCTTCATCCGCCTGGGCAAGCTGCTGGAAGCCCGGGCCCGCCGCGCCACCGGCGCCGCGATTCTGGCGCTGCTGGCGCTGGCGCCGCGCACCGCGCATCGGCTGGGCGCCGATGGTGTGGAGCAGGACGTGCCGTTGAGCGTGCTGGCGGTGGGGGACCAACTGGTGATCCGCCCCGGTGAGCGCATTCCGGCCGATGGCCTGGTACTGGAAGGCCGCAGTGGCGTGGATGCCAGCGCCCTGACCGGGGAAAGCCACCCGGTGGAAAAGGATGTCGGCGACCAGGTCGCCACCGGTACCATCGCGCTGGATGGCCGGCTGCTGGTGCGGGCCACGGCGGTGGGCGGCGAGACCATGCTGGCCCGGGTGGCGGCGCTGGTGGCGGCGGCCCAGGCCAGCCGCGCCCCGGTGCAGAAGCTGGTGGACCGGGTCAGTGCCATCTTCGTGCCGGTCATCATCGGCATTGCGGTGATGACGTTGCTGGGCTGGCTGCTGGCCGGGCTGGGCGCCGAGCAGGCAGTGCTGCGGGCGGTGGCGGTGCTGGTCATCGCCTGCCCCTGCGCGCTGGGGCTGGCCACGCCGGCCGCCATCATGGCCGGCACCGGGGCGGCGGCGCGGGCCGGCATTCTGGTGCGCGACGCCGAAGCCATCGAACGGGCGCAGTCGGTGACGCTGGTGGCCTTCGACAAGACCGGCACGCTGACCGAGGGCCGGCCGCGCCTGGCCGCCACCCATGTGGCCGCGGGCCAGGATATTCCCGGCGTGCTGGCACTGGCCGCCGCCCTGCAGGCCGGCAGCGAACATCCGCTGGCCCGCGCCGTGCTGGCCGCCGCCGCCCCGGCCGGGCCGGTGAGCGACTTCCGCGCGCTGCCGGGCCGGGGCGTTTCCGGCACCGTGCTGGGCCGGGCGCTGCTGCTGGGCAGCCCGCGCGCGCTGGCCGAAGCAGGCGCCGAACCGGGCCCGCTGGCGGCGCTGGCGGAACAGGAATCGGCCCAGGGCCGCACCCTGGCCTGGCTGCTGCACGGCCAGGCGGTGCTGGCGCTGCTGGCGTTCGAGGATGCGCCGAAGCCCGGCGCCGCCGCCGCCATCGCCGGGCTGCGGGCGCTGGGGCTGAAGGTGGCGATGCTGTCGGGCGACAGCCGCGCCGCCGCCGGCGCCGTGGCCGCCACGCTGGGGCTGGACGAAGTCGCCGCCGAGGTGCTGCCGGCCGACAAGGCGGCGCGGGTGCGCGACTGGCAGGCGCGTGGCGAGCGCGTGGCGATGGTGGGGGATGGCGTCAACGACGCCCCCGCCCTGGCGGCGGCCGAGTTGGGCATTGCCATGGGCACCGGCACGGACGTGGCGATCCAGGCCGCGGCCATCACCCTGCTGCGGGGCGACCCCGCCCTGGTGCCGGCGGCGATCGACGTTACCCGGCGCACGCTGGCAAAGATCCGGCAGAACCTGGCCTGGGCCTTCGGCTACAACCTTGTGGGTGTGCCGCTGGCGGCCTTCGGCCTGTTGTCTCCGGTTTTGGCGGGGGCGGCGATGGCGCTGTCCTCCGTTTCCGTTCTCACGAACGCGCTGCTTCTGGCGCGTTGGAAGGTCCGGCCATGAACATTGGTGAAGCGGCCGAAGCCAGCGGGCTTTCGGCCAAGATGATTCGTCACTACGAGGCGATTCAACTGCTGCAACCGCAGCGACGGGGCAACAATTACCGCGACTTCTCGGCGCGGGACGTGGCGGAGCTGAGCTTCATCCGCCACGCCCGCGACCTGGCCTTCCCGTTGGAGGATGTGCGGCGATTGCTGGCGCTGTGGCGGGACCACAGCCGCGCCAGTTCCGAGGTGCAGCGCATTGCGCTGGACCACGTGGCGGCGCTGGAGGAAAAGGCGCAGTCCTTGCAGGCCATGGCGGGCAGCCTGCGACACCTGGCGCGGCATTGCCAGGGCGATGCCCGGCCGGAATGCCCCATCCTGGACCATCTGGAGGCCAGCGCCGCATGACCATGACCCTGAACGTGAGCGGGATGACCTGCCAGCACTGCGTGCGCGCGGTAACCGCGGCCATTGTGGCGGCCGACCCGAAGGCCGCGGTCGCGGTGGACCTGGCGGCCGGGCAGGTGAAGGTGGCAACCGCGCTGCCGCGCGACCAGGTGGCGGCGCTGGTGCAGGCCGAAGGCTACGCGGTCGCCGCCTGAGGCTGGCCGCGCGACGTTACGACCCGCGGCCTGCGGGCCGCGCCGGCGCATGGCGGCCGTGGCTTCGCGGGAAGGTGGCAGCCTGCGTCCGCCCGGCACCAGGCATCAGTCCGCGAGTTGCACCGCCACCACCTGCCAGCGCAGCCGCAGCGGGTCGGTCAGGGCCAGCGTCATCGAGACCGTCGCCGAGCCGCCATCGGCGGCTGCCAGCACCACGCGGGTGCGGGTCAGCCCTTCCGGCTGCAACTGCGCCGAGGCCAGCGGGGCACCGCCTTCCACCCCCAGCCGGCGCCGCAGCAGGTTGGCCAGGCCCTCGGCGGTGGCCATGCCGGCGGAGACTTCGCGTGCCATGCCTTGCAGGTAGTCCAGCCCGGCGCCACTGAGCCCGGCGGTGCGCCCGGGCGGCAAGGCATGGGTGGCGGCGGCCAGGTCGCCGCTCAGGCTGGCCTGTACCGCCGGCCAGTCCACCATGGCCGCCACGCCGGCGGCGTCATCGGCGTCCAGCGCCGCGGTCAGGTGCTGCGAGGCCAGTACCGGCATCGCCGCGTAGCCGCTGAGGCCCACCGCCAGCAACGCCGCCGCCCACCAGCCAGCCCGCCGCGCCACGGGCTGGGCCAAGGGTTGGGCCAAGGGTTGAGCCCGCCGGTTGGCGCTGGCCTGCCAGTCCAGCGGCTGCGCCGCCGCTGGCGCGGGGGCCAGGCGGGCGTCGTATTCGGCCCAGACTTCATCCCAAAGGTTGGCGGTGGTGCTGCTCATCTTCGGCCCCTTGCCGGGCCTGAGATTGCGCGAGACGCTTTCTCAGGTAACCGGACAATGTCTCTGTTGATGAGACTATGTGCCGAGAGGCTGACCGATCGGTTAACGGCGAGGCAGAAACTGTCCCGCGATATGAGACTATCCGCTTATCAGTCCCGCTGATGGCGACAATCCGGTTGGGGCATTGGCCAAGCCGCACCGATGCGGCCATATCGCGCCGGATCAGGCAGGAGAGCCCCGATGACCGAGACCACCCAGGTGACCACGCCGCTGGACGCCGCCACGCTGGACCAATTGTTCCGCAGCGCCCGCACTCAGAACAAGTGGCAGGACCGGCCGATTGCCGACAGCAAGCTGGAAGAACTGTACGACCTGCTGAAGTATGGCCCGACCAGCGCCAACAGTTCCCCGGCGCGGTTCGTCTTCGTGCGCACGGCGGAAGGCAAGGCCAACCTCAAGGAGGCGCTTTCCGGCGGCAACATCGAAAAGACCATGACTGCCCCGGTGACGGTGATTGTGGCGCATGACCCGAAATTCTACGACCAGCTGCCCAAGCTGTTCCCGCATGCGGATGCCCGCAGCTGGTTCGCCGGCAACGACGCGCTGGCGGAAACCACCGCCTTCCGCAATGGCACCCTGCAGGGCGCCTACCTGATGCTGGCGGCGCGCGCGCTGGGGATCGACAGCGGCGCGATGAGCGGCTTCGACAATGCCACGGTGGACGCGTTGTTCTTCGCCGACAGCGGCTGGAAGACCAACTTCATGGTCAACCTGGGCTATGGCGACCCGGCCGGCCTGTTTCCGCGCAGCCCGCGCCTGAGCTTCGACGAAGCCTGCCGCTTCGCCTGAAGCCCATACCAAGCGCACGAAGTTCCGACTTGCGGCCCGCATGCTGCGGGCCGAGCCGCCGCATGGCAGCCGCGGCCTATGCCGCGTCGCCAAGGGCCGCGGAGGTGGCCCGCCCGGCGACCGAGGGGCACGAAGGTTCATCCTTCGTGCGTCAGCGTATCACTCCGGCGGCGCGGCCTGGTCCAGCACGGCATGCAGGGCGGCGATGCTGGCTTCCGGCAGGCGGCGGATGTCCCGCGCCAGCCGGTTGGCCAGTTCGGTCGCCGCCGGGGAAAGCCCGGCGGTGTCCACCACCACCCGCGGATGGGACAGCCGGGCCAGCGCCACCAGCTCATCCGCCTCATCCCAGATCAGGCCGAAATGCTCGTTCACCTGGTGGATGAGCCCGGCGGTGGGGCGGCCGCGCCGGCCATGTTCCAGCGCCGAGAGATAGGCGGGCGAGACATGCAGCGCGGTGGCCAACTCGGTCAGGCTGATGCCGCGGGCCTCTCGCAGTGCCCGCAGCCGCACGCCGAACGGTGTCATTTCCGCCGGCGCAGCAGCAGGTAGACCGCGCCGGTATTGGCGGTGGGCGCGTGGATGGCACCCAGCAGCAGCGGCCGCAGGTCCGGCGCGTTGATCCAGTGCGGCAATTCGCGCCGCAGCACCCCGCCTTCCGGCGCCGGGCCCTTGCCGGTCACCACCTCCACGCAGCGCAGCCCGTCCAGGAAGGCGTCGTGCAGAAAGGCGCGCACGGCATGATGCGCTTCCTGCGCGCGCTTGCCATGCAGGTCCAGCCGGCGTTCCGGGCGCTGCTTGCCGCGCTTCAGGTCGCGCAGGCGGCGCGCGTCCAGCCCGCCGGCCATGTGGCCGATATGCAGCTCCGGCGGCGGTGGCGCCACCTTGGGGCGGGCCGGCGCCCGGGCCAGCGGCGGCGGCGCGGGGGTGGTGGCGGGCGGCGGGGCCGGTGCGGCGGGCGGCAGCGGGAAGGGGTCGCGGCCCTTCAGCGGCAGCACATGGGTACGCGCCGCCCAGGCGTGCCAGAAGGCGCGATCCTCCTCGCTCAGTCGTCGCGCCGGGCGGGCCATGGCTCAGTTCTGGCCGGCGCCGTCCGGCAAGGCAGCGGGATCGTCTGCCTGGAAGGCAGCGGGATCATCATCCACCAGGATGATGTGCAGCCGGCGCGGGCCATGGGCGCCCAATTCCAGCGTCTGCTCGATATCCGCGCTGCGGCTGGGGCCGGTGACGAACATCACGTTGCGCGGCATGAAGCCGCCGGTCAGCGCGTCCTGGTTCTCGGCCCGCAGCTTGTCCCAGGCGTCCTCGTACCCCGCCACCACGCGGCTGGCCTTCAGCACCACGATCTCGGTGTCTGGCAGCAGGTTCAGCGTGGTCGGGCGATGCGCCGCGGCGGGCAGCATCAGGGTGCCGGTTTCGGCCACGCCCGCGAAGCCGTGCTGCACGCTCACCAGGTCGTCGGCCTCGGCCTTGCCGGAACGGAATTCCAGCATCGGCCGGCTGTTCCAGGGCATGGCCCACAGCTCCGGGTTCGGGGCCAGGACGAATTTCGGCGCCAGGTTCTGCGCCGCCAGGTAGTCCGCCACCGCGCCGGGCACGGCTTCGGCGCTCGGCACGCGTTCCACGGTGCCGAACTCCTTTTCCACGTTGCGCAGGAACAGCGCCACCTGGGCGGGGCGCGGCAGGTGCGCGCGGGCGGGTTGCAGGTGGCGCGGGTGGCTGGCCAGGCGGCCGGCCAGCATGGCCTGCTGGTCTGCCGGTAGCGGGCCGCGCTTCAGGCCACGGCGGATGCCGTTGAGGATGGCGTCCTTGCTCATCTTTTGCTCATCTCCGCGGCGCGCTGGCGCAGCTGCTGTTCCAACCGGTCGAGGCTCTGTTCCACCCGGGCCACCGCCTGGTCCAGCGGGTGATTGCTGGCGGGCAGGCCTTCCAGGATCAACCGCAGGGTGGTGGCCGGCGGCTTCGGCTCCTGGCTCACCGCCGCCTCAGGGCCCGCTGCTGCCGGGTATAGGCACTCATGAAGGTTTCGCCCTGTGGCGCCGGCAGGTCGCGCCCCGCGGTCCAGCCGCCGGCCAGCGGCAGGCTGGCGAAGGCGCCCTTGCCGCGCGCCAGCAGGTGCAGCGCGCCGATGCCCAGCTTGGTCGCCAGCCGATACAGCCCCGGCCGCTTGGCGAAATACGCCCACAGGCCAAGGTTGCGGCGCTGGGTGGCCGGGGTCAGGTGGCGTTCGAATTCGCGTTCGCGCCAGTGCCGCATCATCTTCGGCAGCGGGATCTTCACCGGGCAGACGCTTTCGCACTTGCCGCAGAAGGTGCTGGCATTGGGCAGCAGCCCGGTCTTGTCGATACCGACCAGGGAAGGGGTCAGCACGCTGCCCATCGGGCCGGGATAGACCCAGCCATAGGCATGGCCGCCGACCGCGCCATAGACCGGGCAATGGTTCATGCAGGCGGCGCAGCGGATGCAGCGCAGCATGTCCTGGAATTCGGTGCCGATCATCGCGCTGCGGCCATTATCGATCAGCACGACATGATATTCTTCCGGCCCATCGAGATCGTCCGGCCGCCGCGCGCCGGTGGAAAAGGTGGTGTAGACGGAAAAATCCTGCCCCGTCGCCGACCGCGCCAGCAAGCGCAGGAGCGACGTCGCGTCTTCCAGGGTCGGCACGACTTTTTCGATGCTGGCGAGC